>CALZIJ010000168.1 GCA_945787655.1 Nitrospiria bacterium | reverse complement strand
TAAGTTCATCACCATCATAAAGCTTGCCGGAAAGGTCACGAACTGGCGGGATGTCATGCCGCATTCGACCTATTTCTATGATCTGAGGCAGACACATCGCCGCAAATCTAGTTTTTGGTCCCGATATGAAAAATGATATCCGAGAACTTTGGCCGAGTAAAAAGCAGAGAAAGGTTGCTATCCCGGGATAAAAGCCAAGCTGAAAATGACATGGATGTTCTTTGTGTGATTTCTCAGGTTTTTCGAAGGCCTGCCTAGTAATGCCTCAAGTAAACCATTAATGTCTCGATGGGTTATGTATTTGACATCGATTCGCCCCGGGGTGGGTATACGTCTCGGCATTATTCAGCTATGGAGCATGGAGCCCTTTCGTCAACATGGCGCATTATGGTTCAGGCTGGCTTGGAAAAGACCGGGTTCCCCCGCCTCCCTCTGTTTATTTTACGATCTCCCGTAGCCGCGCTTCCCAGGCGCGCATAGCCGCTTCCTTCTCCTTGTCGTAATGGTACTTGTTATAGTGCCTGCCAGTGACGCTTTTTTCCGTATGGGATAACACTTTGCCGATTATAAACTGATCGATCCCTAACTCCGCGAGTTGGGTTGCCATGGTGCGCCGGAGGTCACGTGGAGAGAATGATTCCACCGGAAGTAAATCCTTTTTCTTCCTGTCTTTATTGACCCTATCGAGCAAACGCTTTGTGGCTTGGGAGAGGGCGTTATGGTGCATGACTTTGCCCTCATTGAGCGAAGGGAAAACCAGCCCTGTCCCTGGGTGGCCAACGAGGTCGAAAAAAAGTGGGGGCAAATACACCCTATGCTCTTTCTTGTTTTTCATCCTGACAGCCGGAATTGCCCACCAATGTCCCTGTATTTCCTCCCAGGACATCCCTAATATTTCATTGGAGCGCTGGCCCAGCAATATGACTGTCTGCAATGCCCGCCTCACAACCTCAGACATGTTGGTGTCAGCAATTCCTTCCCATAGAATTTTTAATTCGGCTGCATCTAGATTGCGTTCCCCGGGCTTGTCTTTAACCTGGGATTTCACAGTTTCGCAGGGAGATTCAGAAAGAAATGCCTGGTCCACCCCAAATTCGAACATCTTGCGGATGATGGTCAGGGAAATGTTACTCCATCGGCGGGCTCCCCGGTCCACAATGCCGTTTATCAATTCCACTACATCCCGCTTGGTGATTTCGGAAGCAAGACGGTTTCCCCATAGGGGAATTTTTATTTGGTTTGGCATATCGCTGCATATACATATCGGCCAACTTTTCAACGGTCAGCCCTTCTTTTTTCGTTTGTTCCTGCTGCCTTTGTTCTGCAGGGTCCATGCCGCTCTGTTTTAGGATGACTAATTCACGGTGGACTTGCCGAGCATCGGTAAGCCTAAAGTGCGGGGGATTATAGTCTCCGATCTTGTGACGTCTCTTTTTGCCGTTGATAGTGTAGATGTAAACAAAGCTTTTGCGGCCAGAAGGGGAAACCCGAAGAGTGAAGCCGTCTCGGTCCCGGACATCGTAACGAGCCTCCCGGGGTTTTAAGGATTGGACATATCGATCAGTGAAATTTGGCATGTGGGTTCCTTTTGCCTTTTGGGTTCCTTTTGGGTTCCCCTTGACAGTTGGCAATAAGAAAAACAACATGAAACAAGTAGAAATAAATATAGCCTAAAACAAAAGTAAAAACAATGCCTTGCATGTTGGCCTTGAACTGAATTGAAACGATTTGAAACACTAAAAAAGAGGTATTTTTTAGCTTCCCAAGCTAAAGGTCGCGGGTTCGAATCCCGTTTCCCGCTCCAAAATAAAAACAGGGAGTTAGCTGGTTTCAGCTAACTCCTTTTTTTACCAAAATCTCTCCGTGTAACCTCTCGTGTAACCTCTTGAACAAAATTCGTAATAAATTCTGCATATTCGTTCAGGCTTTTTCAGCCTGTTCAACTCTCTAAAGCTTTTCGGCTTCCCTCGAGGCCATCCAGGTGGCGACCGCAGAATACAGCCATCCAACGGCTCCTGCTGAAAGCTTTACTCGCTTCGGCAACGTCCCTGCCTTTTCCATCCTCCAGATTGTCGTATTGGACAAGCCGGTAATGGCCCTAATCTCTTTAGGCCGAATAATTCGCTCAAAAACCTGGTTTGGCTGGCTCTCGTTCATTTTGACCTCCTTGGGAATGGTGGCCTTCTTTAAGCTCGTTTTTGGTAGGCTAAAGGGACAGGTTGTAGTTCAAGTGTTACCATCATGTTTCGGCAGTTTGCCCCTTCACTTATATAAATCCTGCAGGGGGTGACATTTTGGACGAAAACCTAGATCAACTCGCTGAGCCCCGGGGAAATTTTAACGAGCAAGCCATGTCTGACGCAGAAAAAAAGGAAGAATCCCTCTGTGGCGAGTTGCGCAAGATCATCCATGTCGATATGGATGCATTTTTCGCCGCTGTTGAGCAGCGTGACAACCCTCAATTGCGCGGTAAGCCGGTCGTGGTCGGCGGCGATCCGGGCGACCGCGGTGTGGTCGCAACCTGCTCCTATGAAGCGCGGCGATTCGGCATTGGTTCGGCGATGTCCTGCGCCCGTGCCTATCGGCTTTGTCCCCAGGCGATTTTTGTTCGCCCCCGCTTCGACGCCTATCGAACTGTATCCCTGCAGATCAGGGAGATCTTTCATCAATATACCGAC
>CALZIJ010000167.1 GCA_945787655.1 Nitrospiria bacterium | reverse complement strand
CAACGCCCTGATCCAGAGACAAAGACCACTTCTCAATCTTCTCGCAGATCCCCAACCGCAAGGCATGAAGCCGCTGAAGGTCCAGGTCATTCGGCGCTTTCTTGACCATCTTTTCCCAGGTCAAAGCCGCCGCCCGATCATGACAATCGTTTTCGGTTTCCGAAAAAGATGGCCCCGCCAGAAAAAGAAAGAGAACAACCGCAAGGGTCAGTTGAATAAGACGCATGCCCCCCGCCTTAAGACGTCCGGCTCGCGTGTTCGATTTTCCGCGCCAGATCACACAGGGGGATGGCCGCAAGATCGGCCGTGATGGGGTAGTGCTCTTTGCCCGGATAGACGATAAATTGAGCCTCGGGATGGACATCCGCGCAGCCATGATGAAACCCTTTTCCGGCCTTTGGCGTGAGACTGCGTTTGATCTCGATCGCCCAGCGGCGGTGTCCCGGTAAATTCAGCACCAGATCAATCTCCGCACCGGCCGCGGTCCGGTAAAAATAGGCATCGGGATACCCTTGAATGGCACTGATCAAGGTTTCAATCACAAAACCCTCCCAACTTGCGCCCGCGACCGGGTGCCCCAGCAAGGCCTCGTGATCTTCAATGCCCAACAGCCTGTGCACCATGCCGCTGTCTCTGACATAGACCTTGGGGGATTTCACCATCCGTTTGCCCGCATTGCTTCGCCAGGGCGGCAGCCTGCGGACCAGCAAAAGATCGGCAAGCAGGTCCAGATAACGCCCAATGGTTTGTCCACTCACCCCGAGCGCCGCGGCCAGCCGGGCGCCATTGATCGTCATGCCCTGGTTGTGTGCCAGCATCGTCCAGAACCGCCGCAAGGTTTCCGAGGGGATGCGCGGCCCGAGCTGAGGGATGTCCCGCTCCAGATAGGTCCGGATAAAATCTTCCCGCCAGGCCACACTGTCCTTTTCATCCTTGGCTAAAAAGCTCTCCGGAAAGCCTCCCCGGCGCCAAAGCCGGTCCTGGCTCAGCGGGTCTGCATCCACCTCAAGCGCCGTCAAGCCGCCCAACTCGGCATAGGCAATGCGGCCCGCCAAACTTTCGGAAGATTGTTGAAGCAGATCTTGAGAAGCGGACCCCAAGACCAAAAACCGTCCCGTTCCCCGCCCCTTGCGGCGGCCCTGGTCGATGATGCCGCGCAGCACCTGGAACACCTCCGGCGCCCGTTGGATCTCGTCCAGGATCACCAATTTGTCCTCATGCCGGGGCAGATACAGCTCTGCATTGGCCAGCTTTTCACGATCACTCGGGGATTCTAAATCCAGGTAGAGCGATGGGCGCGACTCGGCAATCTGTAAGGCCAGGGTCGTCTTTCCTACTTGTCGCGGACCCAACAAGCCCACCGCCGCCTGCCGGGAGAGCATGGATTCTATTTGTGAAAGGCGCTTTCGCTGAATCATTATTGTATTTATAACATAGCGTGGAGAAAATGCAAGGATAAATTCAAGAAAACCGGCCTCAGGAGGATGAATAAAGGGCTCACCCCGGACCATTGTGCCTCGGACTGTTCATCTCGCTCGAAACCGGATAAACATCCATGTTCTCTTCCGGGTAGGGATCAAAGACCCCGTGCAACGCATCAAGCTTCACCCCCGGATCCAGCCAGGCCTCGATCATCTCCGGCCGTACGATCACCGGCATCCGGTCATGCACGGACTTTAAAAGCCTGTTGGCCGCCGTCGTCAAAATCGTATACGACCTGAGCGGCCGCCCCTCAGCATCCCGCCAATCCTCCCAAAGCCCCGCCATCGCAAAGGGGGTTTCGGTTTTCATGAAAATCCGCATCGGGGTCTTTGTCTTTTGATCTTCCGATTTTTGCCACTCATACACGGTATCGGCAGGCACCAGACAGCGCCGAGAATTCACCAGGCGCCGGTAAGCCGGTTTTTCAGCCACCGTCTCGGAGCGGGCATTCATCATTTTATAGCCAGGCTTCAGATCTTTGGCCCAGGACGGAATCAGCCCCCAGCGATACACATCCAGAACGCGTGTGCCGGCGGCATTCAGAATCACGGGAGCACGTTGGGAAGGTGCGATGTTGTAAGACGGCTGCGATGTTGTAAGACGGCTCAAAATCAGCCGAGGTCAGGACCTCAAAAAAAGACGCGATTTCGCGCGCTGATTTGCTTTGGGCATAACGGCCGCACATGCCTCTCCCCTACCCCCGAAGCCGCTGAATCTCTTTTAAAAGGTCATCCTTCGTCAAAATGCCTTTTTGAACCAGAAGATTGATGAGGGCCTGATTTGTAATGACCTCACCCAGTAACACCTCTTCAAAAGAAGCGATTTCTTTCGCATCCAGTTTTTCAGCCATGCCTTCCCCTCCTAAGGATCAATCATAGCCGGATTGATCCTTCATTGGAAAGCATCAAATGTCTGGCCACGACCTCCCCTACAATTTCCCTATAAACCGTTTGAAAGACAGGACCTCGCAATATGAAACGGTGTTCAAGAAATATTCTTTCAATCCTCGAATGTAAACGCTGGAAACTGAGGCTAAAAAGTAGAGCAGAACTGTCCATTCTGTTTCACGATACCTTTTCTCGACATCTAACCTGTTGATTATTTAGATTTGCCTTACAAGGGTTTTGATGTCGGAAAAAGGAACGTCTAAAAGATAAAACTCCATTTGACAAACTCCCTTAAAATGATTAAATTAATTAAAATGATTAAATTAAGGGGTTTAATATGGAAACATTAACTGCAAGCGATGCCAAGCGCGAATTTGGCGAAATGCTTTTGAAAGTACAAAAAGAGCCCGTCGGCATTAAAAAAAACGGCAAGCCTGTTGCCGTGGTGTTGTCTGCCAGTGAATACGAACAGCTTGACCAATTTCGTGAAGACTGGCTCAAGACCGAAATTAAAAAAGGCATGGAAAGCGTGGAAAAAGGGGAGATGCTCGACGGCAAGAAAGTCATGGATGAATTAAGACAGCACGTTGCCGATGCCGAGT
>CALZIJ010000166.1 GCA_945787655.1 Nitrospiria bacterium | reverse complement strand
CTTTTTATTACTCCAATTATCCCCATACATCAGAGATCACAAGGGCCTACCCCAATCACAGGGTAGGCCCTTCTCTATCCGTCATTTCGACGTGGGTCGCGGCACCTGTACCAAATTGGACCAGGCATATCCGGCCTTGTCGCCTGCGTTCCTATTGCCTGGAATATTCCAACTGGATACTGGAGGGTGGTCTCACTTATTAACTACATCTTGACCCTTTTGTGTTCAGGGGCGTACCTCTCCAACCATAGGACAGCATGGAAGAAGGTGCAGAGTTCCCCGTACGCTGCTCCATGACAATAAAATCAATAATTTCAAAAATTATTAAGTTTCTGCATATTAAAGCCTTGCTCCTAATTTTTTTTTTTGGGGGGGGGAGTTTTTTTGGTCTAAATTTGACAGAGAAAAAAAACCTATTAAAGTAGACTCACATCATATTTGGATGAATAATTTCAAGACGCTTAGCGACGAGGGGACTGTCTCAAGTGCCGCAGGCACACCCCCCCCAAAAAAAATATATTCAATTTTCATTATTTAGGAAATAAAAACAATTACACAAAAAAAAGGAGGTCACACCATGATCAAGATGCCCGAACATGAATTTAACTTTGGCGTAATATATGGCACCATTACAGATGTAAATTTAAAGCCAGTAAAAGTTTTTATCAAACCACCGTCCGATGTGGAGATTCGGATGCCAAGCCCTGTTGAATACTTTATTTATTCCCGAAAAAAAGGCCTCCACACTTTCACTATTATGGCCGAAGGATACGACCCAATCGATTTACCGGTCACTATACCGGACACGGAAACGTGCACACGCCATGACCTCACCTTAGATTTAAAAAAATCCCTTCCAAGCCTTTAGGGTGTTTAATGGCCCACTCAGGGAATCTGCACTGTGATCAAAAATAAATATAGAAAATTTTTTCTTTAATCCCTGCAACTAATAACAAAAAAGGGTATGACTTCGGCCGACACTCCTTAATTTTGGTTGACAGAAAACTGTTCTAGCCAACGATAAGAGGCATCTTATAGTCTCTATTCTGTATTATTATGAAATTTACGCGAAGACTATAAGTCATTGGCCTTGCAAGTCGAAAAACCACTCAAAAATAGGTTTCTTATTTTTATTAATTATGTGGAATGGATACAAGAGCCACCGATGCAGCTTAGACAAAGCAGGCATACTGGTTCTGTGCCAAAACAAAAAACAAAAACAGGAGGTACATAATGGCCCTGGGGACGTTCTATGTCATAATCGTTGACTCAAGACAGCAACGCCTTAGAAACGCATTTATTCATCTTCCTGCTGGTAGCCTCGTTGCTTGGAGGAGCCCTTCACCCGATGTTGACTGGACCATAGCGTCCGATGCGCCAGGAGATTTCAATATAGAATTTATTGATGTTAGGGACGGAATAGAACATAAAACTGTGGAGACGATCTCTATTGATGTTACGCCTCAACTCTGGCCTCATACCGTCACCATTCCATAGGGACACCCCCGTTCAGGGGAATTCTCCGTATTTTGAGGTCGATAGACTCCGAGAATCAAATGGAAGATGAGATGAATTCACAAAGACGATCATCAAGGACCCCCTTCTGGTGCGGCATATATATCTTATTGTCTGGGCTGTTGAGCGTGCTTGCAGGCCCCGCCCATGCCCAGACTCAGGAACCCACTAAATTACCCGGGTCCTGGAATCCGGTTGGCTCCGGGGCAAGGGCTCTGGGTATGGGGGGGGCGTTCATTGCTGTTGCCGATGATGCCGGTGCCGCTGGTGGTGCTATATTGACCGGCAAGAGGACATTCATTTCGGAGCTGACCCTAGAGGTTCAGGAAAACAAAGCGTTACTTTCGATGATCTGAACTTCTTGAGCCTCGCTATCCCTTTCACTGCCTTTAACCATGATATGATCGTGGCGTTGAATTACCAAAAGCTTTTCGATTTTAATCGTGATTGGTCTTATTCTCTCCTCTTGGGTGAGGGATTTGTAACAGAAAACAGACAGACGAATACCAGCCAGAATGGAGAACTGGGGGCACTTGGATTAGCATATGGCGTTCGGCTTGCCCCGAATTTTTCTCTTGGACTCACCCTTAACTTTTGGGAAGACTTGTTTGGTGGGAATGAATGGAATGAAGTAACCACGGAAACATTAATTAATTCCTTTGGCACAACAATAAATTTGAACCGAAAAAAGAAAAACTCTTTCAATGGTTTCAATATGAACCTTGGAGCACAATGGCGGGCCACTCCAAAACTTACCGTTGGTGCGGTTTTCAAAACACCTTTCACGGCTGACTTAGATGTCACCAAAGACATCTCATGGTCAATATCAACAGGATCTTTCTTTCTCGGTAAAAGATTTTATTCCAAAGAGTCCAACAAGTTGGAAATGCCTATGTCCTATGGCGTCGGTATGGCGTACCGGAATTCCGATGCGCTTACTGTAGCCTTTGATGTATATCGAACCGAGTGGCAAGATTTCGTTTTGGAAAGATCAAGTGGAAAAACTTCACCTATCACCGGGATCTCAAAAGCCGAGTCTGACATCGATGCAACGACTCAAGTACGACTTGGATTTGAATATCTTTCCATTCAACC
>CALZIJ010000165.1 GCA_945787655.1 Nitrospiria bacterium | reverse complement strand
AGTCCGGCGTCAAGCACTTTATCTTCCAATATGAAAAAACGCTTGACTCCGTAGCTTAGTACGGAGTTTATGCTTTTGGAAAAAGGAGGAAATCATGTCAGGGTTGACGATCGGACAACTGGCAAAAGCCGCAGAAGTGCACATCGAAACCATCCGCTACTACGAGCGCCGGGGCTTGATTCCAAAAGCCCCGAGACGGATGTCGGGCTACCGGCAGTTCTCTCAAGAAGATGTCCGGCGGATCCGTTTCATCAAACACGCCAAGGCGCTCGGGTTTACCCTGGAGGAAGTCGCCGAACTGCTGGTCCTGAAGCGGGAGCCCGCATCCACCTGTGGTGACATCATTGAAAAAATCGAAACGAAACTGATCGATATCGACGGCAAACTGGGGTCGCTTCAGCGAATGAAGACAACCCTGGTCGCACTTAAAAAAGCCTGCAAAACACCCGAGGCTTCCAGCAAGGATTGTCCGATTTTAGAATCCTTGGACGCCGATGACGGAAAGACACGTGGATAAAAAATCTCCGAACACGCTCTTGCGAACAGGTCTCGCCGGCACCCTCGTGACCGCGCTGTGTTGTTTTACCCCGATTTTGGTCATCGCCCTCGGAACCCTGGGTTTGAGCGTTGCCGTGCCCTACTTGGATGTTGTGCTGCTGCCTGCGCTGGCGGTCTTCGTCGGGATCACCATCTATGCCTGGGTGAAACGACCGAGGGAAGCATGTTGCGCGGTTGACAAATCGCTGCGCGACGGAAATGAACGTGAAGGGAAATCCTGAAATGGCCTGTTGCAGTCCCGCAGCACAAAAAAAACACCGCGGCGGCGTCTGTCCCGTAAACAGACAAAAAGGACAATCGGTGGATTCCGAAACGCTCCGTCATCTCATTCGTTCGTCCAAACGCGGCGAAGTCAAGGATGCGGGCTACTGTTTCTGCAAAGCACCGGATTGTGACACGGTTTATTATCATCCCGAAAGCGGCCAGTGTTTCGAGAAGGGTGATTTGATTGTGCGCGTCGGTCTGAAAGAAACCGAAGATCCCGTGTGGGTCTGTTATTGTTTCGGCATCAGTAAAAAAATGATTGTCGATGAAATCACACGCACGGGCAAGTCCGCCTCGGGGGGGCGTATTCGCCGGGACGTGGCGGCGGGCAACTGCGCCTGCGAAATCAAAAACCCCTCCGGACGCTGTTGTTTGGGAGAGGTCTTGGCGGTGGAAAAAGAAGCGCAAAAAGCATGGGAGGCGCCTTGATATTGAATAAGTAAAAAAACGAGTGACGCAAAGGCGTCGCGAATCATTTTTGTAGCGATATTTTTTTGCTTCGTAGATTGACCGCTGTGCATTTTTCTTGAAAGGACCTTAATGGGACGGACAAAACATCTAAAATGTCTCAGTCATATCACAGCGCTTCTGATTGTCTTCATGCTTTTCGCGCAACATGCCGTGCTCTGTTCCAAGGCATCCGCCGCGCCTTTGGCGGACAAGTACTCCAACACAACCCTCATTCAACATGAGCAAATTCCTTCGGAATCCAATACCCAGACAATGGGAATCGATTGTTCACATCCTTGCCATTTTAGTACCCTGAGCGCGCCTTCTCCGTCGCACCAAAAGGCATTGTTTGATCCAAAACATTACCCGACACCGTCAGAGCGATTCGCTCTAAAGGGGATGATCTCCGCGATCTTTCATCCTCCAACCTTCTCCTAATCCCATATAAAGCACCCTTACGTCTTTTTATCGATCATAAATTTGATAAAAAGGCTTGACCTGTGTCCAACACACACCTTGTAAACTTCGTTATCGCGTCCGGAGAGAGACAGCTGATCACGTGAGCGCGAAATCAGGAGATCCTGCAATGCTTTGTTTTAGGTTCACGCTATTTCTATTCCTTTTTATACTCTTTCTTTCCCCGGTGGAAGGAAGTGCGGAAGAGGGCAATAAACTCGAAGCAGTAAAGCTTCTTGGTCTGGAGGCCGCCCTTTCCGAAGCACTCGAACACAATCCCGCATTGGCGAAAGCGGCCTCCTTAGCAAAGGCGCTGTCCCAAAAACCCGCGCAATCCGGGGCTTTACCGGATCCGCAGCTCATGCTCAATGCGCGCAATCTGCCCACGGACGGCTTCGACACGGATCAGGAGCCGATGACGCAGTTTCAGGTGGGTTTTATGCAGGGTTTTCCCTTTCCCGGCAAGCTGGCCTTAAAAGAAGAAGCGGCACAGCATCAGGCCGGGGGTGCTGAGGAAGCACTTCGGGAAATGCGTTTAAAAATCATTCGAGGCGTCAAAACCCGATGGTGGTCGATGTTTCAGGTCGAGCGGGCCTTACACATTTTGAATCAAAACAAAACGCTGCTGATGCAATTTGTCGAAATCGCGCAGACGAAGTACAAGGTCGGAAAGGGGCTGCAACAAGACGTACTGCTTGCCCAGCTCGAACTCTCAAAACTGCTCGACGTGGAGATCGGCCTCAAGGCCAAACGGCGCAAGGCCGAAGCGGCCTTGAATGCGCTTTTAAATCGACCCGCCGAGGGAACGATTCAAATTCCCGGAACGGTGTCTGAAACATTGCCGCCCGCACCGGATGAAAAAGCCTTGCTGCAAAGTTTTAAAAACGAGCGGCCCATGCTGGCCGAGATCAAAATGAAAATTGCGGCATCACGTTCCCGGCTCGACTTGGCCAAAAAAGGATACGCCCCCGATTTTAAACTGGGTGCGGTCTACGGCTACCGGCGGGGCACAAACCCCAATGGTACGGACCGGGACGATTTCGGTAGCCTGCTCTTTTCGATGAACCTGCCCGTCTACGGGAAAAACAAGCAAAGCAAGGCCATCGACCAGCGTAGCGATGAACTTAACACCGCACGTTTGGCCCTCTTTGAAAAACAAAACGAAATCGCGGCGGACATCTCTCAAACACTTGCCGGCTACCGCCAACTGCGTGAGCAGACAGATCTCTTTAAACGCGGCATCATCCCCCAGGCCAAGCAGACCGTGGCCTCCATGCTGGCGGGCTATCAGGTGAACAAGGTGGATTTCCTCAACCTCGTGCGCGCCCAACTCACGCTCTACAACTATGAGATCCGATACTGGAAAACCTTCAGCCAGGCCCATATCAGCCTGGCGCAGCTCGCCC
>CALZIJ010000164.1 GCA_945787655.1 Nitrospiria bacterium | reverse complement strand
TGAAATTATTCCGGGCTGCGCGCCGCAATGTTTTTCGTCGGCCATGAAGTTGAAAAGGGTATCGCGGACGGTCAGAAACAGCAGGTTGGTCATGGGCTTAACATTGTGAAACCATATGCTGTGGAGTTGATGCGGGATGGTGAAGATCATGTGATAATGGTCGCAGCCCAGGAGTCTGGCCTTTTGTTTTCGCAACCATCTTTCCACAAGAATATAGGCGCATTGGGGACACAACCGGTGCTTACAGGAATTGTACCAGTGCCTCGTGAAATGGCCGTCAGGACAACCTTGCACATGGCCTCCCAAGGCCTTGGTCCGGCATGCAATAATGGCTTTTACGGCATCACGGACATGGGTTGGCAAGGGACGCACCCTTTCATAGGTTTCCCAGCCAAGTTGCATAACCTTCTGAATTGTGGCCGTGGCTGTATCCAATTTAACTTCCTGTCTACTCAGTTGATTGTCGCCCCCGAGGTAAAGGGAAGAGCCAGAGAAACCGCAGGTGTCTTTGTTAAAAAAAACTTTAATTCAAGCCAAAATATCATTATTTAACACTTACCCGCTGTTGCGTCTTCTGCAAAATAATTCATTATTACAGGACATTATGCCTTCTTCCCCTTTTGTTCGGCAAGTCCAACGGTTAGTTAAGCCGCGTGCCCGTAGGCTAAAGTGAGGCACGATATTTCATCCATGTCGGCTTGAACGTTTGGTTGGACAGGCCGCCCCCGAGGGTCAATCTGCCCGGTAATATTAAATCTATGGAGTTTAAGGCCCCCCCGCTTGTTCCAAAAGTTGCCGGAAGTGGAAAAAACTCTGCCGGCTTTCTCTATATTGCTTCATTTTTTATTTTAAAATGCTTTTCATCGACAACTCATTTGACAACCGGGGAGAATTGTATCTGTTTGGCGGGTCCAGATGACGCACCTTCCCGATAATATCAGCCATCCGGTTTCAAATAAAAGCTCCATCGTAGATCACTCCATCTCCAACCGAAAATGGAAATTTGAGCTGCAACCTCCGCCATTTTTTTTCTAATGCCACCTTTACCTGAAGCGGGTCTCTTTCCGCTGGAATCGAGTCGAGATGGACAAGTTTTTTTTCACACACGGGACAGAGTTCCGGATGCTCTTCTCCCTGTTCTTCACAAAATTGCTGCCAGGTAAGAAATTCTTCTTCTGCAACCGGTAATTGACCGAATATGCTCCGGCATTTTTCCAGATCTTTTTTCTTGTCTGGCGCGTAAAGCCCATAAGATCGAACATTTTTGCTGTTTGGCGCCTGGACATGCAGGAGGTAACGCTTGATAAAATCTCCAATGGGCAGGTTTATGAAATCTTTCTTTTTGGATTTTTTGCCGTTGACCCGATAGCTGAATGTTACCTCGTCATTTTCGCATGAAACAATCCTGTGGTTGGCAATCGGCCCGCCCCGCAGATACCTGGCCAGATAGATCAGCACCCCTTTGCCGTGCGGGTAACGCTCCCGAATATTGACATTCCATGTTACCTTACGGCCGAGCTTATTCTTGAGATTGGTCCATTGCCGGTGGTTCATGTCCGCGGGCAAAATAATTTTTTCTTTCTCAATTGCCCGGTCCAGACGGTCGAGCAATTTGCCCCGGAATTTGATCATCACCGCCGTGTAGGGCAGCAGCGTGTCTCGTTTTGGCCGGCGCCAGGAACCATCCGGCGCCGGACCGCCACCGGTGTGAAATTATTCCGGGCTGCGCGCCGCAATGTTTTTCGTCGGCCATGAAGTTGAAAAGGGTATCGCGGACGGTCAGAAACAGCAGGTTGGTCATGGGCTTGACATTGTGAAGCCATATGCCGTGGAGTTGATGTGGGATGGTGAAGATCATATGATAATGGTCGCAGCCCAGAAGTCTTGCCTTTTGTTTCCGCAACCACCTTTCCACTAAAATGTAGGCGCATTGGGGACACAACCGGTGCTTACAGGAGTTGTACCAGTGCCTCGTGAAATGGCCGTCCGGACAGCCTTGCACATGGCCGCCCAAGGCCTTGGTTCGACATGCAATAATGGCTTTTACGGCTTCACGGACATGAGTCGGCAAGGGACGCACTTTTTCATAGGCTTCCCAGCCAAGTTGCATAACCTTCTGAATTGTGGTCGTGGCTGTGTCCAATTTATCTTCCTACCTACTCAGTTGATTGCCGCCCCCATGGTAAAGGGAAGAGCCAGAGAAACCGCAGGTGTCTTTGCCAAAAATCATACTTTCATTTAAGCACATATCTCATTATTCGACACTTACCACAGGTAGCAACTGTTAAAAATTTTTTAATTATTACTATACGTTATGCCTTCTTCCCCTTTTTTCCGGCAAGTCCAACAGATATTAGGTCGAAACCATGCTTAATGGACTATGTGGAATGCGGCCTAAATCTTTTTTTTATTTTGTTTTTTGTCTTTTATTCCGAAATGGAATTGCCATGTTAACTCGGTCAACAAAAGATCCTCATTCTCCAGTATTTTTGTTCGGGAATGCCCGTTTACACCTTATCTGAGTAATATCAAGCTTGGCAGATCGAATTCCTGATTCAATAAAACATTCAATTAGTGTTTACCGTGATTTAAATCAATTGTTTTTTATTAAAAACAGAATGTGGGTTTAGTGATCGTTAATATAAGGGTTGCTTCAATTAATGCTGCGGAAACACTTTATTGACATCGCTTTTACTCATATACTTGAGAGCCTCATCTATATACTTCTTACGGTCTGCCTTGGGTTTGTTTTTGGCTAAATTT
>CALZIJ010000163.1 GCA_945787655.1 Nitrospiria bacterium | reverse complement strand
AACGATTTACAGCAACATCTATCTGTCTTTTCAGCCTTATCACAATATTTGACGTCTACCGTTGTCTTCTTTTTTAAGCGTGTCTTGTTTTATGCTGTATCCACAATAATGATTCTTCCGAGACTCACGATAAGTACAAAATTATGCGATCTTTGTATTCTACTTAATATGCATCGCTTCAATTTTTATCCATCCTCCCGCGCAATTCCCCAGCGTCACTAGGGTTACGGTTGAACCCGCGGCCTTGGCCATTAGAATGGCCGATTTAATACTCGGGTCGGCACTCACCTCCACGCCCGCCCATTCATTGCCAGTAGTGCCGCAATTATTTTGGGCATTTGCGTTGGGCAAGCCGTTATCGAGCCTCAGCGCCATCCAGCCGTTTGGGTGGGCATAGACTTCTACGATTACGCCGGTATCGGCGGCGGCCCAAGCCTGGGTGGGAAGCAGGGAAAATACGAAAACCAGAAAACAAATTTTCTTCATCTTTTCCTCCACTTTATTTGGATTTATAGAAACGGCGGTTTCAAGATCGAAGTGCAACATGACTGAAATGTTTTTTAAAGTCGAAAGACTCTGGCATAAAAATCTCAACAGGGCACTTAAAATCCAAGCTTTTTCGTGGTCTTGTGTTTAACTTCCAGGCAATCTGATCCAGTTCGTCTTGAGTAAACACAGACAGGTCAGTTCCCTTGGGCAAATACTGCCTCAACAGCCCATTGGTATTTTCATTGATCCCCCGTTGCCAGGGGCTATGAGGATCAGCGAAGTAAACATTGATCCCTGTGTCTTCAGCTAATTTCTCGTGCCAGGCCATTTCCTTTCCTTGATCATAAGTCATGCTAAGCCGTTTTTGAACATCGATACGGTTCAAGACATGGGCAAAGCCCTTCTGAGCATCTTCAGCACTGGCACTGTCCATTTTTACAAGCGTGACGAACAAGCTGTTTCGCTCCACCAGTGTACCGACCGAAGATGCGTTGCGAGCCCCTTTGATCAAGTCTCCTTCCCAATGACCGGGAACAAGGCGTTCCTCTATCTCGGCAGGGCGCTCATGAATACTGACCATATCGGAGATCTTACCCCGACGATCATTGCCGCGAGCGCGTGGCCTTCGACTCTTGCGTGACTGACGCAAGCAAGCAATCAGATCTTTCCTCAATCCTCCGCGAGGCATGGCATAAATTGCCGTGTAGATCGTCTCATGGCTCACCTGAAGCGCGCTGTCATCGGGGTTCATGCGCTTGAGTATACCGGAAATCTGCTCTGGTGAGTGAAAATCTCGCAACAGCGATTCAACCGAGTCCCAAAGCTCTCCGCCTTCAAACAACCGTTTTGCCTTCCTGGCTTTGGTCGACCGTTCATTTGCCTGCTGCTGGGCGACAACTGCACGGTAACCGCCTGCTACTGGAGGTCTGCCCCTTTGCCGAGGACGCTTCGTGTTCCAGCCGTTACGCTTCAACTCCCGGATGATCGTGCTTGTTGGCCTATCCAGGTTACTGCCTATATCGCTCAATGAACATTCCCGCTCAAGACTCAACTGGATCAATGTCCGCTCTTCACAACTCAAATGACTGTATTGTTTTCCCATCGCAACACTTTACCTCCGTAAAGTGTTGCACTTCTATTTTGAGCCCGCCCTGTGAAATATGTGTGACCTCTGTCACGAAATCGCCGGGGGATTTAGAATAAATGATGTGGATTTTCCGGGTGTGCCGGTAGAAGGGGCGGGATGAAATCGATCGGCAGAAGCCTTCAGGACGCATGGGTGGGGTCGATTTATTTATACATTTTCGGTTCTGTTTCCGCATGGGCATGCCGAAGGTGTTTTCCCAGGACGATTCTTCGTCCATGGCCAAAGATCAATCCCCGGCGTTTCAAATCGTTGAGGACACGGCTGACCGTTTCACGGGTCGTGCCGGCCATCGCTGCAAAATCTTTTTGTGTGGGCCTTTTGGAGATCACGACATTTCCCGATGCATCCGGTTTGCCGACGGCCTCCCCCAGGGCGAGCAAGGCTTTCGAAATGCGGGCCTGTGCATTTAAAAAGGCACGATCCGCCAACAACTCTCCCGTGGCGCGCAGTCGTTTGCATAAGCCATCGTTTAATCGGGTCAAAAGAGAGGCCCTATGCTTCACACAACACAAAAAGGCCTGTCGATAGATCACCAGCAATTTAGACGGTGCCGTTGTTACGATGCTGGCGTATCTCGGTTGGGCATTAAAAAGGGAGGTTTCCCCAAAAGAAAGGCCGGTTTTGAGAAAGCCGAGAATAAGCTCCCGGCCATCGTCGCCTAAAATGGTCACCTTGACTTCGCCGGACAGGACAAGATATAGGCCGTCCCCTAAATCGCCTTGTAATAAGATCACGCTGCCTTTCGCGTATTGCTTGATGGTCGCGGCGGCGCGGAGGGACGCGATTTCTTGGTCGTCGAGACCGGAGAAAAGGGAGAAATCTCTTAGGACCTGTTTTGAAATTATGCGCGTCATCCCAAAATTTAAATACCGGTATAAGATCATAACTACAGGAGTTTCATTGGACGAGTCAAGATGCGTCAAAGGGATGCCGGCCGAGCCTTGTTCGTATTCAAGGCGAATCGGGAGGCGGGTCTTTGGGCTGCATGCCTGTGGGTAGCGGAATGAAGGGAATGGAAGGATGCGCTATTTGCGGCGTTTCGATTGCTCTTTCTTCACGCCGGGTCGGCGGGAGCGTTTTCCGTCGTTCGTTCGTCGAGGACTCGGCGGACGTTTTTTATTTTGAGGCTCCGGCCGCCTGGCGACACGTTTCGGAACGACGTAGAGATCGTCTTCG
>CALZIJ010000162.1 GCA_945787655.1 Nitrospiria bacterium | reverse complement strand
TTCCGCGGAAACGAGTTTACGACCAATCAGGGGGATATGCTGGTTTTTGGGCTTTATAAAGACATCAAAGAACTGCTGATGATCCAGGAGCTGAGTGAAGAAGTAAAAACGGCCGGTGGCTATATGATCGCGGCCCACCCCTTCCGCGGGTTTAAAACCTTTGGCATCGGTCAACTCCAGATGACGGTGGAGCAAGCCTGCAGGCGAAAAGCACTTGAATTTGTCGATGCCGTCGAGGTCGGAAACGGCAGGCTGTCAACGGATGAGAACGATATGGCCCGTAAGGTGTCCGAAAAATTGGGTCTTCCCGGAACCGGCGGCAGTGATGCCCACCGAGTCGATGAAGTCGGCAACTGGCTGACGGTCTTTGAAAAAGATTTCCGCAATGAACGCGAACTTGTCCGGGAGCTCCATGCCGGTCGGTTTTTAGCAGCTAAAGAAGGATGACAAAACAGTAGAATTCGGAAGTCGGAAGGCGGAAGTCGGAAACACATAGCAGAGGGCATATAAAAAAAGAAGTTGGAATGCGGAAAGATTAAGCAAAGGGCATAGCGCAGGGCGTAAAGGCAGATATAAAAGAAGTCAGAATGCGGAAGTCGGAAATAAAGGAATACGGAACCGTATAGTAATGAGAAGAGGATTTTTTCTCAGAAAAAAAATAATCTCATATCCCGGAAAAGCCGAAAAAAATTGAACTTTATATATGGATATGGACAAAAGACCGTTAGTCGGTATCGCCGTTATTGTCATAAAAGACAACCGGGTGCTTTTGGGAAAGCGCAAAAACGCCCATGGTTCAGGCACCTGGGCTTTCCCGGGCGGCCACCTGGAATTTAATGAATCCATTGAAGATTGTGCCACAAGAGAAGTATTTGAAGAAACGGGGATCCAAATTAAAAATTTGTGCTACGGTCCCTACACCAACGATATCTTTGCCGACGAAAGCAAGCATTATGTCACCTTGTTTGTAACGGCGGATTACGATGCGGGTACACCGGTGGTCAAAGAACCTGACAAGTGCGAAAAATGGACGTGGTTCCAATGGCCGCCGGATGTGCTTCCCTGTTTTCTACCGATTAAAAACCTGCTCAAACTGAATTTTAAATTACCGCAATAGACAACTCCGATTAGCCGGAAAGTTTGAATGATATTTGAAAATTCTGCGCGCTGAATTAGGCCCTTAACGGGTTTTATCTGACAGACAACCTGTTGTCAGAAAATTCGGAAATAGCATATATTGTGGGAGCGGCTTCCAGCCGCGAATATCGCATTCGCAGCGCTCTGCTGCCGTTTATCTCCCGCAGGGCTGAGATATTTGTTGGACCGTCGTCTCCCGGTCCGACAAAAAAACAACTTCTCTGTGTGCTCCGTGTCTCTGCCTGCCCAGTGAAATACGTAGTCCATTTCACCGGGGTGATGAATATATTTTTAAACTGCATCAGACCATGTCTCTAATTAATTATTGCCTCCTTAGTTTAAGCAAAAGCGTCAATGCCGTATTAATTAAAATTTTCGTTGTGAGCATTAAAACGGCTGAAAACAAACAGAAATAGTCATTAAATGCTGCAAAAGCGATTCCAAACTCTGCTTATCTTGGTGCTTATCTTTTTGATTGCCTTTGAAGTCTTATGTTTGTTCGCTAGGCCCGTTTCGGACCACCCCTACTTCTATCCGGATAAATTCCTTGTCATCGCCCATCGCGGCGGCCGCAGTCTGGGTCCGGAAAACACCCTTTACACCTACCGCAAGGCAGTTAAACTGAGAGTCGACGTGCTTGAAATGGATGTACGCGGCACCAGCGACGGGCAGTTCCTAAGACGTCAACCGGTAAAATACAGAAATTTGAATTAAGAAAAAGGGCAAAGGAGATGTAAGTGGGGCTGTGTTTTAAACAAGCAACGAGATAGATATATACCTGACCAAACTTTTCCCTTGCGAAACAAAGGAATCAAGATCCCAACCCTGGACGAAGTGTTTAATGCTTTCCCGCAAACAAGGATCAACCTTGAAATCAAAGATGCCCGCTCAAGCACGATTGAATCCCTGTGCCGGTTGGTTCGTGATCATCAGATGACAGAAAAAGTCATGGTGGCTTCATTCGATGCCGATTCCTTGAAAGAATTTCGCTCGCTTTGTCCCCGGGTTGCCACATCTGCCGGATCATCTGAGGCGCTGCTGTTTTACGGTCTTCAAAAACTTTATCTGGAATCCGCATACTCACCGGACGCCCAGGCACTGCAGGTTCCTGAAACCTTTCGTGATCACCGGGTCATAAACAGGAGATTTATAGAAGCGGCTCACGCCCGCAACCTGCGGGTTCAAGCGTGGACGGTAAACGACATCGATTCAATGAAGCGCCTTTTGAAACTAGGTGTGGATGGCATCATGACGGATTATCCGCAGCGGTTGTTGGAACTGATAAAAAAGCAGAAAATCAGAATTGATTATCAACCCAAACTTGATTTGACAGATGCGGAAGGCTAAGTGAAATGTCCTTTGAAAGTTCTAACCTAACAAATCGATAGCACAACTTCCAAAAGCAACATCAAAGTGAAAGACACATAAAGGAATAGGCTAACTATTATAGTAACCGTTCACAGGTTCAGGGTTCAACGTTCAGGGTTAAGGACAAAGAAGGCATTAAAGACCCGAAGTCCTAGTTAAAAATCATCCTTATCCCAAATAGTTGCCAATTTGGCTTCAAATTTTGGATTAGACCTGACGAAGCTGACGCTTTTCTCGTAATTACGCATCCCAATTGCAGTCCAGGGACGAGAATGCAACCTTGAACCCCTGAACCTTTGAACCCGTGAACACCTACCTAATTATCGGCAGCCTCTGACCATATTTTCCTGCCGAATATGTCAGGATCGCTGGATCTCGCATCGCCATATCTGGCGTTTGGGGCCCTATCCATTATCCTCGAGTTTTTCACGCTTGGCGAGGGAATCGGTACTATACCCCGCTTTTTTATAATTCTCGAGGGCTCTGATCT
>CALZIJ010000161.1 GCA_945787655.1 Nitrospiria bacterium | reverse complement strand
GAACAAGCACTCGGCAAAGCCAAAATCGGAACGGGAAAAACGGGGCCGGTCGCGGAAAATTTACTTACTTTTTACGAAAACTACCTCGATACTCAGGAACCGCTGGCGTGAACGACTTTTCCGACAATAAACCGGGAGCCATTCTTTTTGACTGGGACAACACCCTGATTGATTCCTGGCAGGTGATCCATCAATCCCTGAACGCGACGTTTGATGCCTATGGCCTTCCCTCATGGACCCTGGAAGAGGCCAAGAACCAGGTCCGCCATTCGCTTCGTGACAGCTTTCCCACCTTGTTTGGCGATCGCTGGGAAGAAGCAGGGGAGACCTATTACAGGTTTTTTTCCAATATTCACCTGGATGAACTGCGTCCCCTTCCGGGGGCGGGTGAAATGCTTGAGGCCCTCAGCCGCGATGGAATGTATATGGGCGTAGTCAGCAATAAGAAAGGCGACTTCTTACGTAAGGAGGCATCCTTTTTGGGCTGGGACCATTATTTTGGCAGGTTGATCGGCGCCACGGATGCGAGACGGGATAAACCCGCCCCTGATCCGGTATTTTTGGCTCTGGACGGGAGCGGTCATTCCCCCGGAAACGGGGTTTGGTTCGCCGGCGATGCCTGGATTGACCTGGAATGCGCCGTGAATTCGGGCTGCGTTCCCGTTCTGGTCCGCAAAAAAGCACCGGAAAAGGGAGAATTCGAAGATTTCCCCCCCACTTTGCATGTTGAAAGCTGTGAAGAGCTTTGCAACCGCGCCTTGAGGTTGTAATGTAATGAACGCCCGGTTTGCATAACAAATGTTTCTTTTTGAGAAACTAGGGGGACCGGTTTTTATATTTATTGCATGAAGGTGCGGTTTTGGCCCATGCCGTTCAAAACTGCCCGATAAGAAACAATAGGGGAAACACCCATGGCATCCGAAAAATCACAAAATGTTCAGGATGTGTTTTTAAATCACATCAGAAAAAACAAGACTCCGGTTACTGTATTTCTCGTCAATGGTGTTAAACTTCAAGGAATTGTCACCTGGTTTGATAATTTTTCCGTCCTTTTACGTAGAGATGGACACACGCAGCTTGTTTACAAACATGCTATTTCCACGGTGATGCCGTCCACCCCGGTGCAATTGTTTGAACCGGAAAAAGAAGAAGGCAATACGGAATAGATTGTCCAAAAATAATGGGAAAGAGATTGGTACCCGGTCTCAGGATGGGGGCCGTCAAGCGTGTTTGATCATTCATCCCCGCATAAAATCCGACAAACACGTATCCCGCGACCCTGATTCTCTACTGGAAGAATGCGTCGGTCTTGCCAATGCCATCGAATTGATGGTCAAACAATCCGAGATCGTCAGTATTTCCAAAATGGTTCCAGGCACTTATTTTGGCCGCGGAACCGTTGCCCGGTTTAAAGACATCGTTGAGTCCGAACACATTGTTGTCGTTATAATCGATGGTCAACTGTCGCCGGTGCAGCAAAGGAATCTGGAACGGGATTGGAAATGCAAGGTCATTGACCGGACTGCGCTGATTCTTGAAATATTCGGCGAGCGCGCCCGCACCCGCGAAGGCGGACTTCAGGTTGAGTTGGCGGCCCTGAGCTATCAACGGTCCCGGCTTGTCAGATCCTGGACCCACCTTGAACGTCAACGGGGCGGATTTGGCTTTATGGGGGGGCCAGGTGAAACCCAGATTGAATCAGATCGCCGCCTGATCGGACATAGGTCGGTCCTTGTCCGGAGACCCTGGTTTTCCGCCGCGATCTCCAGTCCCGCCTCGGGATCACGGTCCGAAGCCTGCGCTCGGAGGTCTCGCGCCTGCAGCAGCGCGATGCCGATGGGCGGCTGCTTTTCGCGTCGGATCCGGCCTACTGCTGCCATCTCAACAAAGTGGCGTCCCTCGAGCCGGTTCTGGCGTCCCACGACGTCTGGATCAACGGGGTTCGGGCGACCCAGAGCGACAACCGCGCCACGCTCCTTTCCGAGGAGAGGTGGCGCCGCGGGGTCTTGCGATACCACCCGCTGCTCGACTGGACGGCCGAGATGGTGGCGGAG
>CALZIJ010000160.1 GCA_945787655.1 Nitrospiria bacterium | reverse complement strand
AACGGTGCGGATCTGGGACCCCACGTCGGGTACCGAAACCCAACGGTTGGATGGTCACACCAACAGGGTGTGGTCGGTGGGGTGGTCCCCGGATGGGACCCGCCTCGCTTCAAGGCCGCCTCTATCTCAACAAGAGCCTCTTCCACTGTCTTTTTAATTTTCTTGCCTTGGAATTCATCGGCCTTTTTATCCAGAAAATCCGGATTCAGATCAATCGCCTTTTGCAAAAGGACTTCGGCTGTTTCCGGATAAGTGGGATCAGAAATACAGCAGTCCGATACGGGACAAACAGCAGCGCATTGAGGTTCGTCAAAATGACCGACACATTCAGTGCACCGTTCATAGGTAATGACATAAATGTTATCGCCGTCAACGTAGGACATTTGTGTTTCAGTATCTTCGCCCTCTTCCTCTCCGGTGACTTTTAACCCTTCAGCTTCGCAGTCGTCCAGATTTTCAAAAATTGCCTCGTTCGGACATTCCGGCAGGCAAGCCGCGCACGCAATACATTCGTCCGTAATCAAAAGCGCCATATTTCTTTTTCCTCCTCAATAGTGATTTCAAACAAGATAACAGATATATATCACGGCATTTTCTGGGTTGTCAATTTTAAAAAACCTGTTTATTGCCTTAAATCTCTTGGACGGCAAAAAGTACCCCGTCGGCATGCCCCTTGACTTTTACCCCGTAAATCGCGTGTTTAATCCGACCATCCTTACCGATAATAAACGTAGAGCGGAGAATACCCATGTATTCCCGTCCATAATTCTTTTTTAAACGATATACGCCATAGGCCTCGCATACTTTTCCATCTGCATCACTCAGCAAGGGGAAGTTCAGCCCCTGCTTTTCAACAAAGCGTTGATGGGATGCAACTGAATCCCGGCTGACACCCAGCACAACCGTATCGACTTTATTAAATTCGAATACCGCATCACGAAAATTGCAGGCCTCTGTCGTACACCCTGGCGTACTGTCTTTCGGATAGAAATAGAGTACCACATTTTTTTTACCGCGGAAGGATTGAAGATCAACATCCTCTCCACGATCCGAGGGAAGGACAAAGGTCGGGGCCTCGTCACCCGTTTTAAGCTCTACCGGCTTCTGATCTGACATGACTACTCCTTAATGGCGATTAAGACAACACATTGAACCAAGAATAATAAAATCAACCGATTTTTTGAATAAAAGACGCGGTTGGTGCAAGATGATGTTTCATGCCGAGCGATTTCGGTGAAAACCCCATGGCCAAACCGATCAATTGTGGCAAATGAAGTATCGGCATGTCCAGTTTTTTTCCCGACCCTTCCTTTTGGGCGTGGACGTCATTCGCATTGTCCTGTTTGATGTCCAGCCCCATATGACAAAGCGGGCAGGGGGTAACCATGGCATCGCCGCCGGCTTTTTTTGCCGAACCGATCCTTTTTTCAACCATTCCGGTAGAAATCTCCTCTTTTTCCAAAAAGACCGGAAACCCGCAGCATTTTGTCCGGTCATCATATGCGACAGGGTAAGCACCCAGGGCGTTAATCAGTTTTTCGAGGGACTGAGGGTTTTCCCAGTCATCAAAACCGGTTGCGGAGTCCGGCCTTAAAATATAACACCCGTAAAAAGGGGCGATCGACACATCGGTCAACGGATTGGAGACATGCTTTTTTAAAAGCTCAATGCCGTAATCCTTCACCAGAATCCATTGAAGGTGTTTAACCTTGATTGTTCCCTGATATTCCAGTCCGGTTGACGACTTTAAGGCCTGATTGATTCTTTCCCGCAAAACCTTGTCTTTTTGAAGTTTTTTATTCGCTCCTCCCAGTACCCCCTGGCAGGTTCCACACACGGTCATAATATCCAGGCCCAATGATTCCGCCGTCGCCAGGGTTCTTGCATTCATAATATAAGCAAGATCTGGATCGGCTTCACCCAGCACACCGGCCCCGCAACAGTTAAACGCGGTCAACTCATGAACATCTATGCCAAGCCCTTCAACCACCTTCATCGTGGATTGATGCAGTTCGGGTGTGGCTCCTTTTCCTGCGCAACCGGGATAATAGGCATATTTCATTTTTTTCTCTCCTTAAAGATCGCACGGACCGCTTCATGACCGGCCGG
>CALZIJ010000159.1 GCA_945787655.1 Nitrospiria bacterium | reverse complement strand
CAAAAGTGAATCGTACTGACCCGTTTTAAAAAAAACTACCTTGCCAAGGAGGTACTTTCTATTTTGCTAAGTGTGTGCCAAATGAGCCCTGTTAAAAAAACATTCCTTTTTTAAGAAGGAATTCCGAAGCCTTACCCTTATTCCCTGAATCATTAACAGGTGGCGCGGGAGGCAACCCTTTGACATTTGTTGAAATATTGACCTGGGGTGGGTCGGACGGGTGACCGCCAAAATTGGAGGGCGGCCCCCAGTTTGTCCTGGTCTCCTCTTCCAACAAAGCGTTCCGCTTCCGTGGCCTCAAATGACCTATTTGTGTTCTTTGGGGAATTGACCGAGGAGCTGCGAAGGGCCAACTTTATAACCAAAAAAAACGGTGGGGCTTGCTGAGTCGCCGGTGGTAAATCTGGCCCGTTTTCATGTCCGATAAATCCTTAGGATATCCAGGAATCAATTCTGAGACAACTTATAGGACAACGGGGGATCCAAGGGCTTTAAATATGTCCTGGTTATCGTGCCGTTACCGGACCGTTAAAAAATAAACCGTTCCCTTTTCCGCAGCTTAAGCAGCGCCCTTAAGTGGGCATAGGGATTCTCATGTTGACAGTGATAACGATTTTCAATATCATTCTGAAAAACAAGTTCTAGCCGAAGGGAAGGGAAGATGAGTATCGTTCTGATCGGAGGGATGGGCCGCCTGGCGCAGCACTACCGACGTGAAGCAAAAAAACACGGCCATCAAATCACCATTTACTCCACAGATAATTCAAGAATCGCCAGCAGCATTCAAGGAGCTGATGCGGTAGTTCTATTCACCAACAAAGTCTCTCACCAGGCGCGTAACAAAGCCGTTGTCAGCGCTAAAAAACAAGAAATCCCAGTTTATATGTATCATTCCTGTGGACTTTGCACCCTGCGCAACTGCTTCGAATGCATAAACCAAACAACAGACAATCCCTGTCAGCCATATCAGGGCCCTGTTCAATAAATCGTGATTTATAGAAATGAGGTTTTCCTACAACCCCCACGCTATTAATCAGGCACAAAGCTTTTTGTTTCGGCTCAATAACCTTGCAATGCGGCTTTATTTTATCGCTTTTAGCCCTTCCTTGATCAGGGGTGAAAAAATATTCTTGAAAATTTTAAGATTTTCAATATGCCAATCTCTCATTGCTATCAATTCCTCTTCGTTGGATTGAATTGATCCGTCCCTATATATCGCAATTCTTGAAGCTCTTTTATCGTCAAGACGCTCCCATTCAATCTGTTTACCCAACTTGGAATGGATATTTAATTTTTGATCGTATAGCCAATCAAATAATGCTTTATTTTTCTCAACGTCACCGACATTTATATAAAGCTCCGTGCGTGCCTTTCCGCCTTGTGCAAAGGAAGCTTTAAAACGGATGCCTGAGATGCCAGAGGAAAAGGAATGCACCTTTTTCGGATGGCCAATCTTTGCATTTGTAAATTGATATTTCTCTCTAAGTTCATCAATTAACGTCTGGAAGTAATTACGGTACGCCTTTCCTTTCCCTGAAACGGCGTCACTATTTTGCCGTGTTTCTTGCCCTCTGAATCCTACCCTCTTTTTGACCACAACGCCCCTGACAACAATCTCCAAATTATTTTTTTTAACTCCAGTATAAGTGCCGCCGCGATTCCGAGTACGGAATTCCTCGACCTCACTAGGCACCGGTACAAACTCGGCGTGTTCGCCGAAGCCGTTTTGTTTAAATGAGGTCACGTCCACGCGATCCCAGTACACATCAAGGACATAGAAATGCCGATCCGAGCATTGCTGAGTTGCTGTGCCGGCTATGGCGTGGACGGCCGTACCGTGAAAATCAGCTAACGCGCGATCCATGCTTACATCATCCAGTTTGTACGCCTGTACCACCTGCACCTGCATCTTATATTCGCTGTCATCTGTGCCACCGTTCACTACCACCAGGTCCACTTCCCCGAGACGTGACAACGGCTCACGCAGCGGACCGGCGGGGAGTAACCGGCCGTTCCCGAACCGGCGGACCCCATCGATAACTGCTATTTCAATATCCCGGCCAAGCGCATAGTGCTGCAGGCCGTCATCGCTCAGAACCAGGTTGCATTCACTGTGCTCAATGACTGCACGGGC
>CALZIJ010000158.1 GCA_945787655.1 Nitrospiria bacterium | reverse complement strand
CCCAATGATGATGGGCGTGGATGGCAAACTCGGTACCCGCAATGACAAAATCGCTCCGTTATCCAGTTACGGCGTCGAGATGGTTTCCGTAGGATTTATCTCACAAGGCGACACGGCTATTATCTGGCGTGGTCCTTTGGTGGGACGAATGATTCAGCAATTTCTGCAAGACGTCGACTGGGGCGAATTGGATTATTTAGTTATCGATTTGCCGCCCGGAACGGGTGATGCGCAGCTCACGTTAACCCAATCGTTGCCATTAACGGGCGCCGTCGTAGTCAGCACTCCGCAAGACGTCGCGCTTGCCGATGCCAAGAAAGGTATCAACATGTTTAAAAAAGTAGAAGTTCCAATTCTTGGCGTCGTTGAAAATATGAGTTACTTCGTCTGTCCCCATTGCGATGAGCGCACGGAAATTTTCGACCACGGTGGCGGCAAAAAGGCCAGCCAAAAATTTAAAGTTCCCTTCCTCGGCGAAATACCCCTTGATACTAAAGTCAGAATCGGCGGCGACACCGGAAAACCGATCACGATATCCGATCCCGATTCCCCAGTCTCGAAAGCATTCCAAACACTTACCAATACGATTATCCAGCAAGTCACCAAAACCAAAGATGACTCGGGAGTCTTAAAACGGGTTTTTAAAATTAGCTAAAAATTCTAACCGCAAAGACGCAGAGGCACAAAGTAAACAAAACTTTTTTATTTTTTTCTTCGCGCTCTTTGCGCCTGGTTACAATTTCTTTTATTTAAAACTTCACCGTGCACTGCATCAGGAGGGTTGGGTCTAATCACGGACATTATTAACCTGTCTTGGAGGTATTATATGGTGAAAGGAACCGGTAAGATAGAGAAATTCCCGTACCCGGGCATGCCCACAACTTCGGATGGAGCCGGGATGGTCGTCTGGGTCGACACTCACATCACACAGGGTGCGTGTGCCTATCCAATCACTTCTTCCACCACTATGGGGCACGGTTATCAGAATGCGGTTGCAAACGGTAAAAAGAACCTCTGGGGTGACACGCTCACGTTTTTAGAACTGGAATCAGAGCATAGCTCGGCAACAAGTAGTGAAGGGTTTGCACTCACAGGCGGGCGGGTCAGCAACTTCACTTCGGGGCAGGGTTTGGTTCTGATGAAAGAGGTTCTTTATACAATCTCCGGTAAAAGGTTACCGGCAGTCTTTCACATCGGCGCTCGCGCCTTAACCTCGCATTCCTTAAACGTGCATGCAGGTCACGATGATGTGATGGCGGTGGCCGACTGCGGCTGGGGTATGCTATTTGGCATGAATGCACAAAATGTCGGCGACCTTGCCCTCATCGCACGACGTGCGGCTGAGGACTCCCACACACCATTTCTAAATGTTCAGGATGGATTTCTGACAACACATACCATCGAAAACGTCCTTTTTCATGAACCCGAAATGATGGAAAAATACATTGGTCATCCCGAGAAAAAACTCCGTAATTTCATGGATCCTAAAAACCCCATCATGACCGGCGTGGTGCAAAACCAGGACAGCTACATGAAAGGCAAAATCGCCCAGCGCCATTTTTATGACCAGGTCCCTGAGGCACTGCAAGAAGCAATGGATGAATTTTATAAAATGACCGGGCGCCGCTATGACTTCGTACAAGGCTACAAACTCGAAGATGCGGAATACGCCATCGTCGGTCTGGGATCTTATATGGAAACCGCCATGGCCACTGTGGATTACCTGCGCGAACAGGGTCAAAAGGTGGGCGTTTTAAACATTGTCGCCTTCCGTCCGTTTCCAGGGAAACAAATTGTGGAGGCACTCAAGAGTGTCAAAGCTTTTTCGATTATAGAAAGAATGGACAACCCGTTGGCACAGGCCAACCCTTTGACGCTGGAGATTAAATCCGCTTTTTCAGATGCAATGAACGGCGTTGAAGGGTATTCGAAAATTTCAGCCATTCCACAAATCTTTTCCGGTTCAGCCGGTTTGGGCAGTCGAGATGTTCGACCTGGCGACTTTATTTCTGTTCACGAAAATATGCAAAACGGAACCGGTAAGCGCTATTTTACGGTCGGCATCGACCATGAAACCGCGTTAAAAAATGGTTTCGACCCGGACGTCCGGCCTGAGCGTGCTTTCTCAATGCGCGGTCATTCTGTAGGTGGTTATGGCTCAGTAACGACAAACAAAGTCATCGCTACGATTGTCAGCGACCTGTTTGATTTGCGAGTTCAGGCGTATCCCAAGTATGGTTCCGAAAAGAAGGGCCTACCGACAACATATTAC
>CALZIJ010000157.1 GCA_945787655.1 Nitrospiria bacterium | reverse complement strand
TGTTTTTTTTGATTGATTCTTTTTCTTGGAATGGAGCGTCACATGCAGGACTTGGCTTGGCTGAAGGAGCGTTTTAAAAAAGAACTTCCCCAATTCGTGGACTTCCATAATCCGGGGAAACAATACCTCGAAAACGAATATAGCTACAAAATAGCCCTGTCGAATGTAGTCCATGAGATGTTTGATGACTGGGTTGCAAAGGGACCAACCACTATGTCGCCGAAAGATTTTCGGGATCTTCTCGAGCGTCTTTTGCGCAGAAAACTCCCTGTTGTCAACATAATACAAAATCTGGCTGGATGGAGAGATATCTCCAATCTCCTCGATGAAACTCTCAAGGATGAGGCAAACACCAGGCAGTTCATGGTTCTGCTTCATGCTCTGTTTGTCGAAGGAGCTAGAGGTGCCGAAGTGTCCTCCTCTTTGGAAGCACTGATCGAGTGGATGAACACCCAGGAGTGTTCCCCCAGCCTCACCAAGATATTCCCTTCATTTTTTCTCTTCATTTGGAATCCGGCCGAACATTTCTTCATCAAGCCCCGAGCTTTCGATCGGTTTCTACGAAGCATCAACGAAAAGCCGCTTGGCAGTGGATACCGATTGACCCCGGATGAATATCAGCGCGTTCTGAGGATCATGCGGGAGGTTCGGAATGCTCTGGCCGATTGGCGCCCGCGCGACATGATCGATCTCCACAGTTTTTTCTGGGTTGCTCAGGAGTGGGGTGGTTATCGGGAAAAAGAAGCGGAAACTCCTAAGGTGGCTGAGCCTGACCAGCCCTTTTTGCAAGAGAAGCCGACCGAAATATGCCGGGTCAATCTCCCGTTGAATCAGGTTCTATTTGGTCCTCCAGGAACAGGGAAAACCTACTATTTAGAAAAAATTCTGATCCCTCTTTTCACTGAGGACGATGCGGTTCAGACCAAAAATTCGTTTGCTCGACAGCTTGGCACCCAAATGACGTGGTTTCAAGCGGTGGCAGTGGCACTTTTAGATCTTGAAGCGGCAAGCATCGACACCATATTCGCACATCCTCTTCTGAGAGGAAAAGAAAGTGTCACTGCACAGCGCTACCCTAAGGCAACCATCAGGGTGATTTTGCATAGTCATACAACTGAGGACTGCCCTTACCTCAAGCATCATAAAAGATGTGACCCTCTTGTTTTCGACAAAGATAAGAATGGAATCTGGCGGTGTCATCAAGATTTGATAAAGGAACAAACCCCCGATGTTTTTGAATTTCTTGAGCAGATTCGTTCTTTCAGCCCTCGGAATAAGGCGGTCAGTCGTTATGAGTTTGTTACTATTCACCAGAGCTACTCCTCTGAAGCGTTTGTTGAGGGAATTAAGCCCGTTGTCGATGAAGAAGGGGATTCTGGTGCCATCAACTATCAGGTAATGGATGGGATCTTCAAGCAAATGGTTCAGCGTGCTGTTGCCGAGCCCCAAAACAGTTATTCCCTTTTTGTTGATGAGATCAATCGGGCAAACATCTCCAAAGTGTTCGGTGAGCTGATTACCTTACTGGAGCCGAACAAGCGGATGAAATGGAATGAAGAGTCTGGGCAGTGGGAAGGAGGGTTGAGGGTTCGGCTTCCATATACCCATACCCAAGACCCGATGGCACCGCTTTTCGGCGTTCCCGACAATCTGCATTTGATTGGGACTATGAATACGGCGGATCGGAGCATCGCCTTGCTCGATACGGCTTTAAGAAGACGCTTCGAGTTTAGGGAACTGATGCCTCAGCCCGGTCTTTTGAGCAAGAAGAGCATCCCTATCATGGATGGTTCCGAAAGCATCGACCTGGAAAAACTGCTTGAGGCAATGAACGACCGGATCGAGTTTCTTTTTGACCGCGACCACCAGATCGGTCATGCCTATTTCCTGGGGGTCGAGACCTACCAGCAATTGGAAAGCGTGTTCCTAAGTCAGATCATACCCTTGTTGCAGGAGTACTTTTACAACGACTGGGACAAGGTGCAAATGGTTCTGGCCGACCTCGATGAAACTCTCGACATCGACGGCCGGCCAAAGGCCAAGAGTAACGCCATTATCAGTTACCGGATCCCCAAGGTGGGTGCTTTGCTGGGGACTTCGGACGGCATGCCTCCCCGCAGGCTTTACGAGGTGCCCGAGCAGATCGAGCCTGAGTCGATTCTCAAAATCTACGACGGTTTCTGATGGCAGGCGGAAGCAATACCATTCTTCTCAAAGAGTTTGAGAGTCTTCCTGTTGGTGCCGACTGGGATGCCAGACAGCGCATTATCGGGGCGGGGGAAGCTGCAGCAATCGTACGCTTTCAGGA
>CALZIJ010000156.1 GCA_945787655.1 Nitrospiria bacterium | reverse complement strand
TTCGATGTGCCGCGCTACGATGCACAAGAAAAGGTAACAAAGTGTCACGCCTGTATAGATCGGGTGCAGAATGGTGTTCTTCCGGCTTGTGTCAAAGCCTGCCCAACCCAAACCCTTCAGTTCGGTGATCGAGAGCAGCTAATCTCCGAGGCCAGAACGGCTGGCAAGAAACTCTACGGCGAGCATGACCTCGGCGGTCTTGGGGTTTTGTACGTCCTTGACGACAAACCAGGTACCTATGATCTACCAGAAAACCCTGCGATCCCTGCCTCAATGCTCTTCTGGAAAGATGTTGTCAAGCCGCTTGGGATTTTCGGTTTCTGGGGCGTTGTCGGCGCTGCAGCCCTTCACTATGTGACAGTTGGCCCAAAAAGGGTCAACGAATCTTCGGACCAGCAAAACAATGGGGGTGAATCATGATGTCGAAAAACTGTATTGATCGTTTTACCACCTGGGGCCGCATTCTTCACTGGACGGTTGCCATATCCTTCTTCATACTGCTACTTTCCGGAATTGGCCTCTTTGCCCATGTTTTCTTTGGCTTTTTTCATATTTTTGGTGGACCAGAGCAAAGTATCCTGGTGCACAAATGGACCGGAGTCGTTTTTTTCGTCTGCTCAATTCTCCTTTTCCTGAGCCATATTGGTGAAACCTTCCGCTTTGATGCTGACGACGCCAGGTGGATTGCCAAACTCGGAGGTTACCTCTCCTGTAAGCATGCAGATATACCCCAGGGCAAGTTCAATGCCGGGCAAAAATTGTTTGGTATTTTCGCCTTTATCGCCACTGTGGTCATGGGAGTAACCGGATGGATTATCTGGCACATGACATCCTACAGCCTTGAGATGACCCAGTTGTCGTTGATGCTTCACAGTCTTTTCTTTGCTCTTTTCATGATCGGCATGGTCATTCACATTTATCTTGCCACCATCGGCAACCCTGGCACCCTTGCTGGAATGCTCTGGGGAAAAGTAACAAAGAACTGGGCCAAGACACATGCCAGCAAGTGGTATCAGAAGGTGGTCAAGAACTAATACTTGTTCAGTCGTGGCTTTCTTTTTTTAGGCCACGACTAACAGCCCAAAGAGAAGACATCTTCAGTTTTTTCCGTTACCTCTGAATTATTCGCGGCTAAAGCCGCTCGTACGGATCTCGTTTCGTAGGAGCGGCTTTAGCCGCGAAATAAGTCGACAAACTGAATGCTTCCCCTTTTTCTTTAAAATATCAGGTGCACAAATGAAGAAAATACTGATCTTTCTTTTGCTCTTCCTCGGAACTCTAACGCAGGCCCTTGCCAGGGATTCGGTTATTGTGCCAATTGGCAACTCAGCAACCCTTGGACCAACCAACGCCCCGGTGGTAATGTTTGAATTTCTCGACTTTCAATGACCCCATTGCCAGGCGACCGGTCCGGTCGTTAAACAGGTGATGCAGGAATACGCCGGTCGGCTCAAACTTGTGCTCAAACATTACCCGTACCGGTACCGAGACTACTCATCCATAGCCGCGCAGGCTACAGAAGCTGCTAAGGTTCAGGGTAAATTCTGGGAGATGCACGATCTCATGATGGAACACAAAAAACTCGACCGCGACAGCCTGATAGGCTATGCCCAGGAACTTGGTCTCGATGTTCCCCGCTTTCAGCGTGAGTTAGACGGAAAGGTGTATCTTCCAATCGTAGATGCCGATGTGGCACTAGCTAAGAAACTCAATTTTTTCCAAACTCCAACTTTTGTGATTAACGGCCAAGTACTGGTTGGTGAACGTCCGATCGAAAAATTCCGTGAATTGATAGACAAAGCCCTTGCAAAGGTAGAACAACAATGAGCCATACTCGCGTAACAATTTCCAGAAAAAGGCTGAGCTGCCTGCTCAGCCTGAGCCTTGCGTTTCTCGCCTTGACTTCAAGCCATCTGAGAGCAAGTAGCAATATAGAAACCCTGCCACGTCTCCAATTGCAAAAGAAGGAGAAAATCTCAATCGGCAAAATGCTTTTTTTCGACCGGCGTCTCTCTGGTGATGGAACCATGAGCTGTGCGGTCTGCCATATTCCAGATGAAGCTTTCACTGATGACCGTCAAATTTCAGGTGCCTACCCGACCAACAAGCACTGGAGAAATACACCGAGTTTGCTCAACATCGCGTACCTGAAAACCTTTTTCTGGGACGGCATGAGTGACAGTCTTAAAAACCAGGCTGCCGGGCCAATCGAATCACCTTTCGAGGTTTGCGTGAACCCTAGCGACGTCATCGAGACGCCTTCCGGCAAAGGCGCGGGGGACGAGAACTTTCCTGTGGGCTCCTGGTTGCTGCCCGCGCCCCTGCGCG
>CALZIJ010000155.1 GCA_945787655.1 Nitrospiria bacterium | reverse complement strand
GAAAAAAATGGTTCTGCTCTGGATATTGGCTGTCGTTATAACTCTGGCAACAGCTGTTTATCAAAGAACCACCGGTCCGACATACCCCAAAAAACATCCGGTTAATATCGATGGAACTGAATATACGGTAAAATTGCTTCGAAGCCATGGCGGGAAAACGGACGCTGAAATCCAGCTGAACCTTCCGGTAGAATCTATAACCGGAAAGATCTATTACCGAAGATATCCCACTGAAGAAAAATGGATCAGCAGTGCTTTAAGCAGGGAAGGAGACATATTGCGGGCTCAATTACCCCATCAACCTCCGGCCGGAAAATTGGAGTATTACATCATTCTTTCCAAAGATGATGAAACCATCAAAATTGCTGCAGATTCACCCGTGGTTATTCGTTTTAAAGGTCATGTTCCCGGTTTTGTTCTTTTGCCGCATATATTGATCATGTTTATGGCCATGGTGACTTCCAATTTGTCTGGCTTACTCGTTCTCGGAAAACAAATCCGCTATAGATTTTATACGAATTTAACCTTCGTTTTGATTCTGGCTGGCGGTATTATTTTGGGACCGGTTACGCAATACTACGCTTTCGGTGAATTTTGGACCGGTGTTCCGTTTGGCTGGGACATGACCGATAACAAGACCCTGATAACGTTTATCGCCTGGCTGACGGCAGTAGCAGGAAACCGGAAAAAAGCCAGGCCGTATTTGACGTTGATTGCCTGTATTGTCACTTTGGTCATATTCTTGATCCCCCACAGTATGTACGGCTCCGAACTGGATCCGCATACCGGCAAAATTACCACCGGCTAACGCCGGAAATGCCAACGGAATTTAATCTCAGCGTTTTCGGTGCTCGCTATGGTCAAAAAAGCAAAATGCCAAAAGCGAAAATGATACGCCAAAACACGAAGCACCTGCTCATCGCCTTAGTTATCCTGGTTGCCCAGACAGTTTTGCCCTTATCATTGAGGGCAGAGAATCTGGACAACCGCCGGGTTCATCATGATTTGATGGTTGAGCTGGATCCAAATGCACAACGCTTTAGGGCCGAAGATACGGTTACCCTGCCTGAAGGGCATCCATCAGAGTTTCAATTTCTGCTACACGAAGGGCTTAGGCCGGATAGTCCCTCTCGGGAGGTGAGGGTTACGCGCCAGACCAGGCAGCCGGAATCCCCCTTCTTGGAGTCGTTCCACGCCAAACTTGCCCCCGGCCACAGGACCTTTGTTTTAAGATACGGCGGCCGCATTTACCACCCCCTGCAGGATCGCGGCAAAGTGTATGCCCGGGGCATCAGACAAACCATGGGTATTATTTCAGAAGAAGGTGTGTATCTCTCGGGTAGCTCCTTTTGGTATCCCCGCATCAATGAGGATCTGATAACATTCAATCTGCAGGTAAAACTTCCCGCGGGCTGGGAGGTTGTCAGCCAGGGAAAGCGGACGCAGCACGTTCTGAAAAAAAAGATGCAACATGTGGGGTGGGAAACCGCCGCGCCTCAGGCAGAAATTTATCTCATTGCCGCAAAGTTTACTGAATACACCCGGACCGGAGGCCGGGTTGCGGCCATGGTTTTTCTGCGCACACCGGAAGAAAAATTGGCCAACAAATATCTTGATGCAACCGGACAGTACCTGTCCATGTATGAAAAACTCATCGGCCCGTACCCCTATCAAAAATTTGCGCTTGTGGAAAACTTCTGGGAGACCGGTTTTGGAATGCCCTCTTTTACGCTCTTGGGCCCGAAAGTCATCCGCTTTCCGTTCATTCTGCACTCCTCATATCCCCACGAAATCCTTCATAACTGGTGGGGAAACAGCGTCTTCCCGGAATCAGGAAAAGGTAACTGGACCGAAGGGCTGACCGCTTATCTTGCCGATCACCTTATCAAAGAACAGAGCGGCCGTGGGCCGGCGTATCGCCAGGCCACTCTTCAGAAATATACCGACTATGTGTCGAAGACCAAAGATTTTCCACTGGCTCTATTCAGGGCCCGTCACAGTTCCAGCACGGAAGCCGTGGGCTATGGCAAGTCTTTGATGTTTTTCCATATGCTGCGGCTTGGCCTATCAGACGAAATTTTTATCCGGGGGCTACAGGACTTTTATGCCAAAAACAGGTTCCGGTTTGCTTCTTTTAACAACCTGCAGAGGAACTTTGAATACGTTTCCGGAAAGAATCTGGAAAAAGAGTTCAATCAGTGGATAACACAGCCGGGTGCTCCGAAGCTAAAGGTCAGCAGGGCTGCTGCTCGATCAGAAAAAAGCGGTTACCGGTTGACGGCTCTTCTTGAACAGGTTCAGCCCGGCAAAGCCTATCAGCTCCGGATTCCGGTGGCGGTGACTCTAGAAGGACAGCCTCGTTCTCATCAGATCTTCGTGAATATGGAGACCAGGCGACTTGAATTGAAAATCAAGGTGCGGAAAAAGAAAGTCCCTAAGGAAGAAAAATAGCCAACAATTTTGTTCGATATCGAAATCTGAAAG
>CALZIJ010000154.1 GCA_945787655.1 Nitrospiria bacterium | reverse complement strand
CGTTCCATTCAGGCGACCAACTGGGTAGGCACCCTCGGGGTGGGACGGCGCTGCTTGGAGGTCATTCCCAAGATCGATGATCCGAATGGTCCCCTCGATGCCCGCCAAACAAGGGAAAATCTCCTCTGGATGGCGGCCAGGGCAGGGCTAGTTCCTGTCGAGCCTGCCGATATCGCCAGGTTAGCTGATCCGAATAAGCCCCTTCTGGCCGCCTTTCTTGACCTCTATGTGGAACACCTCACCCGCGAGTGGCAGCGCGGTCCGATCAAGAAATATGTATCTGAGGAGGAAAATCGTTTATTCCTTCGAGGCAAACAGTTGTTCCCACAACAACTGCGCCACAACTTGGTTCAGCAGCATCGCTTCTATACCGTTGCCGATGAATTCACCCCTGATAATCCTCTCTCCCGCGTTCTCAAGGCAGCCCTCAATAGGTGTGCCAAGCAGCGCCTTAGCGAAACTGTTGCCCGAAAAGCCCGGGGATTGCTTATGGAGTTCTCCGATGTGGCCGATTGGGACTTCTCTCCCCACGATGCTGAGCAGATCCAGGTGAGTCGCCAGCACGCCCGGTTTGAGCTCCTCATCCATCTGGCCAGGCTGATTCTGCAGGCGATGTCCCCTGAGACAGGAGGGGATGGTCGGCAAGTCTATTCGTTGATGTTCGACATGAACATGGTGTTCGAACGTTTTGTCGCGGCGGAGATGAGGGCAGCCCTTGCCGGGTCGAAACTGACCGTGGTACCTCAGTTGGGAGGGCGTTGCCTGCTCACCCAAAATGGAAAGAAACGTTTCAATTTGCGTCCCGATATCGGAATCTCTGAAGGGGATAAGATCGTTTGTCTTATCGATACCAAATGGAAAAGACTCGACCCGCAAAAGCCTCATGCCGGAGTCAGTCAGGCGGACATTTTTCAAATGTATGCCTACGGAAAAGAATATGAGGCTCCCCTGACTGTGCTGCTTTACCCTCGCTGGGGAAATATTCCTGAATCAGTAGCTGGCTATTTTCACAACCCCGCGAGCCGTTACGACCTCCAACTTAGAACGATTGCTGTGAAAACCCTTGATGTCAGTACGCCTATGGGGACAAAAGACTATCAAGAGCATCTGAGGGAGTCTCTTTTGAGCTTTACTGCACATGCCCCTCGAGAATTGAGAAAGGACTGATGGCAAAGCCAAGGGATCTTGAAGAAAGAGCCCGAGAAAGCATTGTTTCGTCTCGCTCGGGGCGAAGGCTATCTTGTTGAAAAAGCCAAGGTAGTAGGAACGTCTGCTGCCGACTGTATTGCTCTTATTTACGGCTTTTTCTTGACAGATGTTTTGAGCAAAAAACCATTTAAAAAACCTGAAAAATAGAATAATTTTTTTTCATAGTTGAAAAGTGAATCCCTCCATGGAAGACAACTAATATTAGTTGTCTTTTTTATGTTTGAAAATATATAAACACAATAAATTTTACACCACGCTTTATGTGGTTTTTCCCTTTTTTTAAAAATACATAAAAATAGACAAGAGATTTAACCCAATTCCATCACCAAATGGATAATGGCACCAAAAGAATGGCTTTAAGATTTTCGTCAAAGTTTGAATGAGTTACCAAGCTTATTAAGGTCTTTACTTTGCCAACTATAATCCGAATAAAAAATTTAAAAAAATTATTTTTCGAGCCCATTACCACGCATCTTGTGGTTGAAAAAAATTTTTAATTTATCGGTTATTTTTTTGTATAAGTTTTTCTCAAAAAAAAATTTGATAATGTGGTTGCAATGGTCAAATTATCTGTTATTAAGTACATTATGAATATAGGTGTTGATTTAATAAATAGATGTGGAAATGGTGGATATATGAATTCGCAAACAAACAACCCCAACCATCCCCCCAAGGGCGCCGTCCTACGTATTGAACCGATTCGGTGCCTTGAGGCGATCGAAGCCATAAAGAAACATTTGGAATCCCAGCCAAGAAATGCTGCGATTTTCACCTTGGGAATCAATTCCAACCTAAGGGCTTCGGATTTATTAAAAATAACCGTAGGGGGGGGTGAGGGATTTACGCCCCGGAGACCGGTTGACGCTCCGGGAGAAAAAGACAGGGAAAATACGGGAAATTACAATTAATGGTGCTGTGCATCAGGCTCTGCAAAGATGGCTCGGAACCAAAGAGACATGGGATGACGAGGCCCCTCTATTTGAATCTCAGCGGGGGGGCCGGGCCCTCACTGTTTCTGCCTTGAATCATCTGGTCAAAAACTGGTGTCAGACTGCCGGTCTGAAGGGCAATTATGGAAGTCATACGCTGCGAAAAACTTTCGGGTACATCCACCGGACAGTTCACCAAACAGATATGGCCACCCTCATGACGCTCTATAATCATGCAAGCGAAAAACAGACCCTGGCATATCTTGGAGTTGAAAAAGAGGAACTCAGGGAGGCGTATCTCAAGGAAATATGATGGAGAAACGGGGCGCGGCCGGTGTATGGCTCTGCCGTAT
>CALZIJ010000153.1 GCA_945787655.1 Nitrospiria bacterium | reverse complement strand
AATTACTGTGAGGGCCACTGACCGGTATGGTAACGAGGGGGAAGGGTCTGTGATGATCCACAAGACACAGGACAATCGTTTAAAATAGAATTTAGAAAAAGAAAATAAAAAAGAAGGGTGGCACTCAGTGTCCACCCTTTTTTAATCTGACGGAAAACTAATTAGAGTCCGTTTTTACACAAAGAGGTAAGATTCAGAATATCTACATGTCTCTTATGGGCATTTCATCATAACATGAAATTTTGAATGATAGTTGGCGTGTCACACTATTCACGATATATAGAACAGCCGAAAGGCCCGCCTGGAAACCAGGTCGGGCCATTCTTGTTTTGCAGGGTTAGTCGCCTTGGATCCCCCGTTGTCCTATAAGTTGTTCCACAATGCAGTCTCGCTTTACCTAGGGATTTATCGGACATGAAAAGGGCCTGGTATTTACCAACGGTTACTCAGCAAGACTTACCGTTGTTTTGGTTATAAAGTTGGTTTATCGCAGCTTCTTGGTCATTTCCAGAAAAAGAACGAAAAAGCTGAAAGGTTTCGTTTTCTTCTTCCCCAAAGAATACAAATAGAGCATTTGAGGCGACGGAAGCGGAACACTTTGTTGGAATAGGAGACCAGGATAAACCGGGGGCTGCCCTCCATTCAACTTTGGCGGTCACCCGGCCGACCCTCCCCAAGTCAATATTCCAACAGATGTCAATGCTTTGCCTCTCGTTCCGCCCTTGTTAATGATCCATGGGGAAAGGGTAAAGTTCCGGAATTTCAGCTTAAAACAGGAATGTTTTTTCAACCTGGCTCAATTGGCACACACCTAGCAAAATATGAAAGTACCCTCTAGGCAATGTAGGTCTTTTAAAACCGGGTCAGTGCGGTTCACTTTTGGCTCTCGTCAACAAGCGGTAACACATATCTCGGGTAAAGCGTGGTGAGCAGGCCCGCCTAGGAGCGGGAAGCCTAAAGCGACTTTCAGAGACGACCATTTTAAAGTCGACGAGATTACCAGGTGAATCGCCTGTCCCACCGGTGGAATGCACCCGTTCATTTGCCTCTTCCCTTGCAAAGCAAAATCCCCGTCCGACTAGGACGGGGATTTTGTCTTTAGCGCTAACTTTGAACTTTGACCCCTCGGTTCGGCATGTCCATGATCCGCTAGGTGTCGATCTCGTAAACTGACTTTTACATTTTGTTTGAATAGCCCCAAATATCTAAAAATAGACGTTTGCCAACACCATGTCCGCATGATATTAATTTTATTAATTTCAAGCACATGCACACATCATTCATGGGAGGGGGATATGACCAAAGCCGATCTGATCGAAAATGTCTACTTGAAAACCGGTTTTTCCAAAAAAGAATCCGCCGATATTGTTGAAATGGTCTTTGATCTCATCAAGAACAATCTCGAACAGGGTGAAAAGATTAAAATTGCAGGATTCGGCAATTTCGAGGTGAAGCAAAAGAACACCCGGCGAGGCCGCAACCCACAAACCGGTGAGGGCATTGAAATCACCGCGAGGAAGATCCTTTCCTTCAAGCCTAGCCAGGTATTGAAAGCCGCCATAAACGAAGGGTAATAAGGCTCCCAGGGAAACCGAACCATTATTCATTACCATTTTCGCACAAGCGGATGATTCGGCTGTTCTCCTTTTAGTAAAACCCCCTTGAAACCTTTTTGATCAATCCCTTCAGCCTTGGGCTTTGGGCCTTGCGATTGATCCTCTCCAGGCTGTATTCCAAAGACCCATCGCCGAAAAAGGCAAACCAGTCCCCGACTGCAGCCTTATCCACCAGTCCCTCGCTTCCAGAGGTGTGATCCAAGAGGCTGACCCCTTGGGCATAAACCACGGCGGGAACTCGCTCGATGTGATGACGGCGGAAGAGATTGGGATCGACTTGGATATTCACCTGGTAGGAGGCGCACTCCTGTCCGGCAAAGACATCGCAATCCAGATCCTTTTTTAAAATGCTCGAAATAAACCGGGCGGTGGGCAGGATCTCTGTCATCCCCCCAACAAAGCCCCGAAGGACCATGGTGGCGTTTGGCTCTTGCACTTTGGCCAAATCAGCCGCCAAATTTCGCAGGGTCTGAAGGGGCACCGACTTGGAAATAAAGATATAGATCCTTTCGTCCTGCAAAAGCCCGCCTTCGTCTTTGTGACCTGGGTCGGAACCGGATTCCGCAGTCCCCTCCTGAAAGGTCTCTGGAAAGACATCCCGCTTCACCCGTCTGGATTCCTCCCGCAGTTTTCCCTGAAACTCATCGGAGTGAAACAATTCGGCCATGTTTTGAGCCGCGCTGTTCTCAACAGCCTTTCCCCCGGAATCGGAAATTCGAACCTTACTCTCCCATCTCCCGGCACTCGTTTGGGCGGCCTCGATATCTCGAATATTGAAGGGCCGAGTGTCCTGCTCCTTCCAAAGCTCGTCGTCAATGTAACTCGACACTTTTGTAAGGCCTGCAGGCATCCTGGCCGGGATCTTCCCCGCAGCCTCGATGCAGGTTCCTTCTTTCTTCTTCAAGAAGACCTTCGCCCCAAGAACCTTGTCGATTCTATAGCAAGGCGAGGGCGCATCTATAAAGACTTGGTGCAGCTCTTCGCCGACCGCTCCAAGGCAGAGCCCGGGCGCAGCCAGCAGGAAC
>CALZIJ010000152.1 GCA_945787655.1 Nitrospiria bacterium | reverse complement strand
CAGGCACCTGAGCCGTGGTCTCATCACAGGCATCCATTTCATTCAACTTGAGCTGGAACAGATGACGATTGTAAACGGGGTCTACTCGCATATCCGGAGTTTCAACAAATTCGCTGGCAGAGTTAAAGATAATTGCATTAGTTTTATCAATAATTCCGCTGCGAAAGACAATGGATGAAATGTGGCCCTCACCGGTCGCGCGCAGGCTCATGATGAAACGAATGCCGCCCTTGCGAACATTTTTTTGATCCGGATCCGGTACAATAGAAGGGTTAAAAAGCGCCGCGGATTCAATGGCGTATTCCATGGTAAAACAGGCACCGATGAGCAGCTTTTTTGTTTTGCTTATTCGTTTACCCTTTGGAATATGTTCCGCCGCCTCCTTTAAGTTGCGTTCCAGCACCCGTCTGATGTTCTTGTGCCGATCGGAAAATTCAAAAAGAATTTTCTCCATCAGTTCCTCGGCTTCGTTTTCAGCGAGACCCAGAACCCGATCAACGATTTTGGGAATACGGGTAGGGTTATTGGGAATATGAGAGCGGGTTATAACGCGTGATGTATCTCTGAGTATTTTTGTCTTTTTTCTTTTAACCTTCAGTTTCATATTCGTATTCATTTCCATATCATCTTATTATTATCAATGTTTCTTGTCGGCTCTATGTTAATAGTTCGTCACGATTTTGACTAGCTAAAGCGGTGGTCGTGAATCGGACAAACAAAGCTGTGCCAAATCGTCAATCACCGCGTGCCGACGCAAATCACGGTATCGGCGCCGCCCCTATAAATCTTTACCGTACCATCTCCTTGAGTAACAGCACCCGCGGCCAAAAACGATCGCTCCAGTCCTTGAGGGTTTTGAGTCGGCATCTCAGTCCTCTTTATATTTCTTCTTTTTAAGAATAGTTTCATAGACCCGGATATATTCTTTTGCCATACGTTCAACGGTGAAATTCCGCTCGACATGACGACGGCAAGAAGCCCTCTCAATATCCCTAATTTGCGCGACCCGGTCTATCGCTTCATCCACCGTATTGACAAGAAAACCGTTTTCCCCGTTTTCTATGAGTTCGGACATACTCCCCTTATTAAACGCAATCACAGGTGTGCCACAGGCCATTGATTCGATAACTGACAGACCGAAGGGCTCATTGAAATTTATGGGATGCAGAAGCGCATATGCATTACCGAGCAATCGATTGCGTTCAGTGGGGCCAACGCTGCCGACATAAACGACATCGCTCTTATTCAGGAACGGTTCGACGTGCCGGAGATAGTAGGATTCATCCTGAATTATTCCCGCCAAGATCAACTTTTTACCACATGCCTTCGCAATTTCAATGGCCTCTCTGGCGCCTTTGTCATGGTGAATGCGTCCAAAGAAAAGCAGATAATCATCCGGTTCATGCTGAAAATCAAACTGCTTTATGTCGATGCCGTGATAAATGGTTTTAATATAATCAAGTTCCACAAAACGGTCGGCATTGCTAATGGCAACATAGGACACCTCGCCATTATATTTTTTATAAACCGGTAGAATTCCAGGCGAGGAAAAGCCATGAATAGTGGTAACAACCGGGGTGTTGGTCAGGCCGGCGTAGGTCAAAGGCAAAAAGTCAAAATGATTATGAATGATGTCAAATTCGGCGGCGTGTTCAAAGACCTCGGATATATGCAGGCCTTCCCAGACTTTGGGAATGATAGAGGCGTCTTCCTCATACCCACGCGGGCAAATCGCATGTAACTTACCTGTTGTTTTAGAATCGCCGGTTGCGAAAAGGGTCGTTTCAATACCCTGCGTCACCAGGCTCTCTGTCAGAAGAGAGACCACACTTTCCCAGGGACCGTAATGGCGCGGCGGCGTTCGCCAGGCGATTGGTGAGAGCATTGCAATGCGCATAAGGACTCCCTTGGGCTAAACCATTGATTTGGAGGTTGACTGTTTTAGAATTTCGTCAGAATAAAGCGTTTGTAATGCCATCAGCGAAAGTAGCCAGGCCAGCGACGATTCCGCTCCTTCATTCTGGTTGATTCCATCCGCCATCAATCCGTCGCGGCATCCGCCTGTTTTAGGATCATAAAGCGATAGATTCAAGTCGTTATGCCCGAGAAACCAGTTAAAACACATGACGGCGGAATCCAGCCAAACCCTGTTCCTGGTAAAGTTAAAAGCCTCCACACAGGCTTCGATCATGGCATTGGCTTCGATAGGCTGTTGATCAAAACGAGCTTTGGTGTGGCCTTGTTCATACCAGCCATTGTTCCCAATGGGGGAAAAATGTCTTTTTTCGGTTTGAATATCGAGCAGCCACTTGAGCGAGTTGAGTCCCATCTCAATCATATCATTGCGCTGCATCCATTGGCCGGAGAGGAGTAACGCATGAACTAATTTACCATTGGCATAGCTGACTTTTTTCTCAGGCCAGGGCCAATCCTCAGTCGCGCTATTTTTAAACACTTTAAAAAGGTGTTCGGCAAGAATTTCTCGCATCCGGCGCACCTCGCTGTCGCCCGAGAATTTTTCCAGATAAGCATGAATACCAACCAAAGAAAAAGCCATAGCCCGGGGTGAGGTGAATTCTTCGACCGCTTTCAGCGCCCGTTTGAATAGAAGGGTCGCTACCTCCTTCTGCCCGGTATTGCGGGTAAAAACTATAAGTTTTCCAAGACCCCATAGCGCCC
>CALZIJ010000151.1 GCA_945787655.1 Nitrospiria bacterium | reverse complement strand
GTATTGCCACGGCGTTGCTGGGAGATTCCATCGCGACCAACCTTTTCATGCTCGGCTTCGCCTATCAAAAAGGCGTGATCCCGTTGACTGACGCGTCCATTTTGCGCGCAATCGAACTAAACGGTGTTGCGGTTGAAATCAATAAATGGTATTAGATGCCTGAGTAATCTGTTTATCAGTGCGGCATTCGCCGGGTGCAAATATGGTAGAGCTAAAAATACGCCCTTTCACTTTGGCGGTTGAACAGGTGAATTTTCTCCTTTTTTACGCCAAGCCACACGATGTCGCCCATCCCGATGTCTAAATCAACCGATGTTTTCAGCTTTACCTGATCGTCCTGAACCGTAACATCTACAATCATATCCTCGCCCAAGGGTTCGGTTACATAAACCTCGCCCTGAAAGTCCTCTCCACCGGCCTTTTCCTTGGAGATGATAAAACTCTCCGGACGCACGCCGAGAACAGCATCCACCGAGCCGGTAAACTGGTTCCCATTGCTCTGAATTTTCGCCTTCATTTCTGGCGTGACACTGATTTTAAAGGCGTCGTTGACCATGTGCCACTCATCGCCGTTGACTTCCAGCCGGCAGTCAATAAAATTCATGGGGGGATCACCGACAAAGCCGGCCACAAACTGGTTCACCGGATGGTTAAATATTTCTGTCGGGGGCGCAACCTGTAGCAGAACCCCATAATTCATAATGGCGATATTATCGGCCATGCTCATTGCTTCAAGCTGGTCATGGGTTACATAAATAACCGTGGCATTCAGAACCTTCTGCAAGTGCTTGAGCTCACCCCGCATGTGTGTCCGCAGCTTTGCGTCGAGGTGGGAAATCGGCTCATCCATTAAAAACACCTGGGGTTCTCTCACAATGGCGCGTCCGATGGCAACCCTCTGCCGCTGGCCACCTGAGAGCTGTTTGGGATAGCGATCAAGAAGTTCCGATATTTCCAGTATTTTGCCGGCGTGCCGGACTCTCTCTTCAATCTCAGCGGCAGTATAGGAGCGTTTGCCGGCCCTTAGAGGAAAAGCCATGTTGTCATACACCGACTTGTGCGGGTATAGGGCATAGCTCTCAAATACCATGGCAATATCACGGTCTTTCGGTTCCATCTCGTTGACGACATTCTCCCCGATCAGGATTTCACCTTCACTGATCTCTTCCAGTCCGGCAATCATCCTCAGGGTCGAGGATTTGCCGCAGCCGGACGGCCCCAGTAAACAGAAAAATTCCCTGTCTTTGACATGTAAGGACAGATCTTTAACCGCTTCAACTTTTCCATAACGCTTCCACACATTCTTAAGCTCTACCTTAGCCAACTTGGACCTCCTCTAAACTTAATTTTCGACTGTTGGTCATTCAAATATGGACTTACTGTCGGACAGCCCCCATGGTCATCCCCTGTACGAGATACTTTTTCACTAAAACGCCTAAAAATACCATCGGAATAACCAGTATGGTACCGGAGGCCATGATTCGACCCCATTCGATAGCCACCGTACTGTGGAGCTCGGATGTGGCCACGGGTAGCGTTTTGGCAGCCTGCTGCCCGAAGATGCTTGCGAAAATAAAATCATTCCATGAGAATATGAGCGTTAAAATAAGCGCGGCTACGATTCCGGGCATGGCCAGCGGTAAAATGACCTGACGAAATGCACCAAAGTTGGATAGCCCATCGACTTTGGCAGCCTCTTCCAACTCCATTGGAATGTCTTCGAAGAAGCTGCGTAAAAACCAAACGGCAAACGGCAGATCAAATGTCGTATAGGCAATGATGAGGCATAGCAAATTTCGCCAGCGAGAGGCTTCAAGCAGTCCAATTCCGGAGAAAATGCCGTAAAGCGGCACCATGACGGCGACCACCGGTGCCATACGCGTCGACAGAATCCAGAAAGAAAGATGCTTTTCGCCCGGGATTTTGCCCCGTGCCAGGCCGTAGGCTGCGAGGGCTCCGAATGTTACGGAAAATACGGATGCAAAACCCGCTGCAATGACACTGTTAATGATGAAGGGTAAAAAATTTTCTTCCGTGAAAAGTTCGTGATAATGCCGCGCCGTTGGCGAAAATTTAAAAATTTTCAATGCACCGGCCCAGTCACCGGTAGCCGGGATCTGAAAAGCTTCTCGAAGCTCCTTAAACGATGATAGCACCATGATCAGCAAGGGAAAAACCGTCCATATAAAAAATGCACCAATGGCAATGTACATCAGGGTCCGCCAGAATAACCGCTTGCGCTTGGCAGCTTTGGATACCAGCTCTGTTCTAGCCATTTGGTGTTACCTCCTTTTTCTTGAAAACAACATTGACAAAAAACAATGCCATAAAGATGGTAAACAACAACAATACAAATCCCAAAGCGGCACCGCGGCCGAACTCGAAATAGCGAAAAGAAACGTTGTAAAGGTAAAAAGGGAGGATTTTGGTGGTATCGGCAGGCCCGCCTTTGGTCAGAACATAAATAAGGTCAATATAACGTACATTGTCCATAAAGCGAACCACCATCGCAATCAGTAGTACCGATTTGATATTCGGCAAGGTAACCTCCAAAAAAGTACGGATCGAGCTGGCACCGTCCACGCGTGCCGCTTCAAGTTGATCCTGCGGAACACTTTTCAGGCCGGCGAGAACGATCAGGACAACCAGGGGTGTCCAGTCCCAGACATCTGCCGCCACCACGGCCATGAAAGCCGTTGATGGAAAGAATGGCAGAAACCATGGGGTGGCATTTGCCAGGAT
>CALZIJ010000150.1 GCA_945787655.1 Nitrospiria bacterium | reverse complement strand
AGGTCTTGTGGGGACTTATGGGTAGTATTTCTAAACGAAAACAAAATAAAGACTTTTTTGATGCAGTCAAACCTTTGATTTATTATTAATTAAACAACCTATTCCCCGAGACAGAATCAGTAATTCTGTCTCAGATTTGAGTCTTTTTCCCGCAATTTAACCCTGATTGAAGCAATTGTCCTTCGACTTTTGGAACAATATTTCTTAATATAAAGTCTCATTAAAAAACAGAGCTTAAGCCCACCAAACGGGTCTTGTCCGCACAATCTTGACTCCCACGCTCCAATGACGACACCACAAAAAAAGGCGCATCCCGCCCGCCAATTTTTCATGATTGACGCTTGCGGTTAAACGCAGGATCTGTGATCATGTCGGTGGTGTTGTTAGTTGCACACAGATCGAGGCCGGAGGGATAAACCCGTTCTTTTTTAATTCACTTCAACGATATCCAAAGGAGGAGTTGCATGGAGCAATATCGCATCATGGGCAGTGTGGTCGATCATGAAAGTGGACGAAAGGTGCCGGGGCTTCGCGTGGAAGCCTGGGACAAAGACCTGATCTTCGACGATTTGGTGGGAAGCGCAATCACGGATGAGGCCGGTTTTTTTCAGATGACCTTTGAGGCGGCCCATTTTGAAGAACTGTTTCTGGATCGCCGTCCAGACCTTTTTTTTAAAGTGTATGACGGGGATTCCCTGATTAAAAGTACAGAGGACTCGGTACTCTGGAATATGGTTTCCGACGAAACGGAAATACGCATCGAAGTCGACGCGGCCTTGCCGCCGGAAAAAGAAGCGGAGGAAGACAGTGAATTTAGTATTCCCGAAGCCTTGCCGCCCCGGTTTCGTGATGAATTCAGTGCCGCTGATTTTGACCGCATCAAACAACTGCAACTCACGGGCTCGCAACCGTATTCCGACCGTGAACTGGCCGACCGTCGGCAGGTGATTCAACAACAAATCAATACCGTATTTGCCGAGGCGGCGGAGCAGGGCATTACAGAAGAGGCGCTGTTTCAGGTTGAAGGACAAACCCGCGCCGAGACCCATGTGCATTTCCGAGATACCGGGTCTTTAGGGGAAGAAGGGGCGTCGCAGACCAGCACATCGACCTCGAAAACCCCCTGTTGCACCCCCCAGCAAATCGCGGCGGAACTGGTCCGCATCAAGGCGGCCTATACGGCGGCCGTGGCGCGCGTGAGCAAGTGGAAAGGCTGTCAGGATTGGGCGACCATCGTTCAGCAGGCGGTTGCGCCTGTGCTGGGGCCTTGCTGGATCGGCAAGTTTATCTGGCGCATCAAGGTATGGCCCTTTGGACGGTGGACGCCTTTTGACGACGGAGACACCTTTATTCATCATGCCTACGCGATTTGCCCCTGCACCTGTCCGTCCTTCGGGGGCTGCGCAGAATGTATTGTGCTTGATCCTTATACGATTACCGGCTTTGCCACTTTTCAAAGTGCGGATACTTATCCAATGAGTGATTGGATCAGCGAAGGCAATGTCTGGCGGGCCACGACCAACGCGGACCATGACAATTGCTCGATTTACAAATACACGATGCAGTATTACTGCCGCCGGTCGAAGAGCGGCGGACTTGTGCAAAAAGGGACCTGCAAGGCGGTGCGCAAACTGCTCATGCGGGAACTCGCCCGCTACACCGGCGCGACCGGGGCGGTGCTCCAGCGATTATACCGCTCCTGCGGAATGACGCCGGACTGTTGCTGATCCGGTCGCCACACGAACAGCCCCTAATCCTGATCAAGTAAGCGTACTTTTGTATACAGGCCGTCAATCTTTTCATTGACGGCCTGTATACAAAGCCGGTAAATAAAGGGATGTCCGGTTGATTTGTTTTGGATCAACGCCGGTTTGGTGAACATCACATTTTAGCCATTTTGTGCTTTCGATCCGGCAAAACAGCATGAAGGGAAATGGTCATGGACAGCACGAAAATCTTCGATGATCTGATTCGTATTCTGAATCATTTTAAGGAAAGCACATTTGCATTCTTGCCGCAGCTTTTTATGGCGCTGCTGATTTTTCTGGTGGGCTTGCTGGCGGCCCACATTGTTCGCATAGTGGTCATCCGGCTCATTCACCAGCTGCCCCGGCTGATTCCCAATCAGAATATCAGCGCGCGGTTTAAATCCTATATCGAACAAAAACCCATTCCCAAGGTGCTGGGCGGGATTCTGTACTGGATATTCATCCTCTTTTTTCTCACGGTGGCGACGGAAACACTGGGCCTGCCGGTCGTAACCACATGGCTGAGCGGGCTGGTGGGGTACATGCCTAAAATTTTATCCGCCACCCTGATTACCATCGCGGGCATTACGGGCGGCGTCATCCTTCGGGATTTCACCACGGCCGCGGTCAATACGGCGGGAATGACTTATGGTGCTTTTCTGGGCAAACTGGTTCAATTTGCCGTATTGCTTGTGACCCTGCTGATCGGGATTGATCTCATCGGGATTGATATCTCCTTACTGGAAAGTCTGGTCATGATCGTGATCGGGGCCCTTTTCCTGGGGATTTCCCTGTCTTTTGGGCTGGGGTCGCAATCTTCCGTGAAGAATATTCTGGCTTCGTATTACTTGCAAAAGGTTTACAAAAAAGGAGACCGGGTCCGTATTGAAAATTACGAGGGGCGGATCCTTGAGATCACGCCGTTGGCCGTGATTCTTGAAGGGGCCGAAGGGCAGATTTGTATGCCCGCGCACAAATTCAATCAGGAACATTCCATCCTGCTCTCAAAGGACGATTCACGATGAGCAGTGAATCGATGCTTTCCCACCGCTTCGTCAAGGCACATCCGACAGAAGCCGCAAAACAACTGGAAATATTGCCTGCGGAGGATCTCGCGGCCTTC
>CALZIJ010000149.1 GCA_945787655.1 Nitrospiria bacterium | reverse complement strand
TAAAATTCACGGCGGCATCTTAGGCCGTCGCGACGACCCCAGCCATGTCGAAGCCATGCGCCAGCATGACATCGGCCCCATCGATCTTGTTGTCGTCAACCTCTATCCTTTTTTGGAAACCATCAGCAAGCCGGATGTAACTTTAGACGAAGCCATAGAACAAATTGACATCGGCGGACCGACGATGCTGCGCTCTGCGGCAAAAAACCATAAAGATGTTGCCGTCGTGGTGGACCCGAAAGACTACAGCGCGATTTTAAAAGAGATGCAGCAACACAAGGGTTCGATTTCCGATGCAACCTGTTTTGCACTCGCAAAAAAAGTGTTCTCCACGACCTCTGATTACGACAGCGCCATATTCAACTATCTTGAGGGTTTAGAAAAAACAGAGGAAGAAAAATTTACCGATACCCTGACCTTTCGACTCAAAAAAGAGCAGGCCTTGCGTTACGGGGAAAACCCGCACCAGGCGGCCGCTTTCTACCGCATTGATTCGCAGCAACAAATGACTGAAGGCTTCAAGCAGTTGTGGGGAAAAGAGATGTCCTACAATAATTTTCTGGACATGGACGCCGCTTTTGAACTGGTTCGGGGGTTTAATGAAACAGCCGCCGTGGTGGTCAAACACAACAACCCTTGCGGCGTCGCAACGGGTGAAAACCTGGCGGATGCCTATCGCAAAGCCCGCACGACTGATCCTGTTTCTGCTTTTGGCGGGGTTGCGGCCTTTAACCGACCCATTGATGTAGAAACGGCGGAAGAAATTACCTCTACGTTTATGGAAGTTATCATTGCTCCGGAAGTGGATGACGCGGCAATGCCGATTTTTCAACAGAAAAAAGGGCTTCGTATTATAGTGGCGGGAAAATCTTCGGTCGGAAAACCCGAAACCGGGCGCTTCGACCTGCGTCCCCTAAGCGACGGCATACTGGTTCAGGAACACGATATTCAGATCATTTCAGATCCGGAGCACCTTAAAATCGCCAGCCAACGTGAAATCCAATGCCATTGTGTTTGCAAAACCGGGTCAAGCTGTCGGCATCGGAGCGGGGCAAATGAGCCGTGTGGATTCGGTAAAGCTCGCAACGATGAAAGCACAGATGCCGATTAAGGGCTGTGTCATGGCGTCTGACGCTTTTTTCCCTTTTCGCGACGGGATTGATGCGGCCAAAGAAGCGGGCATTAGCGCCGTCATTCAGCCCGGTGGGTCCATTCGGGACAACGAGATTATCGATGCCGTCAATGAAATGGATATGGCCATGGTGCTGACCGGAATGCGCCATTTCAAACATTAACCATTGCTATCACTTGACAGAATATTTTAAGGCCTACTGAATAAGGAGTCTTCATGAAGGTTTTGGTCATCGGCGGCGGCGGGAGAGAACATGCCTTGGTGTGGAAAATCGCCCAAAGCCCGCTTGTCACACAACTCTTCTGCGCGCCGGGAAATCACGGCATGCGGGACAAGGCCGAGTTGATTCAAATTCCCGTGGATGATATTGACCGCTTGGTTTCCTTTGCTAAAATTCGCGGAGTGGATCTGACGGTTGTAGGCCCTGAACTCCCCCTTTCACTTGATATTACAAAACGGTTTCAAGAAATCGGACTTCGAATCTTTGGTCCGACCCGCGAAGCGGCTGAAATCGAAACCAGCAAGGCTTTCTCAAAAAAGCTCATGGAAAAATATCATATTCCCACAGCAAAATCAGAAACAGTCTCCTTAAGCGAGGCGTATGAGCGAGTTGATTCATTGGAAATGCCTGTGGTCTTAAAAGTTGATGGTCTCGCAGGAGGGAAAGGCGTGGTCATCGCACAGAATCAGTCTCAGGCCATTGCCGGACTAGACCGATTTAAAACCCTGGGGAAAGCCGCTTCCCAGATTATCATCGAAGAGTTTCTGGAAGGAAAAGAGGTCTCCTTTTTTGTCGTCACAGATGGGGAACACGCCGTACCCCTGGGTTCTGCACAAGATCATAAAACCATTTATGATGGCGGCCGCGGGCCTAATACAGGCGGAATGGGCGCATTTTCACCCTCCCTGCTTGTCACTCCCGAACTTGAAAACAAGATCATGTCCACCGTTATTTATCCCACGCTAGAGGCCCTTTCCAAAGAGGGGCGACCTTATACCGGCGTACTCTATGCCGGACTTATTTTGACATCCCACGGAATGAAGGTCCTGGAATTCAATGCGCGTTGGGGTGATCCTGAAGCACAATCACTACTGCCTCGTATGGAAACAGATTGGGTAACCGTGATGGAGGCCGCACTGGACAGCCAGCTTGAGCACGTCAAAATTCACTGGAAAGCCGGAACCTCTGTCTGTGTTGTTTTAACTTCTGAGGGGTATCCCGGAAAGTATAAAAAAGGAGATGGCATTTCAGGCTTAGATCAAAAATTTTCAAATAATGTCACAGTTTTCCACGCAGGCACAACTTTTTCGGAAGAAGGTTGGAAAACCGATGGCGGGAGAGTACTGGGAATTACCGCGACCGGCTCCAGTTTAAATCACGTACGAGAACAGGTTTACGCTGCCATTAAAGGGATTTCATTTTCCGGGATGCATTATCGGACGGATATCGGCCACTCCATTTAGATCTTGTACCTGCTATATCGACTTTTTTTCTTATTAATCTCATCAGATGAAATCAATAAAAAAATTACACCTTCTTGATCCCGTCCACCCTGACCCAGCCATTCTGGCAGAAGCGGCAAAAGTGCTTCAAAATGGCGGTATCATTGCTTTTCCCACCGATACTTTCTACGGACTCGCAGTTAATCCCAATGACGATGCGGCCGTTAAACGCCTCTTTAAGTTAAAACGAAGACCCCCTTCCAAACCCATCATCATTCTTATCGACCAACCGGCTAAACTCAATGATCTCATTAAGAATTGTGACACGCCGCTTCTTAAAAAAATTATGGAAAATTTTTGGCCTGGCCCCCTTACATTGGTTTTAAAAGAAAAGGGTCATCTCAATAAACAGATCACAGGCGGAACAGAAACCATCGGCATCCGCTTGCCCAAGGCTGCCATTCCTATCGGAATTATCCAAAAAACAGGCTTTCCAATTACTGCAACCAGCGCGAACCGATCTGGAGAACCTGCGGCCATGACAGCAAACGAAATTGAAAAAACCATGGGGCCAGAACTTGATTTGATATTGGACGGAGGAAAATACGAAGGGATGCCGTCGACGCTGCTTGATTTATCCAAACCCATACCAAGAATTTTGAGGAAAGGGAAAGTATCTTCCGATCAATTGGAACCCTTCATCGAAATGTATCCCCCTGGAGAAATATCGCTGTAGTATGATTTCAAAATAAAAAAGGCCCCACCCATACAAGATGAGTGAGGCCTTTTTTTTAATCCGGCAGCATCCTACTTTCCCACACCCTCGCGGGTGCAGTATCATCGGCCCTGAAGGACTTAACTTCCGTGTTCGGGATGGGAACGGGTGTAACCCCTTCGGCATAGCCACCGAAAGCTTTAGAACCACTAAATAAGCGGAATCCATTTAAATTTTTAACAAACAAACTTAAGACCAAATCTGCCAGAAGCAAATAATGAAGTTAAGCCGCACGGTCTATTAGTACGGGTCAGCTTCACGCCTCACAGCGCTTCCACACCCCGCCTATCAATCCTGTCGTCTACAGGAGACCTTCAGTGTCTTGCGACAGGGAAATCTAATCTTGGGACAGGTTTCCCGCTTAGATGCTTTCAGCGGTTATCCTTTCCGAACATAGCTACCCGGCGATGCCCCTGGCGGGACAACCGGCACACTAGAGGTCCGTTCAACCCGGTCCTCTCGTACTAGGGTCAACTCCCCTCAAATTTCCTACGCCCACAACAGATAGGGACCGAACTGTCTCACGACGTTCTGAACCCAGCTCGCGTACCGCTTTAATGGGCGAACAGCCCAACCCTTGGGACCTGCTTCAGCCCCAGGATGCGATGAGCCGACATCGAGGTGCCAAACC
>CALZIJ010000148.1 GCA_945787655.1 Nitrospiria bacterium | reverse complement strand
CGTCTTGGAAGGTTCGACGGTGGATTTCGAACGTGCAACAAACTGTGGCCCGACCGACAGTCGGATGACGCACACGTTAGTAGTCGTGAACCTATTGCACTTGTATTTCTACCCACACCATCACATCATCTCGTTTTATTTTCTGGACAACATCGAAGCCTTCGGTTACTCTGCCGAACACAGAATAGGCGCCATCCAATCCCGGTTGCGGGGCGAGGGTAATGTAGTACTGGCTGCCGCTGGACAGGCGCTGGGGATTGACAGGGTCGCCTCGGCGAGCTGCGGCAATGACGCCCTGGCCGTGTGGCAAACCAATTTCCGCCGGCAGATTGTAGCCGGGACCGCCCGTGCCATTTCCGATGGGGTCGCCGCCCTGGATTACAAAACCAGCGTCAACACGGTGAAATTTAAGCCCGTCATAGAAACCCTGCTCTGAGATGAAAACGAAATTGTTGGTGTGCAGAGGTGCATTTTGCGCGTCCAGCTCAACAACAATGTCACCACGTCGTGTATGAATGATGGCCATGTAGGTTTTTGTAACATCGATGGTGACAGCGGGCGCGTTCGCATAGAAGTCAACCCTTTGTGAAGGCGGGACGCTGCTCAGAGGACGGTTTGTAGGGCCGACGGGATTGAAGGGGAAGTCTTCGCCGCCGCCCGAGCATCCGCTGAGGATAAGTGGCACTGTGTAAATGATGGCAGCAATTTGCCAAATTCTAGACATGGTGTTGCTCCTTTCTGGATTGTTTTTTTCGAAGATTCGAATCAGGACAGCCTCTGAACATCCAAGGTGTTCCGGCCGCTTGCAGGATAAATATATTTTTCTAAAGATGCAAGGAGATTGGGGCGGTTACATTAGATCTCGCTAAACCGTAGGGACGTTCAATTGAACGTCCCTACAATCTTGTTTAACAAACCCTTTGAGAAATGCCCTCGGCCAATTCAAGCATTTTCCCTTGCTTTTGCGGGAATTATGGATTATTTTTAACAGTCTTTTGCCGAACAAACAGGGTGCACAAATGACGGCAATATCTTCCAATCTCACAGTTTCAAAATCACAAAATCAGTCAAGCATATAACTACTAGGTTAATTTTGCAGAAGACTCACCCACGTTTTTGAAAGGAGGGAACGATGCGAAAAAAACCGGCTGTTATCGAGGCGGTCAACAACCTGTACGAGCGAGCGCTGAACAAAGGGAGGCTCACTCGCACGCCGCTGTTCTGGCGGGATTACGACCAGGTCTTCCCCGAACTGCGAAAACTGGAGGCGGAGTATCCCGCAATTCGCGCGGAGTGCCTGGAGCTTTTGAACATGCGGGACCAAATCACGGACGTGGAAACACTCGGAGGCAAGTATACGGCGGGCGGGATTCACAGCATTCAGTGGAAGTCTTTCCTGTTCAAAATGGGCGCCTTCGTGGAGGACAATTGTCGCCGGTGTCCCAGGACGGCGGCGGCGCTGGCAAACATTCCGGGGGTTTATCTCGCCTTCTTTTCCATCCTTTCTCCCCGGCAATATATCACGCCGCACTTCGGATATTACAAGGGATTTCTCCGGTATCATCTCGGGGTGATCATTCCGGAGAATAACGCCGGCGACGCTTGCTGGCTCCGGCTTAACGACGATCCGGAGGTCAACGCCAACCACGATCTCGAACGCATCAGCGAGGGGGAAAAGTATTACTGGCACGACGGCGAAGGGGTCATCTTCGACGATACCCTGCTGCATGACGCCAGCAACGAGTCCGATGACATGCGCGTGGTGCTCTGGGTCGATATCCGCCGGCCGCTGCCCCGCATTCTCGACTGGCTGCAACGGGGGTTTCTCTGGGCCGCGTTTAAGCACCCCTACTTCAAACAGCGGCGCCAGGATGCCACGGTGCCCTTCTCAACCAGGGGCGTTGATAATGGGAAGCCTGTGAAAACGCCGGCCTGATACTTGCGATCATTTGCGTCCGGTTAAGGGGAGCAAAACTAAGACTCAAGGACTGCAAACTAGTGTGGGGTCGGATCCCACCCTGCGAAACTACGATTTCATTTTTCCGACTTTACCAATGACCTGAAGTACTCTTCAGCCCCTTCGGGATCAGGCCAGGCTTTGGCCTGCTCGACTTGAGGAATCTTACCGGCGAGAACTTCATCAATGAGTTCGCTCGTTAAATAATTTGGATGGATGACGCTGGCAATTCGTCCTTTCTGATTAACAATAACGACCATTGGAATACCCCATGCTCCGTAAGATTTGAACATGGTGAAGTCATTATCAATCCCGATAATGGTGTCAAGTCGATATTTTTTCAGAAACGGCTGCACCATATTGGGCGGCTCATAAGTGATAGAGAGAAAGGTCACGGGTTTATCCGAAAATTCTTTGGATAGTGCGTTCAAATGTGGAAACGACTTGATGCAAGGCGGGCACCAGGTCGCCCAAAAATCAATAATGACCACCTGGTTTTTTAAGCGTTCCCAGGTCAGCGGTTCATCGCTCGGCGCTTTCTTTAACCTTTTGAAGTCCAGTTTGGGTGGTTTATCTCCGACTTTCAACGGCAGGTTTTGTCCGTGCAGGTTCACTGTAACGACAAGAATCAACAATATAAAAAGTGCAGTCTTTTTTGCCATGGTTCGTCTCCATAATAAATACAAATGATTAATTCCAATCCGGTCAAAAAAAGAGAAGGGACCAAAAAGTTTCTTATGGTTTTGACAACCCAGTGATAAAAAGGTTTGCTTTCTCAGCCCGGTGCGACTCTTTCATTGATACCTGAAAAGTATTTTTACTTGCATTTGCGGAAATTATGAACTATTTTTTAAGCAGTCTCCAGCCATAAAAAAACAAGGATGCGTAAAATGGCGTCACTAAATTTATTTGCCAGACCTGGTATGGATGATAAACCCGTTATTCCAGTTTTATCAAGACGGATAATGTCCGTATATGATGAAAAACCTGAGCCTGGATACGGGTTTCTCTGGGCGATACTTGTCAGGTGGGCGAATATGGCCCACCGAGTAAT
>CALZIJ010000147.1 GCA_945787655.1 Nitrospiria bacterium | reverse complement strand
TTTGAAACTACGCTTTATCGTCCCAATGCCGGTCCGATCCGCGGAATGGGTATTCCGGCAGGGGTCACTCTGATTGTCGGGGGCGGCTATCACGGAAAGTCAACGTTGCTTCGGGCCATTGAAATGGGGGTTTACAATCATCCGCCGGGGGACGGCCGGGAATTTGTGGTCACCGATGCCGACGCCGTTAAGATCCGCGCGGAAGACGGACGCGCCGTTTCCGGGGTGGATATCTCCCCCTTTATTAATCATCTTCCCCAACAGCAATCAACACAGCAATTTTCGACACAAAACGCCAGTGGAAGTACGTCACAGGCCGCCAATATTATTGAAGCGCTGGAGGTCAACCCCTCCCTGCTTTTGATCGATGAAGATACCGCAGCGACGAATTTTATGATCCGGGACCACCGGATGCAGGAATTAATCGCAAAAGAGAAGGAACCCATCACCCCTTTCATTGACAAAGTCCGACAGCTTTACCGGGAGTTCGAGATCTCCACCCTCTTGGTCATCGGCGGGAGCGGAGATTATTTTGAAGCGGCCGACCATGTGATTGCCATGGAAAACTACCACCCCGAAGACCTGACCCGGGCCGCCAAGGCCATTGCGAAAAAATATGCCCTGGAACGGACACCTGAAGGCGGTAAAAACTTCGGAACGATCCGGGACAGAATTCCCCTGCAGGAAAGCATCAACCCGCAAACGAAGACGCGTGAAGTGTACCTGAAAGCCCACGACATCAAGACCATTTCTGTCGGCAGATACAAGATCGACCTTTCCGACATTGAACAGATCGTTGAAAAAAGCCAGGTGCGCGCCATCGCCCACGCCCTGCTTTATGCAAAAACCCGGTACATCGACGGCCGACGCACAGTGCGGGAAATCACGGCGTGTTTATTAAAGGATATCGAACAGGAGGGGCTCGACAAACTGACGGGAATCCCTTATGGTGATTTGGTTATTTTTCGTCGGTTTGAGTGGATTGCCGCTTTAAACCGTCTCCGGCCACTCAAAGTAAAGGGGTTTGAACAAACGGAGGATGCGACAGCAAGATGATTGAATTTCTCAGCAAAGGCTTTCTTCAACTGGATGTGGATGCCGGGATTGCCGCCGTGCTCGCCAGACTGTTGGCCATTACCGTGGTCCTTTTTCTCGGCATTCTGGCCAATTTCATCACCAGGCGCATGCTCTTATCCGGCCTTTCCTACGTCATCTCACGCTCTAAAACCCATTGGGACGATGCCCTTTTAAAACATCGTGTGTTCAACCACCTCGCACACTTCGCCCCCGCCATCGTGATCTCCATGCTGGCCCCTTTTGCGCTGGAAGGACATCCACAGTGGCTGCAGATCACCACGAATGCCTTGAATATCTACATGATTATCGTCGGCGTACTGGCCATCGATGCGTTTTTAGATGCCGTGACCACCATTTACCAAACCTACGAAATTTCAAATGAAATCCCCATCAAAGCTTTTATTCAGGCCATCAAGATTGTCCTCTATCTGTTGGCAGGCATTTTTCTGATTTCATCCTTGCTCGGCAAAACGCCCTTTTATCTTTTAAGCGGGCTCGGCGCGATGACCGCTATTTTCATGCTCATTTTCAAAGACCCTATTTTAGGGTTTGTGGCGGGCATACAACTCACTGCCAACAAAATGGTCTCTCCCGGCGACTGGATCGAAATGCCAAAATACGGGGCAGACGGCGACGTGATAGAGGTGTCCCTGACCACCGTCAAAGTACAAAACTGGGACAAAACCATCACCACACTGCCCACGTATTCTCTCATCAGCGAGTCCTTTAAAAACTGGCGGGGCATGTCGGAGTCGGGCGGACGGCGTATCAAGCGGGCAATTCATATCGACCTGAACACCGTTCAATTTTGTACTGAAGACATGATCGAGAAATTTTCAAAAATCCGGTCGATCGCGGGATATATAGAAACAAAAACGAAAGAGCTTGAAACATACAACACCACGCACAAGCTGGACGATGCCAGTATCGTCAACCGGCGGCGCATGACCAACATCGGTACATTTCGGGCCTACACCATCGCGTATTTAAAAAACCATCCTCAAATCAATCAGGAGATGACCTTTCTGGTGCGGCAGTTAGCGCCGACGGAAAACGGTCTGCCAATTGAAATTTATGTGTTTTGCAAGGACAAAGTCTGGGCCAATTACGAGGCCATTCAGGCGGATATTTTTGATCATCTGCTCGCGGCAGTGCCTGAATTCGGGCTCCGGGTTTTTCAGCATCCCACCGGCAGTGACTTTAAATCACTGCAGGGAACACGCCCGGTCATTGACAGCGCATGAGAGATACGATAAAATCCGCTCCACCTTTCAAGACGCGGGAATAGCTCAGTGGTAGAGCATCGCCTTGCCAAGGCGAGGGTCGCGGGTTCAAATCCCGTTTCCCGCTCCAGGTTTCTCATATCCAATGAAGTCATCCTCTTTTGTTCAATTTAAATCGACAAACGCATTGAACAAACTAAAATGGCTCGTCACGCTCACCCCGTCTTCGCCTGTAAAAAATTCAAATGCAGACAGGACCGGAGATTTCAATACGCCCGTAACGGATTTGGACCCGCCATTGCTTTTAAGATTGATGGTCTCCAGATGGATATCCACATTCGGAGCGGGGTTAATAAAAATGGAGACCGTGTCTACGGCACTGTTCAGCATCCCATCATTGACAACAAGACTTAGGCTGTAAACGCCTTCGACATCCGGGAAAATTCAGGATGGGCCGTCGCCGCGTTGAGCAGATCTGCCTCCGTTAAAAGGCTTTCCGGGGGCACAGAGACAACCGTCCACATGTAACTTAAGGGATCACCATCCGGGTCCGAGGTGGTGCCCAAATACGAATGACGCCTTTTGCTGTTATAGAACATTTCAATGTAGTCAACGATATCCTTTCCGGCCTCATCTCGACTCTTGTCATTTGTGAAAAATACCCGCTCGGTTTTCAAGCTGTCCTAAAAACTCTCCGCGACCGCATTGTCAAAACAATTCCCTTTCCGGCTCATGCTGCTGATCATTTCATAGGGTTTTAGCATTTTCTGAAAATCAGCACTGCAATACTGGCTGCCCCGATCAGAGTGAAACAGCAGGCCGGGTGCGGGTTGTCGCCGCCAGACTGCCCTGCGCAAGGCATCCATGATTAATTTCCGAACATAACAGGGCGATGGGGGATGCCTTCTTTTCAGTATCAATCATTGGATGCCGCACCCCGACGCGTTCGCAAAGCAGACCGCTGCTTTTTTTAAGATTTCACGCTCCATTTTTAAGCGCTGATTCTCTTTCCGGAGGCGAGCCCACTCAGCCTGAAGGACCTTTCCATTTGCTGAATCAGGGTGACCGTCCCCACCATGCTCTACCTCGCGTTTCCAACGCCCCGGCATGTTTGCGTTCATACCGGGATTCCGAGCAGCCTCAGTAATCTGATATCCTTGTTCCGTCATCAGCTTGACTGATGAACCCTTGAATTCCTCTGTGTATTTCTTCCTCTTCTTTGGCATTAAACACCTCCTCGTGGAAATCTAATCCACTCTTAAGAAAGTGCCCATTTTTATCATGCCACTTCAACGTGTGGTCTTGACCCTGGGATAAAGGGCGCGTATGTCCATGATTTTCATCAATCGCTGCACACGCTTTCTATTGATTTGTAAGCCGTATTCATCCCAGAGATCATCGCGCACGCGTCTTGAGCCTTTGAAGGGATGCCGTAGATCTAACACATCGATTTTTCGCATCAACTCAAGCTCTGCATCACTCACCTCGGCAGGGAATCTATAAGCTGATGATCGACAGAGATGAAGTACCCGACATTGTCGGCTCAGGGGCAGTGTATGCTGCCGATCGATTTTTCCTTTGCGCTCAGACAAACTTAACGCCCGAGCGCTTTGGCTAAAAAATCATTTTCTAATGCTAGTTCTCCAATCTTGGCATGCAGATCTTTCAACTACGATTCATCAGCCCTTTTTTGTTCTTGAGTGCTGCCAAACACTGACACGGCCTGACCCAGTAATTGCTTCTTTCAATCCTGAATTTTATTTGGGTGGACGTCAAACTGTTCTGAAAGCTCGGCCAAGGTCTTGTCCCCTTTAATGGCGGCCCGCGCCACTTTGGCTTTGAATGCGGGCAAATGAAAGCTTCGTTTTCGTCTCTTCTCTTTTCTCCTGGGATTGTCTAAAATGCCTCAGGATTTTCACTTACGTCACTGTCTATTTTTCGGGGTCCACTTCTCTTGGGCAGTTTTTCGGAACATCCCCGGAATTTTGGCTTAATCTACAAAAAGCCTATGAGCTGGATGTTGTTCGTCGAAAAACAGGGGACAGTATAAAAAACATCGTTCCCTATCAGGACCTGGTACAAGATTAAATTGTCCTGACCGGAACTTGAGTGGACAGGATTCTCCTTTTTGTTAAATCAGTTTAAGCGATTTTTGGATGAGGCAATACGGGGGGGGGGGATTATAATTGTCGTTAATCAGATGTGGTTTCGTCTCTTCTCATTACCCATCAAACTCCTCCTGATAATAAGTAATATTTCGACAGGTTATTGAGTGAGGTTCTTTGTGAGGTGGTGTATCAGGATAATTTAAGCGTTTGGTCCAGTTTCCCTCTGTATCATACTCATAAACATAAAGCCCACCGAATCCAGTTTTGGCTTGAGGCGGCGCTTTAAGTTTCGTATAGCCCGTCGGATTCCCATAAGGGTCGTATTCCATGAGATCTCTTCTGAGTAATTTGGATTTGGGGTCATATAATGATCTTTCGATCCTTCGCCCATTTTCGATTTCTTCATAGGTGTGTACTTCTTTCGTATCTAATAATCCGTCCGGATTAGAATTGATCTTCTCATGTAGGTCCCCATTTTCATAATAAGTGTAAAGAGTATGCCATCTGCTTATCGGGCTCATCATTACTTCAATTTTTTCTAGTAGTTGGCCTTTCACACCGGAAAAGTTGGTGGTTGTAGTAATTGTATCGGGGCCAAGACCGCCATAATATATTCTTCGATTGAAATTTATCTCGACGACGGTGACCTGTCCCTCTTTCCTGTAGGTATACTTTTCTATTTGAGATGCGTGTCCACCTACTCTCACAAGGGTTCTCTTTTCTAAGCGGTTTTTTGAATCATATTCGTAATTCCAAACCCAGTTTTCTCCTTGGTTGATTTCCATTCCCTGTCTATCGTAGGTTGTCATCGACGTATACTCTTCTAAAAATGGAGTTATTGAACCATCTTCCTCACAAGCCATTGAAACCATGATATGCACTGGCCCGCGTAATTTGGCCTGCACCCGATCCGTTTTCATCGCCCCTTCCGCCGAAAATACAAAGGGGAGTTTTAGTAATAATAGAAGTAAAAGGAGTTTCATCGTAGGAAGTGTTCGACATTCTGTGTCAGGGATTATTGTATTGTTGGACCTTAACAAATTGAGAGTTCCTTACCCAGCCTGCCTTCAAAAAAGATCGCCAGTAGAGAGAGGGTGAGCGACCAGTTTTGAATCGGCATCGTCCTTTTCTTGCTGGCGTCCTGGATGCCCAAATACAAGCGTTTCAACAGACTGTCTTGATTGGGAAAAACACCTTTGGTTTTGGTTCGTTTTCTAAACAGCCGATATACTGACTCAACGTGTAAATGATCGGACGAATGGCTTCCACATATTTGAAATACTGAGAGAGGCGATCCCAGTTATTTTACCACGACTGGATCACAATAGGATATTTTTCTCCCCA
>CALZIJ010000146.1 GCA_945787655.1 Nitrospiria bacterium | reverse complement strand
CGAGAGCAAAGACGCGCTGGCCCGGGAGCTGTTCGTCTTTTGCTACCGGTGGCTCCACGCAGCCCTCGAGAAAGTCGTCCGAGGCGAGTTCGACTCGTTTGCGATCCAGTTTGCAGCTAAGGGCTGGAAGGTCGCGATCGCTGATATCAATCTTGAGCGTCTGGCAGAGACCAAAGAGTTACTTGAAAAACTTGACGCGACAACCCTGGAGATCGAATGCGATGTCACCAGCCACGATGCCCAGCTTCGGGCTGCTGAGCTGATCGAGAAGGCTTGGGGCGGGGTCGACATTGTCATCAATAATGCCGGGGTTGCTGGCGTAGGCCGGATGGATGAGATCTGCCTCGAAGATTGGGAACGGCTGATCAATATCGACCTCTGGAGCGTGATCTACGGATGCCGGATCTTTATTCCGATGTTCAAGCGGCAGGGGAGTGGCTATATCGTCAATACCGCATCGACCGCAGGAATCGCAAGCCCGCCGGAGATGGCCAACTACAACGTTGCCAAGGCCGGTGTCATCGCTTTGTCGGAAACCCTGAAAGCGGAATTGGCCGATAACAATATCGGCGTAACGGTGATTGCGCCGACCGTCTTCAAGGCCAATCTGATGGATAATTTCAATCTCGATGCGCGGGGCATGGGGCGGTCGTTTGCCAAGCAGATGAAGAACTGTCAGGTCTCGGCAGAAGACATTGTCGAGCGGACCTTCAAGGCGATCAAGAGAAACCTTCTTTATGTTGTCCCGCAGCATGATGCCAAACGCTCCTGGTGGTTCAAGCGCCTTTGTCCCGCACTGTATTTCCGGCTGATGGCCCTGCTTTATCGCACGCGCTGGTGGGTTTTTTCCGGGATTGACTGATTGGTTGTGCTGGTAATCAAAAAGCACACGAATAAGTTGAGAGAATAAATGGATAATTCATTGACAAAATTCTGGAAATGTTTCTTCCTTTTGGCCGGACTGTTCAATTGCTGTGCAGGTGGGCTGGGGATGGGCTTTCCGTCCCTCGGTCTCAAGGTGACGACCGGTTTGGCGACCGCTGAGTCTGGAGCGCTCTTGATATTCTTTTTGTTAAGCACGGTCGTGGCTCTGTTTGGTCTCGGATATATCATGGTGGCATTCAACGCCGCGGGGAATCGTGGGTTAGTCATTGTCGGATGTATCGGGAAGTTATGTTTCTTCGCTACAGCTCTCTTCGGTTATCTGAATGGCAATGCTACGATGACGTTTTTTGTGCTGACCATCGGTGATTTTTTATGGGCAGTTCTCTTTTTGTCATATTTGATTTCGTCGGATAGAGCAGCAAAAAGAATCTACGTCTAATTAAAAGGTGAAAAGTCCCATGATGGAAAATGCTATCGCAAAGAAAGAAATGAATGAGCTTCAAACGCAGTACACCTCCACTGAGGAGGTGATTCTGAGGCGAAGAAGTGTGCGCAAGTACAAGAAAGAGCAGGTGCCGCAATGGATGGTTAAGCGGATTTTGGAGGCTGGCAGATTCGCGCCATCGGCAGGAAACAGCCAGCCCTGGAAATTCATTGTCCTTCGTGACCAGAAGCTCATCGATGAACTCACCGAGGATGTCGTGAAGGCCACCCAAAAAGGTTGCCAGCTTTTGGCAAGAAAATGGATGCAGCCTTTGATCAAGCCGATGATCCGAATGAAACCGAATCGATTTCATCCCACGCCATTTTCTGTCATGCCGCTGTTGGCCGATGGAAAGTTAGGGCTGTACTTTGGTGCGCCTACCGTCATTCTTATCCTGAAAGACGTACGCGGGGTCTCTAATCCCGACCTCGATTGCGGCATTGCTGGGCAAAACATGGTTCTTGCCGCTCACAGCATGGGGTTGGGAACCTGCTGGGTCGGTTTTACCAAGATGGCCCTGGAGGCAGACAAAAAATGGAAACGATTCTTCAATATCGAATTCCCCTACGAATTCATCTCCAGTATAGCCCTCGGCTGGCCGTCGGGAAATCTCGATGGAATGGTTCCCCGGCAGACCCGATCAGTCGATTGGTATGAGGATGGCGAGAAACAAAACATCTACTAAAGGGAGGATAACGGTGGGAATGATCAGCTTAAGAGAGCGGTGGCGCATCCCGAATTACGCCGACCCCCAGGAGGTCAGGCATGGGGTGGTGGAGGTGGACCCGGAAGAATGTAACGCCTGTACCTTATGCGAAAAATATTGTCCGGCAGATGCGTTGGTCGTGAAGGAGAAAACTTTACGCATGAAATCGAGTGATGAGAACAACTGTATGTTTTGTGGAGCCTGTGTGGTGGTCTGTCCCAGGGACGCCATCAAGATGGTTGCAGGTCATGAGTTCGAGGGCTACTTCAAGACTATCGGTCACGGCAAACCCTCGCCTCCCCGCCTGCAAGAAGACTGGTAGCAAAGGTTTTGTCAGATCTGGGGTAAATTTACCTGGCGGCCATCCTGAAACTCTGGATGGTCGCTGACTGCCTAAAAAAACAGCTTTATGATGGATGGGCCATCAGAGGGAGGGCTGCCTTGAAGGTTATGGCTAAGGAACACTCAGAATCCTTTTTACCGAAACTTCAAGTGATTTTTTGGCCCACTCTGTTGAATGGTTCTCCCGATCAAGGGTCCATCGGGTAGCGATTCCCTGCGTGGCGGCCACGATAAGTCGGGCTGTTTCGTCGATGTTTTCAACCTGAAACTGCCCGGAAGCCTTCCCATCCTCCAATACTTCTTTTGCGATTGTGACCCAGTCGTTCACCCAATTCTGGTATGCCTGACGATATTCACTGTTATGAGTCGCCATGGCAAGTATCTCGAAAAGTAAGGGAAACATTCTCACCGCCTGCTCGTCGTTCGGATCGTAAATCCAAGTATAGGATAAGATTTTTTGCAGTGGATCAATATGCCTGCTCATCTCTTGGTTGGCGCGTTCAAAGACGAAGGAAAAAAAGTATTGGAACACTTCTTTGAATAGTGCCTCTTTTGAGGAGTAGTAATAGGTGATTCCGCCTTTGGAGAATCCGGCTGCTTTGGCAATGCTGTCCAGAGTGACATTTGCGCCGCCCTTTTCGGCAATGATGCTCATGG
>CALZIJ010000145.1 GCA_945787655.1 Nitrospiria bacterium | reverse complement strand
CGCCTTGGGCCGGGGTAAATGCGCGCCCAGCGCCTGCCAGGTCTTGTTATAGGGGGTTTCCGTGATGGTCAACATGGGGTTCCCATGCCCGACAAACAATGCGGGCATGGGAACCCCGGCGGATAACGCACCTAAAGCTTCAAATACCGTTTCGGTTTTCATGGTTTGTTCGCCTCAATTAAACATGTGTTTGCTTCAAGCGGTCCGCGATCATGCCATCGACCGACCACTTTCCGCCGCCCATCAATGTCAGCGCGACGCAGATGGCGATAACCAGCAAGTGATACTCGTAGCCTTCCCCGGCCTGATTGCCAAACCAGTTCATGAAAAAGCCGTTGTCCCAGTGACTAAGGCCAATGGCTCCAAACATGATGACGGCCAGGCTGGCGGCTGAAAACCGGGTCAAAAACCCGGCGATCAAGGCGAGCATCCCGATCGATTCCCCGATAATCACGAGGAAAGCAATCAGGGCCGGAATGCCCATCTTATCGGTGAAAAAACCCATCGTGCCCGAAAACCCGAAACCGCCAAACCAGCCGAACAATTTCTGCGCGCCGTGCGGAAACATGACCATGCCCATCATAACGCGGAGAATCAGGCTCGACCAGGCCTGATCGGTGTTCAATAATTTTACCAGTGGATTCATCTTTTTTCTCCTTCTGTTGAGTCTTGAAAACCCTGTTTCAGTTTCAAGAGCAAAGTCCGTAAAGCGGCCATTTCAGGGGCGGTGAGCGCCCCGTCAAAAAAGGGCTTGAGGTAATGAATATGGTCCGGGAAAACCTGTTGAAAACACGCCTCCCCGCCCGCTGTCAGGCGGATGAAAATGCTGCGTCGGTCCTCACGGGAAGGCTCGCGTTCGATCAGCCTTTTCTTTTCCAGCCGGTCCAAAACCCCCGTGAGCGTGCCTTTTGTCACCAGTGTCGCTTCCGAAAGTTGTTTACAAGTCATGCCGTTTGTATCGCCCAGAGTCGCGATGACATCGAATTGGGACGAGGTGAGGCCCAAAGTCCGGATATGTTGTGCGTCCTTGCGCATGACGGCAGAATAGGTTTCGACCAGAGGCCGCAGTATTTTCAAAAATGGCTCATCACCAGGATCCTGGGTTTGCACTGACATCTTGCCTCCATTTTAAAGTAGTCCTAACACATACTATTTATATTAGTACGTGTTAGGACTAAAATCAAGTGCTAAGTTTAATTTTTTTGTACGAGGATGGTCGTGTTTTGACTTCTATTCCCAGCCTCAGTACAATTTGCCGAATATTAATTTTTTAAGAAGGATGACGATTCCAAATGCAGTATTCCGCTTCCCGGCTGGAAACTTATCGGCAATGCCCGCAAAAATTTAAATTTACCTACATCGACGGCATCAGGACGGATTCCGAAGGCATCGAGGCCTTCATGGGCTCCCGCGTGCACGAAACCCTCGAAAAACTGTATACGGACCTCAAGTTTTGCAAAACGGTGACCCTGCCGGACTTGCTCGCGTATTATCACGACATCTGGGAAAAAGCCTGGCATGACGATGTCCGCATCGTGCGGGACGAAGTCACCCCCGACAATTACGAGGCCATGGGCGAAAAATGCATCGTAGATTATTTCAATCGTTACGCGCCTTTTGAACAAGGCCGCACACTCGGTATCGAGCACCGCATTGCACTCAATCTGGACGAGGCGGGACGTTATCAGCTTCAGGGGTTTGTCGACCGGATCAGCCAGCCGAGGGACAAAGTCATCTGGATTCACGACTACAAGGCCAAGACCTATCTGCCGACGCAGCAGGATCTGGATGAAGACCGGCAGCTCGCCTATTATCAAATGGCGGTGCAGCAGCTTTGGCCGGACACCGAAGAAATCGAACTCGTGTGGCACTACCTGATTTTTGATCAGGAAATCCACTCGCGCCGCACGCCGGAAGAGTTGGAGCATTTAAAAAAAGAGTCGATTGCGCTGATACAAAAAATAGAATCGGCCACTGAATTCCCCACGGTCAAAAGCGGCCTGTGCAACTGGTGCGAGCATCAGCCGATTTGCCCGCAGTTCAAGCATTTGTACGAAACGGCGGACCTTCCGCCCAACGAATACCTGGGGGAGCCGGGCGTGCAGTTGGGCGAGCGGCTGGTGTTTTTGCAGTCCGAGGAAGAGAAGCTGAAAAAAGAGATCGCCCAAGTGAAAGAAGCCCTGGTCGATTATTCAAAAAAGAAAGGCGTCGAAACCGTCTTCACCAAAAACCACAAAGTCCTGATCAAGTTTTACGGCAATACGAAATTCCCGGGCCGGAAAGATCCGGGCCGGGAGCCTCTGGAGCAGGCCGTGAGGGATGCCGGGAAATGGGATGAAGTGTCTTCGCTGGATGTTTTTACCCTCGCCAAGGTCATCGAAAAAAACGGCTGGGACAAAGACCTGATCGAAACCCTCAAAAAATTCGGCACCCCCGACCAAACCCCCTGGATCAAAGCCTTCCCCAAAAACCAGCGACGGGGCTGGTGAACGCGGTTTTTCCGCGTTGCTCTAAAAATAAAGCGGAACCCCTCACATTTCGTCAAGTTTTGCGTTCACCCGATCCAGATTGTTTTTAAATTCCACAGATTGCGGAGACTGCTTCACCAACTCGGCCAAAAGGGTGTGTGACCGCTGGTAGCAGCCGCGCGCTTTTTCAAGGTCATTCAGCGCTTCATACGTCAGGCCGAGTTTTGCACGGGCGAGAGCGAGACTTTTTTTAAAGGCGACATTGGCGGGGTGCGCCTCGTGCAGGTCTTTTTCGAGACGTTCATAGTCTTCAAAAAAGCCAAGGGCCTGGTCCAGATTCCCCCGCTCTAAATGGATAGTGCCGAGTTTTGAGCAGGCGATAGCAAGGCTATTTTTAAAGGCGACATTGTTGGGGTGTGCCTTATGCAGGTCTTTTTCGAGACGTTGGGAGTCTTCAAAAAAGCCGAGAGCCTTTTCCGAATTCCCTAGCGCTGCATGGATATTGCCGAGTTTTAAGTAGGCGATGGCGAGGCTATTTTTAAAGGCGACATTGTTGGGGTGTGCCTTATGCAGGTCTTTTCCGAGACGTTCGTAGTCTTCAAAAAAGCCGAGAGCCTTTTTCGGGTCCCCGAGCGCTGCATGCGTATTGCCGAGAAATTGGCAGGCG
>CALZIJ010000144.1 GCA_945787655.1 Nitrospiria bacterium | reverse complement strand
TGACTCGTGGGATGCCAAAGCGTTTCTCAAAGCTCTTGATTTCACGATTGAAGACATCAAGAACATCCACGGGAGGCTTTCCAACGATGTCAAATTGCTGGATCCTTTGGAAAAATGGTACGCATTGGTCAGCTTTGTTGCATTAGATCACAAGAAAAAACTAAAGGGCGATGCTTTGCTGGCCCAAACCATCTATGCCATGGAACACATGGTGCGTTTGTTTTACAGGTCACTCACTGGTGAAAAGTTATTTGCGCCGAATGAAAGCTACGATTGGAATCCAGACAAATATCACGGCGAGGGCGTTTCTGCTAATAAGCTGCAGTACCTCGAATTTCTAACTAACCAATATCGTCTGAATCCAAGACCTAAATTAATTCTCATGGTCGAAGGAGATGGTGAAAAGGAACAATTCCCCAGATTATCGCAGGAACTTTTTGGACACTCCTTTTCGAACCTTGGGATTGAAATTATAAACTTACATGGAGTTGGGAACTCTGAGGGGAAAAAGAAAATAGACAAATACGGCGCATTGGAAAAGTTTATTGATCATTACCACGATAGGCAAACAATTGTATTCGTTGTTCTAGACAAGGAAGGGAGAGCTGAAACCGTAAAAAATAATCTTATCAAGGCCAAGTCTAAGTTCACGGGAAATCGCCATGTCACCAAACCCGAATACATACATTTATGGGAGAAAATAACGATAGAATTTGAAAACTTTAGCCACCTCGAAATTGCTCAAGCCATGACAGAAGCAAGTAAAGGAGTCTGCGTTTTTTCAGCGGATGAAATACGAGAATGCGAGAACAAAATAAAGAGGAGAAAAGGTGACTTGCTTAGTGTCTACTATCGACAAAAAACAGGCCATGACATTACAAAACCTAAGTTACTGAAAATATTATTCGGATACATCATAAAAAATTCTGCGAACGAATTTGATGAAAAAACCGAGCCTGTAAGACCCGTTTCCAAAGTTGTAAAGCGTGTTATTCAGCTTGCTTCCTGGAACAACCAACCCGCCAGCCAAGGATCGTGGGAACGAAATCAAAATACAGGATATTTTGGTGATATTAAGGATCACCCTGACAAATAAAAAAGGACAAAAACCATGCGAATCACAAAAGTGTATACCCGCTCTGGAGACAAAGGCACGACCCGTTTGGTCGGCGGTGCGAAAATCGCGAAAGACCATCTTCGTATCGAATGCTACGGCACGGTGGATGAGTTGAATTCGATCGTCGGTTTGGCGCGGGCCTTTAATCAGGATCAGATGAAAACGCTCGCGCAAGCGGCGGAGCTGGATGAATGGCTGCATACGATTCAGGACCGGCTGTTTGATATCGGCAGCATTCTCGCGACCCCACCGGGTCAGGAATCCGAAGCGATGAAAAAAATCCTCTGTGACGAAATCGATACGCTGGAAAAGCGGATGGATGACTGCCAGGAGGTTCTGAAACCACTGGAAGAATTCATTTTGCCCGGCGGCGGCAAGGTCGGCGCTTTTTTGCACCAGGCCCGCACGGTCTGTCGACGGTGTGAACGGCTTTGCGTGCGGCTCAGCAAGGAAGACGCGGTGCCGGAAGAAGTCTTGCGTTACATCAATCGGCTGAGCGATGTGTTTTTTGTGCTCTCCCGCTGGATCGCGCTCGCCCAGAAAGAAGACGAAACCCTTTGGCGGCGGCACAAGGCGTGAGAAGCCATTAGGATTTTAGCCTCCCCTTTTTTCTAAAGGGGGACAAAGACTGAAAAGCTTCGCTTTTAGAGGGGAAAGATGAACAAAACCCAATACCTTATGATTCAGGGCACGGGCTCGCATGTGGGGAAAAGCGTCCTTGTCGCGGCGCTTTGCCGGATTTTTGCCAACCAGGGTCTGCGTGTTGCGCCCTTCAAAGCGCAGAACATGGCCTTGAATTCTTATGTCACCGCAAATGGGGACGAAATCGGGCGGTCCACAGCCCTACAGGCACTGGCCGCACGGACTGAGATCTCGGTTGAAATGAATCCGGTCTTATTGAAACCCACGGCTGAAAAAGAAGCCCAGCTGATTTTAAATGGCAAGCCCTACACCGATATCTCCGCCTTCGAGCAGTTTCATCTTAACAAAGCCATTCGAACACTCAAGTGGGATGCGATCCAACTCGGCCTGCTGGCCCTTTCGCAACAATATGATTTGATCATTATTGAGGGCGCGGGCAGCCCTGCGGAAGTCAACTTGAGGGAATTTGACGTGGTCAATATGGAAGTGGCCTTACATACCGGCGCCCCTGTGCTGCTTGTGACGGACATCGACCGGGGGGGCAGCCTGGCTGCCGTGGTCGGGACGATGGCCCTTTTGTCTCAGGCCGAACAGGCCCTGGTGCGCGGCTTTATTTTTAACCGCTTTCGCGGCGACAAGCGCCTTTTTGAACCGGCTATCGGGTTTTTAAAAAAGAAAACGGGCTTGCCCACGCTGGGGCTTGTGCCTTTTGATCCCGACTTGTCTTTGATGGAAGAAGATGCCTTGCGAAAACATATTTTTTCCAATGATGACCCTGAAATTGATATCGCTATCGTGGCACATCCGCATCTTTCTAATTTTACCGATTTTGATCCGTTAATGCTGGAGCCCGGGGTGATGCTCCGCTTTGTCCACACCCCCGCTCAACTGGGACAGCCGGATGCCATTATCCTCCCTGGCAGTAAAAATACCATGAATGACCTTCAGCATCACTTCGACACCGGTCTGGCTCAGCATATTCGCCGCTTTGCGGATGAGGGGGTTCCCATTGTTGGAATCTGCGGCGGATACCAAATGCTCGGCAAGGAACTATTCGATCCCGATAAAGTCGAATCCAATCAGGCGGTTCTTGAGGGTTTGGGGCTGCTGGATGTGCTTACGGAGTTTAAGCCCGAAAAAATTGTCCGGCGGGTCCATTGGCATCTCTCGGGACAACCGCCCTTTTTCGAAGACACCGCAGAAACAGTCGAAGGGTATGAAATTCATTGCGGCCTGACCCGTCCGATCGAAGCGATCGGAAATCCGGCATTTTTCAGCGCCATCCGGGATGATGAGGAAGAAGGGTTTGTCAATGCCACAGGATTTATTTTCGGTACGGCGTTGCACGGACTTTTTGAAAACGATTTGTTCCGAAGACGCTTTGTGGATGTGCTTCGACAGAGAAAAGGCCTGCCTTCCCTGCTTAAACCCATCCGGTCTTTCCGGGAATTCGAGGAGGATGCGATTGAGCGCTGGGCCACATTGGTCGCTGCCCACGTCGATTTAAAAATGCTTCAGGACATTATGGAATCCAAAAAATGAAACGTGTTTTGATTGCCTTGTTTTTTTTGGTGATGTGGTTTGGAAC
>CALZIJ010000143.1 GCA_945787655.1 Nitrospiria bacterium | reverse complement strand
CTTAACAAGGTGATATTGCTGCCGCCGTCACCGTTGCCATCAATCAAAATAATGCGGTTCCCATCCAGGCTCCCGATGGGTGTTGCCCACACAGGCCCGGCGAAAACCAGAGCGGCTGCGGACAGCGTAAAATACAGACTTAATTTCAAAGCAAATTGCTTTATCATTATATAAACCTCCTAAAGGTAGTAAGGCTAACATGAGAAAATATAAGAATATTATTAGCTTTCCTGATTTATAAGCAAACAATGTGCCAAATTAATATGATTGCTATTTCGTTTTGCAAGGCATTGAAATTAATATGATTTTTTTAATTTAAAAAAACAGAGATCTGATTAAAATAGAAGTGAATGGTAGCACTGTCAATTTTTTCGTCACTAGATTATTTACTTGTTATAAGGATTAAACACAAATAAATGTGGTTTCAAATGTTCTAACGATTTATAGCCTTATTAATTTTCATAAACGGGTGTCAAGTTTTTCGTCGTTCAAACACCCGAAGAAGATTTCTGTTTTTAGCGATGTCATCAGAAACTCCGTTCAGAAAAGAAAAGCGTGTTATTCTTGTCCAATCCCGTCGTCTTAAAACCAAGTGCCGGAAAAATGGACGATAAAATATAAGCCTATCTCACGAAAAAAAATATATCTATTTGTTTTTATTGATAAATAACTCAGATGTATTCCAATTGTTGCACTATATTTGTTCAGTATGGGTGACGGAATGCTTAACAGTGTAATAAACGGACTCTCTCAAAAAGAAAAACTTTCTCTATATTTTCAATGGTTTATTATAAGGTATGATTATTGCTTAAAAATAAGCCAAAATTACCTTATTGATAACCAGAGGTGTTTTCCATCCACTCAAACATGAACAGAATATCGGAGAAGAAAATGATTAAAGCGATTTTGAAGAATCTGAAGCGTGCGACATTGAGCGCTGTAGCGGTTGCTCTATTATCCCCTTTTTCAGCGAATGCATTGACGATTGACCTTACCGGGACGATCAGGGATTTTAATGATACCCATATCGATATGCAAAATGGCATCAGTGGTGTCGTCACAGGCATCGTTGAAACAACGCTGGGTGCCGATGGAAAGCCGGTTTATGCGGGTTCGTTAATTGGCGCGACCCATGGTGCAGCTGCATTCAACCAATGGTATAACGATACTCCCGGGGTCAATATGACGGGAAGCCACACGATCACCCTGGATAACACCATTACCGCGGATCCAAGTGTATACACTTTTTCAAGCAGTGCTTTTTTCCCGATTGATGGTCAGCTTTTAGGGAATCAGGGACGTGTCCATAACTACCACTTCACCTATGAAATCAGTACAGAATTCACCTACTCCGGGGGCGAAATGTTTTCTTTTACCGGTGATGATGATTTGTGGGTTTTCATTGATGACCAGCTTGTGGTTGATTTAGGTGGTGTGCACGGTGCGGCTTCGGGCAGTGTTGCCTTGGATACTTTGGGTCTGGTCATAGGCAACACCTATGACTTCGACCTTTTCTTCGCAGAGCGTCATACCACACAATCTAATTTCAGAATTGATACATCGATTGCACTGGCACCGACCACGGCACCAGTTCCTGAGCCGTCAACCATTATCCTTTTGGGGTCCGGACTTGCGGGGCTTGCCTGGTTCCGGTTTAAAAAAGGGTCATAACATCATCTATCTCGTTGTCTAGAGATTTGCTTTAGGGGTGAACCGGGTTTTTGGGTTCACCCCTTTTTTGTTATTTATTGTCTGGATAATTTATAATCATATCCATTATGCGAAATAGGCCTATCATTCCTGATTTGACCCAAACCGTGCCACGCAGCCCGTATGAAAAGCTGAACGGAATTATCGATTTGGCACGTATGATAGATAAGGCCCGTGCCAAGGGGGCGGGAAAGCTGGGAGACTATCTCTATCCCTGTCCTCTGGACCAGATGTTGCTCGTATTTCTCAAAGTGAGAGCGGATGCCTTTTTCGAGGCCGTACAAAAGCAATCTGAAGACGAAATTCTCCGATGGCTTCAAAAGAGGTGCAAGCGTCTGTCGGAACAAGAAATTCAAGCGTGGAACCAGATGTTCCTCAAGTGTTCTCCAGAGGATGACGAAGAAAAAGCACGGTTTATAAAAATGCGTCAGGAGATTGCTCCGGAACGCAGCGATGTCACCACCTGGGTCGATTTACTTGAACTGGATGAAGGCCGCCCGGTTCCTCTCCGCACAGCGTGAGTGCACGGTTCAAATCATTACGGACGATTAGAACCAGCCGATTTTTACCCCGCCAACAGCTTTTTTAAAAACTGGCCCGTGTAGGATTTTTCGATTTTGGAAACCTGCCTCGGCGTGCCTGTGGCGATGACATGCCCGCCGCCGGTGCCGCCTTCGGGGCCGAGGTCGATAATCCAGTCGGCGTTTTTGATCACATCCAGATTATGCTCGATGACCACCACGGTATTGCCCGCTTCGGCGAAGCGGTTCAGTACGTCGAGTAGTTTTTGGATGTCGGCAAAATGTAGGCCCGTCGTGGGTTCGTCTAAAATGTACAGGGTTTTTCCCGTGGCCCGTTTGGACAATTCTTTTGACAATTTAATGCGTTGGGCCTCCCCGCCTGAAAGCGTAGTCGCCGACTGCCCCAGCTTAATGTAGCCCAGTCCCACTTCTTGCAAAGTGGACAGCTTGGTCGAAATTGAAGGGATGGCCTTGAAAAACGCAGAGGCATCTTCGACCGTCATGTCTAGAATTTCGGCGATGTTATTGCCTCGGTAATGAATATCAAGGGTTTCCCGGTTGTAGCGTTTCCCGCCGCAAGCTTCACAAGTCACGTAAACATCGGGCAGAAAATGCATTTCGATTTTAATCACCCCGTCGCCCTGACAAGCCTCGCAGCGGCCGCCTTTGACGTTAAAGGAATACCGTCCCGCTTTGTACCCCCGGACACGCGATTCCGGTAGCTGCGCGAACAAATCGCGAATGAAGGTGAACACACTGGTATAGGTTGCGGCGTTAGAGCGGGGGGTGCGACCGATCGGGGTTTGGTCGATGTGGATGATTTTGTCGATGTGCTTGAGGCCGGTGATCGCCTCACAGGACCCCGGTTTCTCCCCGCTTTGATACAGTTTTTGGGCAACGTTCTTATAAAGGGTTTCGAGTACGAGGGTGGATTTTCCCGAGCCCGACACGCCGGTGACACAGGTAAAAAGCCCCACCGGAAAATCTACGTTAATTTCTTTCAAGTTGTGCGTTGCGGCTTTCTTGATTTTGATAAACCCTTTGGGTTTTCGGTTTCTCGGCGGCAGGGAAATTGTTTTCTTTTTGGAGAGGTATTGCCCCGTGCCGGAATCCGGATGGGCGA
>CALZIJ010000142.1 GCA_945787655.1 Nitrospiria bacterium | reverse complement strand
GTCCAAACGCTGTTGCAGTTCACTTCTCAAATCCGGCAAGGGCGCATCGACTTCGAGATCCTTGAGTTTAAATCCGGGATTCAGGGCTTCCACAACCTTGGCTCGGCGCGCCAAGTGTTGATATAATCCGCGATCCACGCAAGCGATGACCACGGCGTCGATGGCGTGGTGCCGGTGATCTGTCCGTTCTTTTCGATTGGTTTCACCGAGGAGCGAGTTTAATCCCCATTGGTAGCGCAACCAGGCCGTGATACTGCCCTTGCTGACGCTAATATCCACGCCAAGTTGTTTGACATAGTCTTTCGCCTCACGGGAAATGTAACGTGTGTCGTTGAGTTGACTGTTTATAAATTCATCTATGTTTTTCAACGCCTCCTTCGTGACGAAAAAACGGGCCGCCTTTTTCTCCAGGCCTTTCCAAGCTTTGATGGCCTGTGTCATTTGCTCCCACTTTTCGGTATTGCCACCGAACGCGTCAATTGGCGTATTTTGCCCTTTGTATCGGTTTTCTTCTGCATAACAAACGACTTTGTTCATGTAAGAGTCGTCCAATGACAGGCTAAAGGGGAGGATGTGGTCAATTTCGATTTTGGGTGTAAACAATGCAGTAAGACAAACAGTTCTCCCGCTGAAAGCGCAACATCTTTTTTGATCTTTACAGAGCCGCTACTTCATTTTGTCCGCATAGCTCATATTTTTCGGAAGCCCCAAATGCCGCTCGCCTTGGCGGATTTCATCGTATTTTTGCATGGCTTCGTCGTTGGTTTTTGTGTTGGCGTCTTGTTGTTTTCTAAAAGCCTAGTATCGTTTGGTGTTCATTTCAAGCTCACGGGCCATTTCAATACGAATGGCGTCCGGCTTGCCGTATTGGGCGATGAGGGCGTTGACGACACGTCGTAATTCAGAGAGCGCCCGTTTGACAATGGGGTTGGGCAAATCCGGCGAGGGACCGAGTTTGTCTCGAATTTCTTCCGCCTTGATTTCGTAACCGTAGCCCGCGCTGATGCGCGCATCGGAATAGATTTGACCGTCTTTCAAAAAAGGCAAGAGCCGGTTGATGGCTTTCACGGACTGATTGCTGTGTCCGGCCTCAAACGTGATGTCGCACAGCCTCACGGCTGTTTTGCCGTCGTACCCCCAATGGTCCATGAGGCGTTTTTTCAGCACCGGCTTTTTTTTGATCGTGAGCAGATCTTCGACAAGGGCCTGTTGCTTCTTCCCGTCGAAGTCCTCCCATTCCGGAAGGATTTTTCTGATTTTACAAGCAGTGAGGTTGCCTTTGAGTTTCTTGGTGCTGACGTCGAGGTTGAAAGTTGTTTTTTTGTGAAGCTTGAGCTTATTTTTAATTTTGCTGACTGTCGGTGCCGCTTCGTGTTCAAAAAAATCGATCAAGGCCCTTCTCTGATCGGTGTTGAAATGCTGTGGCCGTCCCACGGCTGGATCGGTGTAGGTCATGTGATTGATATCTTGAAGATAACGAAAACGCTGGGCTTCGAGGCGGCCCATGTTGGCCCGTTTCCGGGTCGGCTCCAGCGAACACTTGCCGATGCGGTTGGATCGAAATTTTATAGGCCGTTGATAAAAAATGATTTGATCGATTTCTTCTCTCGCATCGTCGGTGAGGCAGGGGTGGTGTTTGGCCTGCTCCTGCCAAATGAACTCCAGCTCATCACGATACATCTGACGGTCGGTGCGTAAATATCCCCCTTCGTGTCCGCGATTGCGCTTGCATTCGTGATGACTGCGTGTCGCCAGATATTCCCCCAGGGTGCGGCAGTGTCCCTTTTCGGGAGTGGGTCGCGGGGTGCTCTGAATGGTTTCGCGAATCTTTTTAATATCGTTAAGAAAGCCCGTTTCTTCCTTTGCGCGTTCAGAGGCGTCATCCTTCTGAATCTCGCCTTCTTCTGCAAGGACGGCCTGTACATCCGGATCGTCCAACATCTCGCTCAGCAGGGTTTTTCGGTTGCTCAAAAATCCCCGGCGCTGGACGAGGTGCAGCAACACCCGGCCTAATTCATGGGGTTCCAGCTGGTGATCCAGCGCCTTTTTTCTGAGCACATAGGGATTACCCAAACGATTGAGAAGCACCTCCGGCTGGGCATGGTCTTTCAATTCCGAAGGCAACAGGTTCAGTTGGAAGAGGTATTCCAACATTCGGGCCTTGCGTTTGGCCCGCCGCTGAATCACGCGGCGGGCCAAACGGGCATCCCGCCGTTTCTTGTTTTTTGGGGTTGGGGTTTTTTCCTCAACCGCTTTTGTGAAAATACGGCTGCCCAAATCAATAATGCGCTCAGGATTGCCGTTTTCTTCTTCCAGTAAGGCCCAGCCAATCGAGTTGGTGCCTAAATCCAGGCCGAGAATTTTCTTGACCATTGTGTCCTCCCGTGTATAATAAATTTGTCTGTAACCGACTAAGGTCTGTCGATTTGCTTTTCATACCAAGAGTGATTTCGCAGGCTCCGCTTTCAAGCGACCTTGAGCCCTCCCAGCGGGGGCTTTTTTGTTGCTTGTTTAAAGACTTGCCTTGACGATGTTTCTGAAAGACGCATACACATCCCATATCATGATAATAGAGGGAGAGTGCATTTCCCTTATTTAGAAAACCTGTGAAATGCTGTCGTTATCAGGCGAGAATAGGCCTAAACAGACGTCTTCTCGTCTGATGGAAACTTAGGGTTGAATATTTATGAAACAGATGGGGCGAAGTTTAGCATATTTCAGATCTCTGTTCTGAGACTTTTTTATTCGCCGATGTTCAAAATCTTATTCCGAGTCGTGCGTAAAAAGAATTAAAATCTGATTGATCTTTGCTCAATTCCAATAGCGCCATCCCTTAAGATAATAGCTTAAAATCACGGGTTGATCCAGGGTGCTGGCTGTGGTTTCTTCTTCCATCATATCCTTGGAAAAGGTAAAGAGGCTTTCGAGGATGTGGTCTTCCAGATACCGCGTGGGGACGTCTATTTTAACCGCCTTCGGGTTCAAAGTCTCCCGCGAGGCCATTATAAAACCCCAATCCCCGAAAGACGGAATGTAGACATGATAAGGCGCGGTCTTGAATCCGGCGGCCTTCAAGGTGGTCTTGATGCACCAAAAGGCTTTTTTTGCATAATACGGGCTTGTGGCCTGGGTCAGAAAAATACCGTCTCGCGAGAGCCGGGAACGGACGATTTGATAAAAGGTTTGGCTGTACAAGCGCGAGAGTGCGGTGTTGTTGGGGTCAGGCAAGTCGGCGATGATAATGTCATAAACCGCGTGGCCTTCTTTTAAAAAGACAAAGGCGTCGGCGTTGATTACGGTCACGCGGTCATCTTGCAAACTGCCTTCGTTCATGCGGGCGATGTGCCGGTTTTCTTTCGAAATCCGGGTCATTTCGGGGTCGATATCCACCACAGTGATGCGTTCGACATCCGGGTATTTCAGCATTTCCCGAATCGCCAGCCCGTCACCGCCGCCCAAGAGCAGCACATGGGTTCGTTTTGGCGCGAGTCCAAAGGGAACATGGAC
>CALZIJ010000141.1 GCA_945787655.1 Nitrospiria bacterium | reverse complement strand
TCTGTCATGAAGGCCTGGCAAAACCGCATGACTTCCCGTTCCGATTTCCCTTTAGGGTCGAAATCTGATCCCCCTTTTCCAGAGCCCATTGGCAGGGTGGTGAGGCTGTTTTTAAAGGTTTGCTCAAATCCTAAAAATTTTAAAATGGACAAGTTGACTGATGGGTGAAAACGCAGGCCGCCCTTGTACGGTCCAATGGCATTATTAAACTGAACACGATATCCCTTGTTGACATGGATATTGCCATTGTCATCTTCCCAGACCACGCGAAAAATAATAATGCGGTCAGGTTCTGTCATGCGATGAAGAATGCCGGCGCGTTCATATTTTGAATTTTGCGCTGTAAAGGGGATAACGGATTCTGCAACCTCATGAACCGCCTGATGGAATTCTACTTCACCTGGATTCCGCTCAATTAAATCTTCCATAAACTGTGCAACTGTTGCATCATATTTCATGGCATTCTCCCGATGTGATATTCGTCTTCATTCCTGCTGTTATCCTTGCTTATTTGATAGTATAGCTTACTCTGGAATATTTGGCTCTATCGATATTCGGATTACGGGCTTTGAGGCAGGGGGTGTTTTTTAGCCGAGTTTAATATAGAGTTGATCATTTGCGATCAGAATAAAATATGCGACGCTTCAGTGGATAATGGACGTAACTCTGGATTGATGCAACACAGAGGTATAAGATAGCTAAACTGTTCAGGTGGACAAAATAGTCAGTGATTTTAAGTGAAGCCATATTAAAATACGAAATGCCAATACGGCTGGGCTTTTTTTTCGGAGTCCTTGCATTAATGGGGATATGGGAAATGGCCGCTCCACGGCGTGAATTAACCGTTTCTAAGGGGTTACGGTGGTTTAATAATTTGGGGATTGTCTTTTTAAACAGTATTGTGGTTCGGATTTTATTCCCGGCTGCGGCGGCGGGCATGGCGGCATTCACTGGAGAAAATCAATGGGGTGTTTTTAATACACTCTCACTTCCCGCTGGCATTGAATTTTTAGGTGCTATATTGTTTCTGGATTTTATCATCTATTTACAGCATGTACTCATGCATGCTGTTCCGGCATTATGGCGTCTGCATCGTGTCCATCATGCGGACCTCGATTTTGATGTCACGACCGGCGCGCGTTTTCATCCCATAGAAATAGTGCTTTCTATGCTGATTAAATTTTCTGCAATCATGGTTCTTGGCCCTTCCGTTACTGCGGTCATCGTATTTGAAGTGCTTTTGAATGCGACCGCGATGTTTAACCACAGCAATGCATTTCTTCCCTTGGCTGTCGATCGGCTTTTGCGTTGGTTTATAGTGACGCCCGATATGCACCGCGTCCATCATTCAGAAGAGGACGATGAGTGCAATTCCAATTTTGGCTTTAATCTGCCCTGGTGGGACAGACTGTTTGGCACCTATGCTGCCCAGCCGCGCGCCGGCCATGAAGGCATGACCATCGGTATTCACCAATACCGTGATCCGAAACAGGTCGCCCGGCTGCCCGGCATGCTGGCTTTTCCCTTTGTGGGGAACATTACAGGATATGCCATTAATCGCCGTGTCTGGACGTCAGAAGAATCAAGCAAAAAGGATGTGAAATGACGATTCAGTGGTATCCCGGTCACATGAACAAGGCCCGAAAGCAAATTGCGGCCGCCATGTCCCGTATTGATCTCGTAATCGAAGTGATGGACGCTCGTATCCCTTTTAGCAGTGAAAATCCTGTGGTGACGGAGCTGCGCGGGAATCGTCCCGTCATCAAGGTGTTGAATAAAAGCGACCTTGCCGATCCCAAGATTACAAAAACATGGGTGAGCTATCTGGAAAAACAACAGGGCGTCAAGGCGCAGGCGATGATGGCAAACGAAATCCGAAGTATTCGAAAGCTGCTCGGTTTGTGCCGGAGTTTTTTCCCCGAAAGAAATCAAAAGGTAAAACCCATTCGCGTGATGATTCTGGGGGTGCCCAATACCGGAAAATCCACGCTGATCAATACGCTCGCGGGAAAAGCGGTGGCCGCAGTCCGGGACGAACCCGCTGTGACCAAACATCAGCAGCAAGTCAATCTGGGTAACGGTATTTTCCTGAATGACACGCCGGGGATTTTGTGGCCGAAATTTGAACACCCGGTCAGCGGTTTTCATTTGGCGATCACCGGTGCGATTAAGAACACGGCACTGGACCCGGAAGAAGTGGCGGTCTTTGCCGCCGATTTTTTGCTAAAAGCGTATCCCGGGACGGTTATGCAAAGATACAAACTCAAAACCCTGCCGGAACAGAACACGGCGCTTTTGGAGCTTATTGGACGAAAAAGAGGCTGTTTAAAATCGGGCGGCGTGGTGGATTTACATCAGGCCTCGGAAGTCCTGTTACATGACTTGAGAAGCGGTGCGCTGGGCCGGATCAGCCTTGAAACCCCGGAGATGACTAATGGATGAATGTTCACAGCGGGTCGATCGACAACGTTTTGCCCGATGGCGGGAGAGCTGATGCGTTTTCTTCACACCTCGGACTGGCATATCGGGCGGCAGTTTCACCACGTCTCTTTGTTGGAAGACCAGCGCCACGTTTTATTTCAGATGATTGACATGATCCGGCAAAAAGCGGTGGACGCGGTTTTGGTTTCGGGAGATATTTACGATCGCTCCGTGCCCTCGTCAGAGGCCGTTCAGCTTTTGGATGAAGTCCTTCATCAAATCAGTCAAATCCTCAAAGTCCCCGTGATCATCATTGCAGGCAACCATGACGGCGCGGAGCGTCTGGCCTTTGGCGCACGCCAGTTGCAACAGGCCGGGGTTTATATTTTCGGGCCGCTTACGGCGGATTTAACTCCGGTAATACTGAATGATGCGGCCGGTGCAGTCGCCATTTATGCGATTCCCTATGCCGATCCAGCGACGGTGCGACAGGTTTTGAATATTGATGTCCACAGCCATGATGCTGCGATGCAAGCGCTTTGTGAACGGGTGCGCGCTGATAATGGACCGGTGCGGCGTTGTCTGGTTTTAAGTCATTGTTATCTCGAAGGCGGGGATCCCAGCGACTCCGAGCGGCCGCTCGCCATCGGGGGGGCGGACCAGGTTTCGGCCAAGCATTTTCAGAAATTTCATTATTCAGCCTTGGGACATCTGCATGGCGCGCAGTTTAAAAGGGATCCGCACATCCGCTATTCCGGCTCGATTCTGAAGTATTCATTTTCGGAGGCGGCACATCATAAATCCGTGACTCTGGTGGACATGGACGAGCACGGGGCCTGTACGATTGAAAAAATACCGCTCGTCCCTTTGCGGAATTTGCGTGTAATCGAAGGTTTATTGAGCGATCTTTTGGAGAGGGGAAAAACAGATCCGAAGGCGGACGATTATCTTTTGGTGCGTCTTTTGGACAAACACGCCATGCTCGATGTCATGGGAACATTGCGTGAGGTTTATCCCAATGTGCTCACGCTCGAACGGCCGGCGCTGTCCGCAGTGGGTGAGCGAAAAGCCGTTGATAAAAGCCGGATTCAAATAGGCGAGATGCCGATGTTTATGGATTTTTATAGCCAGATGACGGGCGACAATCTGGATGAAGCGGAA
>CALZIJ010000140.1 GCA_945787655.1 Nitrospiria bacterium | reverse complement strand
AAAGACAGGTGCTCCTGCACTAAACTGATCTTTCTGTCTAACTATGACTACCCCGTATATATGGAAGCGGTAAAAAAGGTGAGAAAAGTTTCGAGTGTAATCATCTGTTTCCCGTTACTAGATTATTAAATCACCCTATGACATAGCTGAAATAATTGCCGATGACATTTTGGGCGGCGTCTTATTGCACTCAGTGTTTGTTGTTTTCAGGCCTGTTCGCCTGGATTAATCTCGTAGATGTTTAACCGGCACTTTTGGGGCGATAAAAGGCGATGGCATTTTCGTAAAACACTTTTTTCGCTAATTCTTCACCTAATGCGTCGACCACGATAAAAAGGTCATCGTCGGAATATGGTTTTGGTGCTCTTGTCGATGGGAGATCGGTGCCGAAAAGCAACAAATTTGGATTGATGGCAATGATCTCCTTTATCGCTTTCTTAATGTCAAAATCTACTCTGCCGAAACCTGTGGCCTTTACATGCACACCATTTTCAACCAATGACAACAGGTTTTTTAGCCCAGCACTGGATAAACCAAGATGGTCAATACTGACGCTGGGAAGTTCAATTAAGGTTTTATGTAGCTCGGCAAGGTTTTTGGAGTCGACGTACAATTCCGTATGCCAGCCAACTGTTTCATAAACGCGTTTAGCGAACCGTTCAAGGTTTTCCAGACCTTCGGAGCCACCACGCTTCAAGTTGAAGCGAACGGCTCTCACCCCGGCTTCATTCAGACTGATTACGTCGTCATCGGAAACCGTTGCTGGGAGTTGGGTGACGCCAACAAAATTAGGGCCCAGTGCCTTTAGAGCGGCAAGAAGGTAGCTTTGATCAAACGTTTGAAAGGAGCCAGAGACGATGGCACCACCGGCAATATCATAGTTTTGGGTTTTTTTCAGGTAGTCTTTTGCTGAAAAGTCATCGGGTAAGTACCCCTGATTGGGGACAAGGGGAAACCGTTTGTCGATAATGTGGAAATGACTGTCAAACACTCTAAATTGGTTCAGTTTCGACATTTGATGGCTCTTTTATGGTTTTGCTGTCTAAGCTTCGTGAGAATCTGCGCTACCCTTAACCCGAACGCTCAAACGTACGGCCTTGATTTTGAACTCATCATCTTAACGATTGATCTTACGTGGCCCTTTGATTCTGGCCATACAAACACCTCCTTGTGAGGTTGAGGTGTCAATTAAAACGGGGGAAGGACCGTTTGTTAGACTTTGTTCTGTATTTTTCAAAACCTAGAAAGATTCTAGCCAACTGATTGCTTCTCTTCTGTCCTGAAAAACCTTTTTATTATAGACGTTTCCAAACATCTCTTTTAAATCTAATACTTCTTTCATTTGATCTTTTGAATTTGGATTATTTACCAATACTGCAGTTCTCTGCTCTAGGGAATGCTCACCTATTTTTTGAGCTCCAAAAAAAGAGTAGGAAAATTTGTTCTTGTTATTAACAAGTAACCCATAAGGTTCATTTCTAAAATTCTGCCAAAATGTTTCTGCCTCTAAAGCACAATTTTCATCAATGACGGCACCTTCATTGATAGTAACTTCGAAAATATTATTTGATAATTGCTCAATTTCGCAGAAAGACAATATGTGCTTCATGGTTTTCGGTTCCTCTCGTTGCTTGAGGATGGTCTTTTTAATTCTAAGAGCCTAACGAATCTGTGGAAAAAGCTGAATATCGACTCCGCTCATTTGCTCTGCCGTAGTCTCTTCTGTTGTTTACTCCAGTCAAACATAGCAGCACTATACGTGGTCCCGATAGCCTATTTTTTGGTTTACATAACACCCCTTATCAGACCCTCCCTTTGGGGGAGGTGTTTCATGTCACGAAACCGTACCGATGAATCTTGGTCAGATTGTGTAGCATGGTCATCAGTTTCCATTGGCCGTCGACCTTGTCTTTTCCTCTGAGGCTGAAGCGGCTCAGCCCGAGGTTTTCGCGCAGGTGACCGAAGACCGGCTCGACGATCCCCAGACGCCTGCTGTAGATGTGGCGACCGAGGGGGGTATCGATCTTCGCTTTCATGCGGGCCAAGGGGCCATATTCCACTTTAGGCAGCACCTCGCGCAGGATATTGACCTGACGGGCACTTTTTTGGGTCGGACTGCGCAGGCATTGGCCACGCTGCAGACAGACCGCGCAATCGGCTTGGTGCGCCTGGAACTGCATGAAAATCCGGCCGGTGATCCTGGCCCGTTCGCTCTTAAGCCACATCGCTTTGCCGGCCGGGCAGAGACAGGTTTTATTGGGAAGGTCCGCCTGGAAATCCTCGGCGGTGAAGCGCGCCTTGGGGCGAACCTTCGGTGCTGGCGCTGGCTTGTAGCGGCCGGCGTCGGCAAAGCGCGGATCGCGGGAGCGAAAGCGATTGTCGGCGATATAGGCGTCGTTCCCTTCGTCTTCGAGCCGCGTCAGGTTTGTGGCGCTGTGAAACCCGCTGTCGGCTAAAACTTGCGAACGCTTCAGGAGATTCTCGTCATCAAGGTTGTCCTTGATCCCGTCGAGCATCGGCTCAAGCAGACCGTGCTCGTCTCCGGTGCCGAAGGCTTCAGCATGCACCACCACCTGATGCTTGGCATCGACGGCGGCGACTCCCGTGTAGCCCTGGAGCACACCGTGCCCGGTCTTCATCTTCGCGCTGTCGTTGTCGGTGATGTTTCCCTTAACCGGCTTGCCGCTGCGGCCTAAGCGCTCAGCGTTGTTCGCCAGAAACTGTTCAATTTTTTGGCTGGCCGCCTGGAGCTTTTCGACCTGCTTCTCTTCGCGTCGGCGGATCGACTCTTTGGCATGGCCCTTTTTATCCTCGTCCCGATGCTTCTTCAGCAGGTAGCGCACCGCCCGATCGATCTTCTGGGCCTTCTTCTGCAACTCCGCCCGGGTACCGCTCCATTCTTTGGAGGCGTTTGAGGGCATCTTGCAGCCATCGACCGCGAACATCTCCTTGCCGATCAACCCCAGATCGTCGCAAATCAGGATGATTTGCTGAAAGAGGCTGGCGATCTGCTCAGGGCAGCCAGAGATGAAGTGGGCGATGCTGGTGTAGTGGGGGCGACTGTCAGCGGAGATTGCCATAAAGACCACGTTTTCACGGCACAATGCCTCAATCTTGCGACTGGAGGTGACACCACGTGAGTAGGCCAGAAGGACGATCTTCAGAAGAATCGCCGGATCATAGGCGGGGCGACCGGTATCATCATTTTTGTAGCGGGAATCGAAGATACTTAGATCGAGTTTTCTATCGACGAGGTAGTTGATGGAATGTTCAAAAGTACCGGGAAGGATCTGTCGATCGAAAGATACCGGAACCATGACACACTGCTGGTAATCATAGTCTTTGTAGCGGGGCATTGTCCCTCCTAGCGCTCATGGAATTGCCCGCATTTTAACAAATTTCAGGGTTTTTCTACAGCCTCAACGGTTCATGATAACCGGCGGCGACGCGAAGTTTTGGGCACCACCGCAATTTTAGATTTTGTTTTTTGGCCAAAAGCAGACGTATTTTCCGTCCGCGTTGATTGGTTTGTTAGCTGCTATTGCTGAAGACTGTTTTCTTCACAGACTTCCATGCACCCCGTACAGACCAATACAAGATTCTGTTTTTTTAGTG
>CALZIJ010000139.1 GCA_945787655.1 Nitrospiria bacterium | reverse complement strand
TCACGAAAAACTGGGTCAAAAAATAATATGCCAGGAATTGAGCCATATCATTAAAAAAATCAAACGCAGTCCCGGTGGGTATTTCGCTCCGGGAGAAACCCTAAACCCGGACCATGTTGCCTTTTTGATCCACAAAGACACTCACTTCCAAACACCCAAACATTTTCCACGCTGGCTGGTGATATTAAAACCGCTCCTTTCCGGCATGTTTACTGCCGATAACCTTGACTACGTATTGCGGGATTCATTTATGTGCGGCGTTTCTATTGGCCCGATTGATCTCAACCGTCTTATTCACTATACCTTTTTTACCAAACAGGGACTGACACTCCACAAGACGGGCCTGCCTGCCTTAACAATGTTTTTAAATGCCCGGTCATATCTCTATTCCAATGTGTACTATCACCGGACCACCCGCTCACTGGATATCCATATGAAAGATATTTTTCAACCCACAATACAGGAAATTTTTCCTAAAAACCCGATCGACCATTTAAACGACTATGCTGATTTCACAGACTGGTCCCTTCTTCTTCAGGTCAAATCCTGGAAAAATTCGCGTTCTAGACGGAAAAAGGCCCTTTATCAGGAATGGGAAAAAATACTCCATCGGGACATTCAATGGAAAATGGCCTATGACACCGTAATAAGATCAGATCAGGATGTCTCAATCCAACCTCAGATTCACCTCGAAGAACTGGAGGAACAGATCCGGAGCTTACTCCCCAAAAAAATAAAAAATATTGAATTTCGTATTGATATCGCCAGTCAGGATCCCCGCCCCAGTGATCCGGTTGGCATGGGGGAACATCAGTTATACGTCTACAATCCTTCAACGGGCGATGTCTCCAAGGAAGGTCTTACTGAATCGGTCAGCCCTTTTCCGGCGAGCCTCTCACAATGCCGTATTTTTGCACTCAGCCATGACCATGACACCGCGCTTTCTCATGCAGCTGAAAAAGCACTGGCGCAACTGAGCAAATGAAGCTATCTTTATAAGACCATATCGTCATATTAACAATGATTAAGGAGTAAACATGCCGACGTTTAAAACGACCTTAGCCCTGTACAGACTTTTTTTAATCGGACTGATGATGTTACTTGTTCTAGGGATTTTTCCGACGCTTTCCGTATATGCCGACGGGCCAGACCGTATTCCGCTCGAAGATTCAAAATACCAAAACCTGATCAAGGAATTAGTACAAAAACATCAATTCAAAAAAGAAGCGCTCGAAACCGTTTTTAAACAAGTCATCTTTAAAAAGGACATTATTGACAAATTTAACCGTCCGGCAGAACATCTCCCTTTTCACCGTTACCGAAAAATTTTCATCAAACAGGACATGATTGAACGCGGCCGCGCCTACATGGCTGAAAATGATGCCCTGCTCTCCGAAGTGGAAGCCGTTTATGGTGTCGAAAAAGAAATTATCGCCAGTATTCTCGGTGTCGAGACCCGGTTTGGCAAACCCGGCATTGAACGCTATCGGGCCTTTGATGTTTTAAATACAGCCTTTTTTCTTTACCCGAGGCGGGAGAAGTTTTACCGGGGTGAAATTATTGCTTTTCTGCGTCTTTGCCGGAAAGAAGGCATTGACCCTTTCTCCGTCAAAAGTTCTTACGCCGGTGCCTTTGGTGTGCCGCAGTTCATCCCTTCCAGCTTTTTAAATTACGCCGTCGATTTTGACAAAGATGGAAAAACCGACCTTTGGAACTCTAAAAAAGATATCTTTGCCAGTGTCGCCAATTATCTTAAAAAGTTTGGCTGGGAAAAAGGGACCCTCTTTTATTTACCCGCACAGATCTATCACGATTCTCCAAAACTCCAAAAAATGCTCACACGAGGATACCGGAAAACCCTGCCCGTTTCAAAAGCCATCAAAATGGGCGTGGAAATCCCCTACCCTGCACAAGGAGAAGACCTTGTCTCCTTTGCCTACTACGAACCCAACCCGGACGAAAAGGAACTGATTGGACTTTTCGGAAATTTCAGGGCCATCACCCGATATAACACATCCGTCCATTACGCGTTGGTTATCGTTCACCTTTCAAGGCGGCTTACCATGTAATGAAGCCATTACTATCGGCTTTTGTATTCCTTTTTTTGAGTTGCGGCAACCTGTCTGCCGAAAACATTGCGGCCCTGCATCTTGAGGCGGAAACCTTATACAAAACACGGGATCAGCGGGGTCATGCCGCACAGGCCATTAAACTTTACAAGCATATTTTAGCCCAAAATCCCACGGATGAAACGGCATTATGGAAATTATCCCGCTCTTATTTATGGCAAGGCGATCACCTGTCTTCAGATAAAAAGCAACGGTTTCGGGCTTATAAAATCGCTGAAGATTATGCCCTTCAGTCCATCTCCGCTAAACCGGACAATGTCGGAGGACACCTCATGCTGGGCATCGCATACGGGCGTATGGCCGAAATGCAGGGAATATGGAAATCTCTTTTTTTAATATCTCCGATAAAAAAACAAATGGAAACCGTCCTGAAACTCGATCCGGATAATGATGTGGCCTTCCATGTCCTGGGGGTTTTATATCAGAAACTTCCAAAATGGATGGCTGGATCAACAGATAAATCCCTTCATTTGCTTCAAAACGCCATCCAGAAAAATCCGAACCGCACGGTGCATTATCTCGCGATCGCAGACACCTATTTAAAACAAAAAAAACAGGCCAAAGCCATTGCGTCTTTAAAAAAACTTTTTGACATTAAACACCCAGAAGATCCGGTACAAACCCAGATCGATAAAAGTATTGCAGACGCGATGCTGAGAAAATTGACCTTGATTTACACGCCATAAGGATCATATTCCAGCTCTGCTGGTTCCAGGCTGTTATAAAAACCTCGTAAACCAGAGATATATAAGCAAGCGCCTGAATTCATCATAGGAATCTACCACATACGGGGACACCCTTAAAAACACCTTTCTTCTGATTCTCGCACGACGATTTACCCGAGCCCAGTAGTCTTTTACAGCTTCGGAATCGATTTACTCACTTTCATGGTTGAAATTTTTTTCCGCCTTGCACCAGTTGTGGATGACGAGGTCGACGTCGAGCTCGACTCTGTCACATCGAAGTCGACCTCGTACCAAGCGCCAGATGTCTTGAAAGTCAGAAATTTTGGGTTTCCACTCTCACGGACGATGACAGCAGCCCCGATCTGCTTAGCCTTGGTGTTATTCATCTCCTCTGCGATCACGCTGACCTGGTTTTCGAACGGGACGGTTACGCCAATGGGGACTGAGCCATCCTTCTTCACAACACCATTCCAAACCGGATTGCCATCCACCTTGATGCGTGGTTCGTCCTTGCCTGTGAGATCCTTTCTGCGAATACAACGCAACATTTCTAATTCCAATGTGGCCATTTCTATCCCTCCTTATCTTAAGTTGTTTCAAAAAGTTAAAATGGATTTTATTTTTTGAAGTTTGTGTTTATTCACCCAGGTGGTTTTATTGACTATGGATAGTTCTTCCCACCTAAGAAAAAACCTGCCTTTCTCCATTACTTCCGACAGATGTTTCTTGATGTGGTCAAGAAAAAATGGACACATTTCTTAGGCGACTTTTCTTAAAAGCCATGTTTCCTCAAATGCCTTAGGACTCAAATACCCTAGATAAGAGT
>CALZIJ010000138.1 GCA_945787655.1 Nitrospiria bacterium | reverse complement strand
TCAGCGCAGAATAACAGGTTAATAAAAGAAAAGTTGATTAGCCCCATGACTAAAGGAGGCCGAAAATACATTATTAATTTTTCAAATAATTATTTGCTACGCGGAATCATAGATGCGCTTGGCAAAGAGAATTTCATCCCTTTAAAAGAATGAATATTAAAGGCCAAGCTAAACGGTTTTCGTTCATTTCCGACCTTAAGGTGTTACGGTTTTACCGTCTTTCATTGGAATCACCCGCACGGGGCCGGGGCGTGTTTGAGCGTGCACTTTACGAACGGGCTTACCGTTAATTCATGCATTGTTTCTTTTTATTTATGACAGTACTGAACACATTACGCCCTTTCGGCCGCTCCGGCACAGTGCACACATAAAAATGCAGTGGGATCAAAATCAAGACGTTTTGACGGGATGGCCTCATCACATTTTAAACAATATCCGTATTCATCGTTTTCAATTCGGATTAAGGCGTTTTCAATGCGCTGGAGCTGAATGGCCCGCCGCCGTTTGGCTTCGACGGACATGGATTGGACCTGCATCGCATCCATTCTGGATAAGCGGCCCACCGAGCTTTGATCCAGCGTCACGGGTTTGACCGATTCCTGACTGACATCATCCACACGGATCAATTCGGATTTCATGCTAAGCAGAATTTTTTTAATGGTCGCGGGATTGACCGGGTTCTCGTCCATAAGCGCCCTGATCCGGCTTATTATCCCAGGGTGAGCAGGGGAAGTTAAACCTTGCGTTCTTTTTTAATCCGAAGTTCTTTGAGTTGCCGGGCATCGACTTCACCCGGCGCTTCGGTCATAAGACAAATGCCTTTTTGTGTTTTTGGAAATGCAATCACATCCCGAATCGAATCCACCCCGGCCAACAGCGCAACCATCCGGTCAAACCCAAAAGCAATGCCGCCGTGCGGGGGGGCGCCATATTGAAGGGCTTCGAGCAAAAAACCGAATTTGGATTCGGCTTCTTCCTTGCTGATTCCCAGCAAATCAAAGACGGCAGACTGGATCTCTTGCCTGTGAATACGAATACTGCCGCCACCGAGCTCCACCCCGTTTAAAACCATGTCGTAGGCCTTGGCCCGGACTTTAAGCGGATCGGTTTCAAGCAGCGGGACATCATCATCTAAAGGCGCGGCGAATGGATGATGAATGGCGACGTAGCGCTTCTCGCCTTCGTCATATTCCAACAAGGGGAAGTCCGTCACCCAAAGCGGGTTAAAGGCATTTTCATCGATCAGGTTCAGGCGTTTTCCCAAACTGAGCCGTAATGTTCCGAGCACATCATGCACAATTTGGGCTTTATCGGCCACAAACAACAGCAAATCTCCCGGTTGTGCCTCCAGGGTTTGGCTTAATTCAGACAAAATGTCCGCTGAAAAAAACTTGGTGATGGGGGCTTCAAGCCCGGTTTCGCTCACCTTCATCCAGGCCAGGCCCTTTGCACCGCGCGCCATGGCCTCATGGGTCAAATTTTCGATCTCCTTTCGGCTGAGGCCAGCCAGGCCCTTCGCATTAAGCCCCTTGACCAGTCCCCCTTTTTCCACCACGGTGCGAAAGACCTTGAAATCCGAACGGCGGGCAATGTCGCATAAATCTTTCAGCTCCAAGCCAAAACGCGTATCAGGTTTGTCGGACCCATAACGATCCATTGCCTCTTTATGGGTCAAGCGCGGAAAGGGCGAAGGCAAGGAAATCCCCCGGACTTCTGAAAAAACAGCCGTAATTAAATCTTCCATCAACATCAGAATGTCTTCCTGATCCACGAAAGACAACTCCAGGTCAATCTGTGTAAATTCCGGTTGACGGTCGGCCCGTAAATCCTCATCCCGAAAACAGCGGACAATTTGATAATATCGGTCAAAACCCGACACCATCAGAATTTGCTTGAAGAGCTGAGGTGACTGCGGCAGCGCGTAAAAAGCACCCGTATTGAGGCGGCTGGGCACGAGAAAATCACGCGCGCCTTCCGGCGTGCTTTTAGTGAGAAACGGGGTTTCAATGTCCAAAAATCCCTGACGGTTTAAAAAATTTCTAACGGACTGGGACATCTGATGGCGCAGCATAAAATGCTGCTTTACCGTTGGGCGCCGCAAATCAAGGTAGCGATATTTCAGACGCAGACCCTCTGAGATTTCTTCATCATCTTCTATTAAAAAAGGCGGCGTTTTTGCCGGATTTAAAATAACCAGCTCCCGGACATGAATCTCAATTTTCCCCGTGCCAAGTTCGTTGTTTTCGGTTCCTTCGGGACGGAGCGCGACTTCTCCGATCACTTGAATCACAAACTCCGACCTGAGATCGTGGGCGCGCTGATGCACATCTTCAGAAATTTGGGGATTAAACACCACCTGAACAACACCCTCTCGATCACGCAGATCGATAAAAGTGAGTCCGCCGTGGTCACGACGGCGGTGCACCCATCCAGACAAGGTAACAATTTTACCCAGATCTTTTTCTGAAATTTTTCCGCAATAATCTGTTCGAAACATAGGGACGCAGGGTAGCATGCAGGGTGAAAAATTGTCAATTTTATAAGCGCTTGCACCCGATGGATTTGTTCATAAAAGCATGATAAATTATCAGGCTGTTGGACTTTAATATCAATCGAGGTAAAAGGACAGGGAGGGATAAATGGGATATGAGGTGGATTATTTTCATGCACGGCTGGAGTGGCTTGAAGGAGCACAAGGCACGACACTGGATTATGGGGCGTACGGGCGCTCTCATTTACTGAAGTGTCCCGAAAAAACGGTCATTTCAATGTCCGCCGCACCGCAATACAAAGGGGATCCGGCCTTGCATAATCCGGAAGATCTGTTCACAGCATCCATCGCCTCTTGTCAAATGCTCACCTATCTCGCACTTGCCGCCTTTGCCAAGATCCGTATTTTGGCGTATGCGGACGATGCAGAAGGGATTTTGAAGGCCGACGACCGGAGGGTCCGATGGGTCACGCAAGTCGTGCTTCGCCCTAAAATATTAATTACAAAGGAGACAGACCGGGAGAAGGCTCTGGCGCTGGTAGAAAAAGCGCACAAGCAATGTTTCATTGCCCAATCCGTAAAAACGGAAGTCATTAACGAACCAGAAATTATTGTCGCTGAATAATACCGTTCAGGAAAGGTAGTCTTCTAGAGGAAAATCCGGCACCCCTTGCACAAAAAAATGCGGGTTGGCGAGATCGGATTTATTATACACGAGCGCTTGACCCGTTTTGTCTGTTAAACGCCCGCCTGCCTCATTGACAATCGCATGCGCCGCGGCGGTATCCCACTCCATCGTCCGTCCAAACCTTGGGTAAAGATCGGCCGCCCCTTCGGCCACAAGACAAATCTTTAATGAACTCCCGATGCGGACGACTTCGTGCGGACCAATTTTTTTAAGGAAGGTGTCCAGTGCTTCCGCTCCGTGTGATTTGCTCCCCACGATTTTCAATGTCTTTCTCAGATCATTAGAAACCGAAATGGGTTGTTCTTTTTGACCGGATTCTCTCTTAAATGCGCCCAGGTTTTTGGCGCCATAATACGTAATGTTCAGGGCCGGCGCATGCACCACTCCCAAAACAGGTACGCCATTTTGAACCAGTGCAATATTCACTGTAAATTAATCTTTGCGTTTCACAAATTCTTTTGTCCCATCCAGCGGGTCAACCAGCC
>CALZIJ010000137.1 GCA_945787655.1 Nitrospiria bacterium | reverse complement strand
ATAAAATAATGCCAGCCCATCTTTCTGATCCAGCAACTGATGTGCATTATTGTTTACTTTTTTTAAAAAGAGCGAATAGTCATCTTTCTGCGTGTTTATTTTGTAATAAGCGTGTAAATAGGGGCCGTCATTTCTTGAGATATCTATGATGAGCGAATCGTAATTGAGCAATGTAAAAACCCGTTGTCGGCTTCTCATTTTTTTCAGGATGTTTCCACCGGCGGTATCGTTTTGTTCCAGATCAATGAAGTAGGATTTGGGTTTATATTCAATCATTGCATCAGAAAATGCATCTGTTGCCCAACTGCTCGCCCCAGCTGTTGTTAGGATAAAGCCAATATTAAACAGTGCTTTTTTATCCAGGGTGCGTCCTAGACGAAGTTCCTTTGTTTTGTACCCCTCTTTTTTGATGTTGAGCGTTGTATGTTTGAAGGTATCCCTGTCAAAGGTGTGGACCAATGGTGTTTTTCCGAGTTGCTCGACGCCCAGGTAAACTTCGGCGCCTGAAGGTTCTGTCTCAATGGTGATTTTGTCAGACTTTTCTGAAAAAAGCGTTGCGCACCCTGATAAAAAAAATAAACAAGCAATGGTGATAATCGGGAGTTTCATCTTTAAAGTCCTCTTGTAGATGCTTTTTTAGGATGAACCTGAAAAAAGGTACAATGTAAAAAGGGGATTCAACCCCACTTGAAAAGCAGGTGTTGAATCCCCTTTGAAAACAAAATTAAAAGCCGATTTTATTGAACACAGGATGAGGCAAGTTCTGGATGTTGTGTCATCCCGGTTCGAACTGCGTGTAACATTTCGGCTGGAGTGGTTTCGGCACTGGTAAAGATCGCCTGGTAATTTTGCTGTGCATAAGAGGCAAAAGTCGCTTTTTTTTCAGACGGGCATCCCAAGATACCTGCGAGTGCAGAGACATGTTCCCCTTCTCCGGCAGCCATTTCTTTTTCGAGGTTCTCAAAGTTATTGGCCGCGAAGAGATCCCCTTCTTTTTCCGCAAGAATGATCCCGCTTGCATCACAATTTGATGTGCCGGATGTGATCCCGAAAGCTTGATTCGCAGAAGTGCCATTTGTGGTCGCGGCAAAGATCTGAACTGGTCCCGGCGTATCCCCAAAAATCACCGAGCCGAGCCCGCATCCTGCCTCGCCGTAACCGGCTGCAAGTGCGGATGACGTAAAGATCATCATTCCAACAAAGGCGAAAATAATTTTTTTCATCCTATCCTCCCTAAATAGTGATTCATCCATTAAATTTTTTGACAGGAAGTCGCAAAAGCAGGATTACGTGACAACCCACTTTTCAAAGCAACCAGCATTTCAGTCGGGGTGGTCTCTGCAGTCTGAAACAGAGTGTCATAATGTTCTTGCGTAAAGATACCGAAATCTCCAGCCTGTTCAGTTGAACACCCTAAAAGAGAGGCTAAAGTCGACAAGTTTTCACCTCCGCCGACTGCCATCTCTTTTGCAAGGGTATCGTAATTCGCTTCAACGAAAGTTTCTTGTTCGTTTGCCGCTGTGACGACACCCATTCCGCTACAGTCGGATGTGCCGGATGTCATTGCAAAAGTCTGGTTTCCCAAAATCCCGTTTAAGAACCAAGCACCGATTTGATGAAGGATTTTATTCTCTTTGATCAACATCCCTCCAAAGCCACACCCTGCTGCACCATACCCTGCCGCGAGGCCGTTTGAAGCAAAAGCCAGTGTCAGACCTAAAGCAACCATTGTAATCAATCTTTTCATGGGCTCTCTCCTTTTCATATTTTCTGGATTACTGAAGTTTCTTCACAAAAGGTGGTCATATATAGAAGGGAGTTCCAAGCATGTAAATCCCTACGATGGGAATATATTTGATGCTTAATATATTGTCAAGGGAATACCCGATTCGGGATGTTTTTTATCACATGTTGTAACGACAGTAAAACTAAGGTTTTTGGGTAAAAAGGCCTCAACTATTTAAAAAAGTTGGGTCGCGTCTCGGTTTGGTTTAGGGTGAGGTCCTCTTTAAAGGTTTTATTCAGGAGAAGGCGGAAATCCGGTTATCTAAAATCTTTGGATGCCCGTTTTCACGGGCATGACCCTTTCAGGAATTTTCAAACTGAGACACGACCGAAAGTTGACTCCCCTTTTAATGGAATGCTAGAATCCGCCACGTTTTTTCCATTTTATTTTAAGGAGTCCTTTTTTGATGAACGATCGATTTTTAAAGGCTTGTCGGCGCGAGCCGGTGGATGCCACGCCGGTGTGGTTCATGCGGCAGGCCGGACGCTACATGAAGGCTTTTCGGGACATCCGGGCCAAGCATTCCTTATTAACCGTCTGTAAAACGCCGGAATTGGCCTGTGAAGTGACCTTGCAGCCGATTAACCGCTTTGACTTTGATGCCTCCATTATTTTTGCGGACATCCTGCTTCCGCTGGAGCCGATGGGCCTGAATCTTGAGTTTGTCAAAGGTGAGGGGCCTTGCATTTACAATCCCGTGCGCTCCGAAAAGGATGTGGATGCCTTAAAACCCGTTGTGCCTCAGGAATCGCTGGGTTATGTCATGGAGGCCATCAAGCTCGTGCGCGCCGAACTGAATGTGCCGCTCATCGGGTTTGCGGGGGCGCCCTTTACGCTGGCAAGTTATATGATTGAAGGCGGCTCGTCCCGAAACTATATCGACACCAAAAAAATGATGTACGGCGCACCGGCAGTGTGGGATCGGCTTATGGGAAAACTCACCCGTGTCCTGGCCGATTATCTTTCGGCGCAGGTGGATGCGGGCGCACAAGTGCTTCAAATTTTTGACAGCTGGATCGGCGCATTATCGCCGGGAGATTACCGGACCTATGTTTTTCCCCACATGAAGCGGTTATTATCCGAACTGCACACCTTTGGCGTGCCTGTCATTCATTTCGGCACGGGCACGGCGACCCTGCTTCAAATGCAAAAGGAAGCGGGCGGAGACGTCATTGGTCTGGATTGGCGGGTTCATCTCGATGAGGCCTGGGCTTCGCTGGGATACGATGTCGCAGTGCAGGGGAACCTCGACCCGATCACACTGTTTGGTCCGGTTTCAGAACTTGAAAAACGTGTGGATGATATTGTGACACGCGCCGGAAAACGCCCCGGTCACATCTTTAATCTCGGTCACGGTATTTTACCGGAAACACCGCTCGAAAGTGTCGAAGCGGTTATCCGGATGGTGCACAAAAAAAGCGCAAAAATTCTTTCGGCATAACGGGGTCTGTTTTTCCGCCTTGCCGTTCTTGCTTTAACGGTATCTCGGAATACTGGAGTCCACCATTTGGGAATAGGCATCAATCCCGCCGCTCAGGTTTTTCACATCCTTAAAGCCGTTTTGAACCAGAATGCCCAGGGCGGCCTGGCTTCGCATCCCGTGATGGCACAAGACCACCAGCGCCCCGTCTTCGGGCACCTCGCCCAGGCGCTCGGGCACCTGCGCCATGGGCAGGTTCCGGCTGTCCGGCAGGGCGCAGATCTCGACCTCCCAGGGCTCGCGCACGTCGAGCACCAGGTGGAGCTTGCCCGCGGTCCGCCAGCGGGCGAGCTCGAGCACGTCGATCTCGAGCGGCAGGTCGTGACGGTCCTCGGCGCTTGGCTCGGTCATCCCGCACCCCCGCTCAGAACACGAAGCCCGGCTCCGGGGCGAAACCCGGCAGAT
>CALZIJ010000136.1 GCA_945787655.1 Nitrospiria bacterium | reverse complement strand
TTTCGATGTCCGGGTGTTTCTTCACAAATGATTCGGGAGAGTTGATTGAAATTAAGCAGGGTAAGGTTCATTAAATTGAGTTGATGTCCGAGTGTGAATCGTTTGGCGAGATACTGTTTTAAGGTATCTGAAGGGACAACAATCAGGAGCGGCTTCAGCGGATTATCAGATTTAAAGTGCTGAATTTCTTCAATCAGTGCGTTTTCAAGATGCGGGTGAAAAGGCCCTCGAAATATCTTCATGTCTTACTTTATACCGGAGTCTCTTTAGAGAATAAACGTTTGTTTTTTAGAAACCTTATTCCTATCGATAAGACCCCTCCCTCGACTATTTCAGATGTGTCATCTCATCTTATACTAGATTACTTTTTTATTTGTATTATTGATTATATATGGAATTATTGTTTTTTATTTGATATAAAGTCCCTGTTTCCTTTTTATAAGCCGATTCAAATTTATTTGAGTGATGCGGCCCGTTTAAAATAACGCGCATTCCCTATTCTTGGACAATTGATCAATAGGTTAGCTCTATGTTCACTTTCTAAAAAAGAAGGGCGTATTTTTTCGATTGGGGTATAGAGGGAAAAAGGAAGAGGAGCGATCTCTATTTTTGTGACATCCTAGTGATTAGATTAAATCCAAGAGGAGAACTAAATGCAATTTTTAAATAGTAATATCAGGAACGTGCTGGTTATGGTTTTGAGTGCGGGATTGTTTGCGTGCGGCGGCGGTGGCGGCGGCGCAGGCCCTCAAACTAAAAAGGGCGTGCTGCTCGATTCCCCGGTTGCGGGTGTGCAATATCAGACAGCGACCAAAAGCGGGACAACCAATGCGGCCGGAGAATTTGATTATGTGGATGGGGAGAGTGTCATTTTCTCCATCGGCGGCATCCAATTCCCGCCAGTTCCTGCCAAAGGCGTCGTCACGCCGCTCGATATGGCGGGCACTACGGATACGAATAATCAGACGGCTGTGAATATCTTGCGTCTGTTGCAAACCCTGGACAGTAATGGAAATCCGGACGACGGTATTTCTATATCCGCTGGAGTCATCTCGGCGGCGGCAGGCGTTTCGGTTGATTTTACTCAGAGCGATGTGGATTTTGCGGCGTCGGTGGCATCGTTTTTAAGTGCGGTGCCCGGTACACCTGCGTTGGTTCCTTCTGCAGATGCCCAGGCCCACTTTGAAAGCACTCTCTTTGATCAAATGTCCGGGAACTACAGCGGCACATTTTCCGGTGACGACAGCGGGACCTGGCAGATTACGATAGACAAAGACGGCAAGATTAGCGGCGTCTCAAAAAGCGATTCCGATCCCGATACGGGGCTTCTCTCAGGGAAGGTTTTGGCAGATGGGAGTACGACGGTTGGTGTTGTCGATGGTGGCGGAAGCGGCACGTTTACCGGCACCATCAAGCTCACGGGAGAAATTTCCGGTACCTGGTCCGATTCGCCGGAGTCCGGGACGTTTACCGGAAAGAAAGACGGCCCCTTGCTGGTCTTTAATGCCGCTTCTGTAGCGGGAAGTTACAACATTGTAGACGATGCATTGCCCGGTCTGACCCATGTGTACACCTTTAATGCGGACGGCACCGGTGTGGCGGACTGGGGCGATGATCCGATTGACGAAGGATTTACCTGGTCGGTTGATGAACAAGGGCGCTTGATCGTGCATCTTTCCAGCCTTTCGGGTCTTCCGGATGAAATGACCTTGATTAGCGGCACGCTGGAGAAGGGCCGCATTAGCGCCCGGTTTGACGACGACTCGAATGGTGTCTACGAAGGGGCCGCGTTGGCTTCTTTCGAAAAAGTATCCGGCGGCGGGAGCGGCGAGGGAAGTTCTCCAGCTTTGCTGGCCTTCAACGACGCGTCCGTACCGGGAAGTTACAACATTGTAGACGATGCATTGCCCGGCGTGACGCATGTGTACACCTTTAATGCGGACGGCACTGGTGTGGCGGACTGGGGTGATGATCCGGTTGACGAAGGATTTTCCTGGTCGGTGGATGCACAAGGGCGCTTGATTGTACATCTTTCCAGCCTATCGGGTCTTCCGGATGAGATAACCTTGATCAGCGGCACACCGGAGAATGGCCGGGTTCGTGCCCGATTTGATGACGATTCGAATGGGACCTATGAAGGGGTCGCGTTGGCTTCGATTGTGAAGGTCTCAGGCAGCGGCACAGGTGGTGCTGTCCTGTGAGTATGAATGGGTCGAAATGACCTGAGAAACACCCGCCGGGATGTAAACATTTTCCCTCAGAAAGGGGAAGGACAATGAATTGTCCTTTCCCTTTCTGTCCTTCGGGCAAATTGCTTTGTCCGGAAAAAACCAAATAAAGACCGTCGTTTTAATTGTACACAAAGGGGTTGTTCATCAGGGTATTCCGATAGGGATTAAAATTCCTATCGGACGATGTGCTGGAACAGTTCTTTCCTCATTTGTGGTCGCCGGGAACTGGTCATTGAGTAATGGTTTCATAAGTTTTATAGAGATAGGTTTCTTCCTTGTAGATTCGCATGGAAAGTGAGGCGCTCAGTCGTCCAAAATCTTTGGCAAATTCCAAGCCTGATCCTCCGAATGTGTACTTTTCAAAAAAATCCAGGGCGGTTTTAGAGATGCCGGTCATATCTTTGGAATACATTTCGAGGTTTCGTTTTAGAGAAGGGTCCTGTTTCGCACGGGTTTCGAGTGCGGGGTAGAGTTGTTGGTCCTCTTTTTGAAGATGAGAAAGTAGGCGGTCTTTGGCGAATAATAGTTTCTCTTGCCCTTGCTTGGTTCCAATACCCAGGTTTTTGACCTCTTCAAGTGTTGTTGTGATCAGTGTGTGATCATGTTTGAGTTGCCGGATTAAGAAAGACATTGATCCCTCCATATTAGGTGATGAGAAGCAACAGGAACATCAAAATGTTTTGCGTCAACAAGGACTGACGTAGTGTGAATCTCCACAGTATGAATTGAAGTAAATAACTTGAATTTGTTTTGTAGATGTTACCAGAAAACTAAAAATATGGTGAGATTCAAGTAGGAATCGATGATTTTTTTTGAACTTCGAAATAAAGATTTCAGAATGTGTTTTATTCAAAAAGTGCTCTATATTCCTCATAGCCCTCTTTTTTTAGATCTTCTTTGGGAATAAACCGGAGCGAGGCGGAATTAATACAATACCGCAAACCGGTCGGGGCCGGGCCGTCGTCAAAAACATGTCCTAAATGGGAATCAGCTGTTTTGCTTCGGATTTCTGTTCTCACAGAAAAAAAGGACTTGTCTGTTTTTTCTGTGAGCTGCTCTTGTTTGAGAGGCCGCGTAAAGCTGGGCCAGCCGGTGCCGGAATCAAACTTGTCTGTTGAACTGAACAGCGGTTCACCGGAGACAACATCGACATAAATGCCTTCCGCCTTGTTGTTCCAATAGTCATTGGCAAAGGGCGGTTCGGTCCCGTCTTCCTGAGTGACTTTATATTGAAGCGGCGTCAGTTTTTCTTTGAGAACAGCTTTGGGAGGCTTGGGTGTTTCCCCCGATGGAGAGGGTTGATCTTCTCCCCAGGTTTCCTGAATATAGCGGTCTCGGCCAGAACCTGCTCGATAAAATTGATATCGGGCGGCATTTTTTTTGTAGAAATCCTGATGGTAATCTTCGGCCGGATAAAAAGGCATTGCCGGACGTATTTTAGTGGCAATGGGTTTATCGTAGCGGCCGGAAGACTCTCCTGATTTTTTAGAGGCAATGGCCTGGGCTTTTTGT
>CALZIJ010000135.1 GCA_945787655.1 Nitrospiria bacterium | reverse complement strand
GATCGCCTGTTGAACCGCCTCTTTTGCAACGGACTTTGCAGAGGCTGCGGAAAAACAATGGGATGATAAAAAAACTTCCAGAGTCAGCATATTTTCAAGATACAACAAGCGCCATCAGAAAACTGTGGGCCGGGCTACAAACCGAATCAAGCCGTTCAGCATTATAATTGGGGCGGGAGAGCACGAAATTGTGGAGAAGACAACAAAGTGAGAAATTATAAAGAGATGAGTTCAGTCCGTTGTTTCAAACGGTCCGGCTTGAGAAGCCTGATTTGGCGACCTTCAAAAGCAATCCATCCGTCCCGCTTGAAATCCCCGAGAACGGCGCTGACCGTTTCCCGGATTGATCCAATCAGGTTCGCCATTTCCTGATGGGTCAGTTTGATCTGGAGAAAAATCCCTTCCGGCGTTTTCTTTCCGTAATCTTCCGCCAAATCCAAAAGAAGGTCCGCCAGCCGCGCAGGCACATCTTTAAACACCAGGTCTTCCACCCGGTTTTCTATCTTGCGCATCCTGAACCCGATCAATTTTGTCAATCGGAAGGAAAACTGGGGTTTTTGACTCACCATGTCAAGAAACAGGTCTTTACCGACGACACAAACCTTGCTGTCGTCGAGCGCTTCAGCCAAGGTGTCGCGAGGCGCGTCGCCCAAAACCTCGAGCTCTCCAAAAATTTCACCCGGCTCCAACAGCGCGATGGTGACTTCCCGGCCTTCCTCCGAAATTCTTGAAATTTTCACCCGGCCCTCTTTTAACAAATAAACCTGCTGGCTGGGATCACCCGGAAAAAAAATAGGTGTCTTTTTACTAACCGACTCCATCCGGGTTTTTTGAGCAAGAGATTCCATTTCCTCGGAAGACATGTCCGAAAAAAGGTTGATTCGTTTCAAATACCAGAGTTTGCTTTTTTCTCCCATAGACCGCATCATAATGAAAGCTTTTTCAGAAAGCAATCTGCCGCGGATTTATAAATCAGTTTTCGTTTGGTATAATGAATTCGTTTTATCCTATTGGAACAGTGGTCTGTTTTTAGTCCAATAAAAAGTGGGACAGACTACATCCGGCACGAGCGGCCTTGTTTATACTGGTCATTATATTTGAACAGAATAATGTCAACTCAGCATTTAGAATCAATTTTTTGGAGAAGACCCGATGACTGATGCCGTACAAAAGGACACACGTTTTTATTCACCTCTGTATCAGGAAATCTCCCGTCAGGGCATAAAGATACTCATCGATCCGGAAACCCCGCACTGGATAACCACCGACGCACGAGGCGCGGATTTAATGCGGCTTGTGGATGGAAAACGGCATTTCGGAGAAATAGTCAATCATTATTGTAAATCCCAACAGGTGGACTGGCCCGTCGGTTGGCTTCACTGCCGAACCTTTTTTGAAGAAGTATTACGCGCCGGTTTTATCTCCACGACTCCTTTTCTCAAAGCCCCTTATCCCGGCCGCTCAGAAGTATTGCAGCTGGGTCATTTAAGCGATTTATGGCTTCATGTCACCAACGCCTGCAACCTTTCCTGCGAACATTGTTTGGTCAATTCTTCACCCGGCGGCACCCCCGGCGGCGATACGGCGTTTTGGCTGCGGATGATCGATCAGGGCCTGGCGCTGGGTGTGTCCCGCTTTTTCATTACCGGCGGGGAACCTTTTCTTCGTGAGGATATTTTTGAGATCATTGATCGTATTTTAGAAGGGAATACCTCCAAAACCCCGGAACTCGTCATCCTGACCAACGGCATGCTGTTTAGAGGGAGTCACCTTAAAAGGCTCGCCGCCTACGACCCTGCCCGCATTCAATTACAAATCAGTCTGGACGGGCCAACCGCTGAAATTAATAATCCCATTCGGGGGAACGGGACATTTGACGCCACGATACACGGCATTAAAGAAGTAATCAGCCTGGGGTTTTCACCAACACTTACCACAGTGGTCAACCGCGCCAATGTGGATCATGTGTCCGGCATGGCCAAGCTGGCTTCATCACTGGGCATACAAAATCTTCACTTTCTGCTGAGTCATCATCGGGGCCGCGCGCTGGGCGTTAAACCCCTCGAATCTCCTCCAAATTCAAAACTGCTTGATGTGTTCAAGACAACAAAATCCCTTTGTAAAGAAGCGGGAATTACTTTTGACAATTTCGATACCCTGCTGGCTCAACTCATGGGGCCTCCCGGTGTCAAGGTTGATCTTTCCAATGCGGCTTACGCATCGCTTTGTATTTATGCAGATGGACAAGTCTACCCCTCCGCCGCGCTCGCGGGTATCCCGGAATTAAAAATGGGAAACCCCGATGAGACCTCCCTTGAAGAGGTTTGGCGCACGGCGGCGATGGCAAAAACCATCCGAAAAGGCACTGTACAGAAAAAAACCAAGTGTAAGGATTGTTATCTTAAATATCTTTGCGGCGGTGGAGATATTGAGCACACCTACCTCTACAGCGGGCAATTCTTGGGGGAAGACCCCTTTTCGGATTTTTATGAACACTGGATTTTAGAAAGCCTGTTTGATGTGGCAGACGCCAAAGCCCGGCAAAACACCGCTTCCGGTTATGACCGGCCCATCATTTACGCCGCAATGGGAGACGGCGCCGTTTTGGAGGAAGCCGCGACGGGTTCAACATCGACCTGCGGATTCGAAGTCGCCCTGTCCCGCTCCGTTTGCGTCTTGTCAGTCGACCTTGATCATTCCCGCCGGGTCGTGAGTGATTTTTACGGCGGCGCGGCCGACAAACCCCAGCCCGCACTGTGTTGCCCCGAATCCTATCCACTGGAGGACAGCGACCATATCCCGCAGGAAGTGCTGGATATTTCATACGGTTGCGGCAGTCCCGTGGGTCTGGCCGGACTGACTGACGGCGAAACGATGGTGGATCTGGGGTCTGGCGGTGGAATTGATTGTTTTATCGCTGCCAAGAAAGTGGGCATTTCCGGTCGCGTCGTTGGCATTGATATGACAGACCAGATGCTGCGCGAGGCGCATTCGGCTAAAAAAAAGGTCATGGAAAACCTCGGTCGTTTCACCAAAGTAAGCACCAACGAACTTTTAGGACGTTTCAGTTTCGATAACGAAGAGATCAAACTGGCTTTTGTAGCATTTTCAGTTGCTGACTCCAAGGCCGATGTAGAGGTGAATGAGGAGAGGCTGGCAGAATTTTTTGAGGAAAATAAAGAAAACTATAAAACCGATCCCCAGATCAAAATAAGCTTTCTTTCTTTCTCTGTCGAAGATGAACGGCAACAGGTAGAAATTTCCGACGAAGATGTAACAAAGTACTATGAGCAGAACATCGATCAGTATGCCGTCCAGGAACAGCGGGCTGCTCGCCACATTCTATTCAAAGTCAGCGAGGAAGATTCTGAAGATATCCGAGTGGAAAAACTCCAAGCTGCTGAAAATGTCCTGGAAAAGGCCAGGGCCGGTGAGGATTTTTCCAGCCTGGCCAGTCAGTACTCTGAAGGTCCTTCCGCGCCTAAAGGCGGAGACCTTGGCGCTTTTGGCAGAGGTCGTATGGTTAAGCCATTTGACGATGCTGTTTTTGCCATGGCGGCAGGAGAGATCAGCGAGATAGTGGAAACCACTTTTGGCTACCATATAATCAAGCTGGAAAAGATTGTTCCTGCTTCTATCAAGTCCATTTCAGAAGTCCGGGGAGCAATCAGCACAACTTTGAAAAATGGCCGGAAGTTTAACAAAGTATGCTGAAACAACAGATGTGAGTATAAGGGAAACCGGTTACTTTGAACGGCAAGTACCACCGGCAGATGATCCGGCCTTAAGTCCGAATATTATCAAGAATCCCATGTTCTTAGATGCTGCATTTGCGTTGAACAAAGGAGAACTCAGTTCCATGGTAGATCTAGGCCAGGCCTATGCCATCATTTTTGTAGAGGATGTGAAGGCGCCCGAAACCAAGCCGCTTGAAGCAGTCCGGGAAAGGGTTGAGAAAGATTATATTGAAGATGCAGCCCAGTCCCTTGCCGAAGATTCAGCACAGAATTTTCTGACTGCGCTCAAGGAAGGGGAAGGAGACAGTTGGAGTCAAGAGATTGCAGGGCTGGGCGCCACTGTCCAGGAGACCGGTTTCCTCTCCCGTTCCACTCAAAACTCGGCCGCAGCCATGGGCCTGCCGCCATCTGTAATTGAAAAGGGATTCAAGCTCTCCTCCGCAAAACCATATCCTGAAATGATCGAACAAAGTGGCAATACTTATTATGTCTACAAATTTCAGGAAAGAAGAGATCCCGCACCGGAACTATTCGAAGAGAAACAGGAAGAGTATGAAACGCAGTTGCTTGATAAGAAAAAAAATGAACTCTTAAGCGCCTGGTTGGAATTTAGAAGAAGCAAGGCGGAAATCACAACCAACGAGAGTCTTTTATAGCGTTGTGGTTTGATCGAATTATACTCTTTTAAGCTTGGGGCCGGTAGTTTCCGGCCCTTTTTTTTGACATGGAAGAATT
>CALZIJ010000134.1 GCA_945787655.1 Nitrospiria bacterium | reverse complement strand
TACGCCGAAAAACGTGCGCCCTTGCGGCCACGAATTAACAAAGAGGCAATTCCCCGGCTCCAAAACATCAAGCCGATGGAGAACACCAAAAAAGAATGCCTGGACGCCCCGACGCCGGGTTGCCTCCTTTTTCATGCCTTAAAGGCAGCACGGGAAGAAGACGAGGAAGACGTTCGTGCGGACAGGTTTAGAATAATTGGCGCGGCGTGGGGAAAGGCGGGAGGCGGCGCAGCCGCCGCAGCGATTCTCAAAGAGGGGGGACAGGTTCTAATAAACGGGGAAACGTCACCGGAACTGCTCAAATTTGCCGAAAGCCAATGGTGGGCAGGGTTCCATGATGACGCCAGAAGCACTTTTGCGAGGGCGGCAGAATTTGCGCTTAAAAAGCCCGAGGCTAAAGATCGGCTTGAATCCCTCTTCAGTATAACGGGGGCTCAAATTCATCTTGGCGACATAAAAGGTGCAAAAGAAACGATCAATAGGCTGACGGGAGTGGCAGGTAGCCTATCCCGGGAGTACGGTTCCTTTACGTGGAACGACAAAGTTTTCTTCGCAGACAAACGGCACGAGGCCTGGGCTGGGATATCGGAGCTTCAACTGCTCAGCAATGATATCCCGGCCGCGAGGCAAAGTGCTTCGAGAGCCATCGAATTCGCCAGTAACATAACGGGATTTGGCTTCAATGCCCTTGACCGCAAAGGCTTATTTGATGTCAGGATCAGAGCATTATTACAAATTTCTGAAAAGCAAATATCGGGGCATGACTTCGCGGGAGCCCTTCAAACGATACCGTGGGCGGAATCTTTGTTGGCAACCCTTGACAGAGAGATCAAGGACAACCCCGCGGAAAATGATTGGACTTGGGGAAGAATTGCCGGCTTGCATGCCGAGGCCGGTGATGTCAGCGGCGCCAACAAGGTCGTCGAGAAGATAAGCACCCCCTATGTACGGGGTAATGCACTAGCCGATATCGCTGCGGCTCAAGCCCTTTACGGAAAAAAGACCCAGGCGAAAGTCACCTTTGCGAAGGCTTTTGCGGCTTTGAAGAATAGTGACCCTAATAAGAATCAACGAAATTCATATTTTAGTTTTGTAAATCTTCAGTTGAAATCAGGGCTTGCCGGAGAGGCCTTCAGAAGGCGGGGGAAATTTCTTAAATATTTGAAGAAAAATATAACTGTGGAACAGCATGGTGAATTGTTTTTGGAGCTAGCTCATTTCTACGCAAGATTAGGCGATATTGAAACGTTCGCGGAATTCTTCCCGCTGGAAAGCCTGATTGTATTGGACGAGAACGGTGAGTTTTCGTCCGGTTCCAGGCTAGCTGACATTGCCGCTGAAATTGCGAAATCCGGAAAAATCGACAAAATCCAAAGCATCCGGGATCGCTTGTCATCGCCCTCACTGACCTTTGGTGAGTTTACGAGTCGGCATGAAACCCTACTTCTGCTGGATGGGGCCCTTGCCGCGGCATTGGCAAAAACAGGTGATTTCGACGGTGCGTTTTCCGTCGTGCGTCCTTATCAAAAGATTGCCGAAAGGCAATCCTTAATCACCGGCATCGTCAAAAGCGTTGCAGATTTGCCCGATGATGACCGTCGCTTCGACCTCCTCTCCGATATTTTGGATTCAGAGTTTGCGAATGATGCAGACGGGTCCCACCTTCGCCTAGAAATTTCCAAAGCGTTCGCCAAGAAGGGAAGACTGACCGATGCAACATCGGTCTTGACCGGTTTTAAGCACGATCCCGCCAAGCATTTTGCTGCCATTCTGGACAGCTACTATTCGCCGGTCTCAAGTGAGAGAAAACTGGCGGAGGCTCACGCCCACCTGAAACTACTGGGGTATGTGTACTATTCTGACTGGCAAATCCGGGCCGCTATACGGTCGTTTCAAGCAAGGGAGAAGAATCCGATTAACGGAAAAGTAAGTGAAGAGCTTCTTTCCCGCCTTAAGGCGAATATTGAGAAGCAAAAAAATCTCATTCGACCTGAGGGTAAGGGCGAACGGTTGACAATGAATCAACTTACCCCCGCCTTGCGGAAAGAACTGGAAGAAACAGAAAAAGTGGAAGCCCAGGCAGAAAAATTAGAACGGGAAATCGAGGCCAAGAGAAGAAAAGCCGAAGATGAAAAATGGGCAAAGCTGAAGGACGGGGAAGCCATCTATCGGTATCAATTGTATTTATCCGATGGTCCGCCACAAAGATTCATTCCCTTGGCGAAGGCGGCAATCGCCCGCCTCGAACAGACCGAAGCCAACATGTTCGCGAGGGCAAAAAAAGCGCGGGGGGTCCTCGATGGATACCATGGTATTTATCGGCCCCAATGCCAACTATATGCGCCATCTATCGCTGTTAATAAAGCGGTCCACGGTTTCACGCGATGGGTCTTATGGAGCGAAGGAAATACGGTGTATTTGGATATGGGATCCCAAAACAATCCCATTGCAAGTCCCTTGATTCGGAGAAAAGGGCCGGCCCATTGGAACATCACAACCAGCGGCCAAAAAACCCGCGTAAGACTATACGGATTTGAAGTGAGGGAGCCTGACGGCACAATTGTTCAATATAATCTTGGGGAAGATTTTTTTACTATCACCGGATCAAGTACTGTATTTAACCTTTGTGAAAACTTTCAGAATATTCAGGATAACTCACCGGAAGTTGACAGCGGGAATTAAAATAATGGACCCGATTAAGAGCATTGAAACATTGAATAAGTTGTCAAAAAATCGGTTCCGGTTTTTTCTGATTTCCCGAATATCTGTGGTGGTTTTGATCTCTCTGGCTGCCAGTCAAACGGCTTACGCCGACGAGCGCATGTTAAATCCGTCGGTCGCGAGAGAAATAGGGGCAAAATTTGCCAGGGATGAAGGAGCAAGAAGTCAAAGGTATGTTACCGGTCTTCAAGGATTAACCTCGAGGGCAGTCATTTTTGATGCCGCCCTGCGTGATCATGGCTGAGAGTTTCTCGATATAGAGCTGAGCATTGTCAAACTTGGGACAGCCAACAACAACTGAACGGCCTTTCAGGATGTCTTTATGGAAATCAGCGTAGGCAAAAGGTGCACAATCTGCAGCGAGCAGCAACTCTTTACCTTCCAGAAATGGTGCCGTTGGAGGGACCAGGTTCAGCAGCACCGGCCACTGTTTTAATTCAGATGGTCTCTGACCAGACAGTTCCGCTTCACTCGCATCCGCTTTTCCAAAATTCATGACCCGTGAGGAGGGACAACCACCCTGCTGCGGAGCAGCCTCGGCAAAACTTTTCACCTGGGCTGAAGGGCATCCGCCAGCGGAAGGAACCGGATGGCTGTGCGGGATCGGCTCGCGACCGAGTTCTTTCAGCCGTTTTTCGACCGCGACCTCATCAAATTCATCCGCATCACGTTTTTCTATTGTAATTGCTCCCTTTGGGCAGTCACCCAGACAGGCACCCAGACCATCACAGAGGTTATCTGCGACCAGCTTTGCCTTACCATCAATGATCTGAATCGCTCCTTCAGCACAGGAAGGAACACAAAGACCGCAGCCATCACACTTGTCTTCATCTATGTTTACCATCTCACGGATTGCCATATTTCATCTCCTCTAAATGACGGTTTCGTTTTGATTTATGGTTGGAGCATATCCCGTAATGCACGGCACAACCTTGACCCTGATCAAGAAATTTAATTTGTTTATAAAAAAATACGGGTTCTGCTTAGTCAATAAACACTATTGAGAAGGAACAATTGCCAGGTGACCATTAAAAGAAATAGTGCCAGAGCAGGTCAAGGCGCCCCTTGCGGATTAAAGCCCGGCCGGAAAAACGCATGATCTCGCGAACCATCTCACGATGTCCCTTGCGGTAACAATGAACATGA
>CALZIJ010000133.1 GCA_945787655.1 Nitrospiria bacterium | reverse complement strand
ACATCGAGTCGGTGGCCGGCAGCACCCAGCCGGTGCTGATCACCGGGGAGAGCGGGGTCGGCAAGGAGCTGGTCGCGCGCGCCGTCCACCAGCTGAGCGGGCGCAAGGGCCCGCTGATCTCGGTCAATGTCGCGGGACTTGACGACAACGTCTTCTCCGACACCCTCTTCGGCCATGTCCGCGGCGCCTTCACCGGCGCCGAGAGCGCCCGCAGCGGCATGATTGAAAAAGCCGCCGACGGCACCCTGTTTCTCGATGAGATCGGCGACCTGAGCACCACCTCCCAGGTCAAGCTGCTGCGCCTGCTCCAGGAAGGGGAATTCTACCCCCTGGGCAGCGACACCCCCTGGCAGCTGAAAGCCCGCATCCTCGTCGCCACCCACCAAAACCTGGCCGATCGCCAACGCGAGGGAGCCTTCCGAAGAGACCTCTACTACCGCCTGCGATCCCACCATGTCCACATCCCCCCCTTAAGGGAACGCAAGGACGACATCCCCCCGCTGCTCGATCATTTTCTCGCCAAGGCCGCCGGCGCCCTCGGCAAGAAGCAACCGACCCCGCCCAAACAGCTCGAAGCCCTCCTTGCCACCTACCACTTCCCCGGCAATATCCGCGAGCTCGAGGCGATGGTTTTCGATGCCGTCAGCGTCCATGGCTCGAAGACCCTTTCGATGCAGTCCTTTCAAAAAGCGATGGGGATGCAGGACCAGGCAGAGGCCGCCGAGATCGACCGCCCCCTGGCGGCCGCCAACCCCTTTGCCGGGCTCGAGCCGCTGCCGACCCTGGCCGAGGCCGACGCCCTGCTGGTCGAGGAGGCCCTGAGCCGCGCCTCAGGCAACCAGACCCTCGCCTCCCGCCTGCTCGGCATCTCCCAGCCGGCCCTGAGCAAGCGTCTCAAGCAAAGCCGGAATTAGGTTCAAATTTCTCAGCAAAACGAGGAAAGGACCTACCCTCCCTGTCCTCAAAAACCTAATGAGGGCAAGAAGCGTCCCAAGGGGGTCCGCCTGAACAGCGAACGCCTCCAAGGCCCAGAGACCTGTGAATTACTCCAATTCCCCTCATCCCAAAACAGCAAAACCCACCTAACTATCTGAATCTCATGCGTTTACCAAGTTTTTGATTTGGTTCGGTTTGACAGAAGGAAAAAATCAATTAGATTAGTTAATAAGTAGATCAAAAGACAGTTTTTGGGCCTATTTCAAGATACAGAGAGGGTTTTTTGACCGCCAATTCTGGCGGAAGACCATTCAAAGAAAGGATCATCCTTGCTTCACGGAGTACCATTGCCATGAAGCAAATTTATGTTTTTGGTTCAAAAGACAGGAGGACTCGGCCGGGTCTACCACAAGACCTGTTTTTCATTCCAAAGCCTTCCTGGCTGTTTTTCCGTGATAATGGCGTTTTAGATCTCTTCGTAGATCTTTTAAATTCTCGGGCAAGCCCTTTAGTGTTAGTTATCAACAAGGCTTTTTTCAATTCATTTAGGCTAGGTATTCGAGATGAGGGAATCGCTGCATAAGTTTATTTTTGTTTTGTCATGTCTTTTTTTACTTTTTATCCTGGCCTTTTCTTCGGGCTTGATTGTGGCCCGCTACAATCTATGGCCCTACGAATCGATCGTATCGGCATGGCGGGGGGTTAAATCCTTCACTAAATATGGCGTTATAATACCTGAAAATCTTTACAATAAGGCTCCTGCAGATGCGTCCCGTCAAAGGCTGACCCTACACAACTCGGATCTCCAGATTGACGGTTACTACATATTCATGGGGTGGGATTCAACACAAAGCAAATATTCCGCATGGCTTTATGACAATAAAGGGGGTCAGTTGCATACCTGGTCATGGGATTATAGTTCCCTGGATGCGGACGGTCCGCTGAACGGGTCCGACACCCCCCACGCGTTCAAGGTCCTTCCGGATGGTTCATTAATTGTAAGCTTTGACGGGGGAGACGTAATGGCGCGACTTGACCCCTGCGGCCAACCGATCTGGGCAAAAAAAGGGGTTTACCACCACTCCCTGGAAAGAGCTGAAGACGGTAGCTATTGGACATGGCGCAGCGAGGGAACGCCATACGGACATTACCATTACCTTGAAAACTTCAACCCTGAAACTGGCGCAACAATTCGGGAAATATCGTTAGTGGATGATGTCATTAAAAACCCGAAGAACAGTCCTTACAACTTTGGAATCAGGTCCGATCATACGTTTGTTCACCTGGAAAAGACCCCCGAAAACCGAGACGAACACGATCTTTTCCATCCGAATGACATCGACATTTTATACAAGAACCTTGAAACCAAATTCAATAACTATAAGGCTGGGGACCTGTTACTAAGTTTTAGAAATTTGAATCTGATTGCGGTCCTTGACCCAGAGGACAATGGCTTGAAGTGGTTGAGTCACGGGCCATGGAAGTTCCAGCATGATCCGGATTTCACCGAAGACGGTAAGATATCTGTATACAACAACAATACCGGCTTGAACCGATCGGAAATAATCAAAATAGATCCCACTACAAGGGCAATCTCAAATGACCTGGAAAAGAGTGAACTCTTTTTCTATTCCCATTCCATGGGAAAACACCAATATCTTCCAAATGGAAATGTATTGATAGTTGTTCCGGGCGAAGGGCGAGTCCTGGAAGTTACAAAGCATGGGAAAAAGGTGCTCGAATTCAACAATGTACTGGAGGACCAAAATGGACTTAATGGACATGTTGAAAATGGGATGTGGGTACCACCTGATTACTTCGAAAAATTACCTGAATGTAAAAACGGGATTCAACAGGAGGGTTAAAATATGATTCGGCTTTCCTTCACGGCAATTGTCTACTTTTTGATGATCGGAAACGCCTATGCTTATGTTGGCCCGGGCCTTGGGTTAGGGGTTTTGGGGGCAATCGTAGGGGCTATAGTTTCAATTGTTTTAGCTATTGTGGGGGTTATCTGGTACCCCCTCAGGCGGATTTTCAAAAAAAGAAAAAGCCAATCCGAAGACATCGGAAAGAATCTCAACACATGACTTATTTCTTGCTTTTTTTAATTTGTATAATATTTATCGAGTTATTCATAATTCTAAACTTGCGCGAACAAGTGTCCAAATTAATGGGCCTTTCCAAAGAGGCGATGAGTATCATTCGATCAAAGAGCCTGGATGAGGAACAAAAGGAGAAACAGATTCGCAAAAAAGCCCTCGAAACGTTCATGCTGACAGTACTTTCAACATTGAAATTCCTCTTAATATTTCTTGCATTATTTGTATTTCAAAGGGTTGTTTTTATTGTCTCACCTACAGTTGGTCAAACAATAATGGAAAAAATTGTTTCTGTTGAAACTATAGTTTTATTAACATTTTTTTCAATCTTTTATGTATGGATTCGAAATGTCATCAGCCAAGGGTTATAATTTTGCAGATCTTTTTCTCCACCATTTGGCTTTTTCGGTCCCAGTCACTCAGAAAATCTTATGCGAACTTGAAAATGATTTATTTAAGAATCTCATAAAAGGCTTTCAAACCAAAGGTGAAGTTTTTGTGACCGGATTACCACGGGCCGGGACAACGCTCCTACTTGAACTACTCTATTCCACGAATGAATTCCGGACATTCACATATCGCCATATGCCCTTCATACTGTCTCCGATATTGTGGAGCAAAGTGTCAAAACCCTTCCAGAAAACCGGGATAAAAAAAGAGCGTGCCCATGGGGATGGCATGATGGTTTCATTTGACAGCCCTGAAGCGTTTGAAGAGATCATCTGGTTGACCTACCTGAAACACAAGTTCGTAAGACCGAAAACGCTAGCCCCCCTTTCTCCCGCCGATTTCACGGAAGAATTTGCGACAGCGTTCCAAAACGCAATAAAAAAACTCTTAATCA
>CALZIJ010000132.1 GCA_945787655.1 Nitrospiria bacterium | reverse complement strand
CAAACCCATGCCGATACCGTTTTTGTCCCATGGATTGGAGTCGCAATGCCATGCGTTCCGCATAGCAGTTCTTGCAACCCTGGCTGACCTTTGAACAACCCGTCACAGGATTCCACGACATTTCGGTCCATTCTATTGTGGTTTTAGTTGCCACAGTTACTTTCCCAGAATGTAGTTTGCGATCTTAATGGCTGTTTTCGATCCTCTTGGGTTGGCGGAAGCAAAGCACAGCAAGTAAATGGGCACGTTCTTACTATTCTTGAGAGCAAGCGGTTTCTTTGCGACTTCAAAAAACACTGTCTGTAGGCGTCTTACGAAAAAGTCGCCAATTGCATCAAAATCAGCAGCCTTTTCCAGCGTGTTCTCCTGACTAAAAAGGCTTCTCTGGGTTGAAGGGCGATAAAACTCTTCCCTCCATGACATTGTCCCAAACAGGCGATCTAATCGAGCAGCCCACGAGGGCTCAGGTTCTCTTTTGGTGAGCATCCTGTTAACGGCTTGGCCAAGAGGAAAAAGTAACCACAGATCTATTGCCTGTGTTCTAGCCATGCTTTCGATGGTGGTCCAATCCACCTGTGTGCCATACGGATCGAGAAACACGACGGCCCGATTTTTATTCCAATTTGTTCTCTGGCACCAGTTCGGCAAGAAGTTATTTGCGTCATCTTGAACGATTTCGATGTCTTGACTCGGATATCTTTTTTTAACGTCGGTTAACGCTACAATATGTTCAGCATTACTGTCTACAAAGAGATAATGATTAAAATACGGCTGAGATTCGAGCGCAACAGTAACACTGCCTTGTTGAAATTCAACGGCTTCAGGATCATCGAAGAGCTTCAACTCTGAAGCATCACGTTTTGATGACCGGAACCCAGTCCCTGCAAAAGCATCCACGTAATGTGTTGTATAGCGGCGAGCATATGGGTTTTTTTTGAATATTTTCATATAAGCTGAAAGGTATTCTCCAAGGCGATTAAGCTTTTCTTGTGTCCATGCCCCACCAAATCTATGCTCAGTTGTCATGTTTCGAACCTTATTGAAAACCGCGCGGTTTCACTCATAAACCGGAGGGAATATACATCGTACATTTCAATTTTTCAAACTCCCATTTCACCAGGAAACAATGTCATTTTGACAAATTCTCTTTTGGGGGATAAGATTTTACACGATATTGAGTCGCCCAATCCCAATAAGGAGTCCCCTCATGAAAAAAAGCGAGTTGCTCGAAAAAGTCTCGAAATCAGCTTCAAAATCAACAAAAAAAGAGATCAACAAACAGGCTGTGGACACCGTGCTATCAGACGCCTTTGCACTGATTGCAAAGACCGTAAAAAAAGAGGGCCGATACAACGTCGCGGGCTTCGGAACCTTCACGCTGACCAAACGCGGCGCCCGGAAAGGCCGTAATCCTCAAACCGGAGAGACGATCAAGATCAAGGCGTCAAAGTCGATTCGGTTTAAGCCCTCCGTGACCTTGAAGAACAAGCTGTAAGACCCGTGCTCCCCATCTACGTGGCTTGAGGCAATTCTGCTTCGCCATTTTTTTTCGAAGCCGTTGAAGGCTCTAAGTTTCGAGGAGAGCGATACGGCACGCCCGCTTTCTCCGAAATCTCCTTGGCCAAGGCGTCCAAGTCCTTCACAATCGTCTGATACTTATCCAAAATTGGAAGTACTTCCTCCGGTGTGAACCGGATCAGGATATTGTTTCTCAGAATGCGGATCCCCCGATCTGCTTGACGGATAATATCCAGAATGCGATGCGTGTCGGGTGTTCGCGCGACCAAGACCCGTGAATCTCTTTCTCTCGCCAGAGAGACTTTTCGTTCCATTCTTTCTGCTCTTTTTTGTTCCGCTGTATTTTCCATCTAAAATCCTCCTCGATTTCGATTGTATAAACTTTTCATGATCACCGTGACCATGGGGATTGTGATAAAGATCAACGTGGTCAATACGACCAGCCAGGCTGAAGTGAGAAAAACCGGTTTGAATGCCAGAACCCAGCGATAGACGCCGTCTAATGTTTCAAAAGCGACGCGCTCCTGAAGGTGAAGTAGGGCTGAACTCAGCCGGTCTTCGGTAAGAATGACAAAATAGAGAAAATGAAAAAATAGAAAGGCGATCACCATTTTAAAGACGGCACCAATGACCACGCCGCTCAAAAGACATCGAACCATGGATTTTGTGAACGCCCCTTCGTAATAACGGCCGATGCTGGCGATGAAGACGGCATAGCCGATCGTGAAACTGAAGGCCAGCATCATCGCAAAGATCTGATCGAACCAGGATCCACCCAAGACACCAAATACAGGCACTTTTTTTTCAAACACCCCGATGGCCCAGGGCAAAAGCAATGCCGTAATCAGGCCGCTAATAAATGCACCTTTGAATCCCACCTCGAAAAACTCAATCTTGTTCTTCGTGGTGAAGAAACGTTCCGGGATCTCACTGCCGCTTTGCTCCGTTGTGTAGAACTGTTCGATTTCCGAAATGGCGTCAATCAAGCCCTTGGGTTTCATATCCCCGCTGGACGTGATAACGACTCCACCGTTTCTGCCTGACATCTCTTACCTCACAACAATCCAAATAACCGCAAAATCGCCGAGCCATAGGTAATCAGGCAGGCGAGTCCGAAAAAAATCAAACCTCGTTGGAAGCGCTGACGCCGAACGCCAAACCAGAACGCCAACAAGAGAAACGCTGCCGAAAGGAAGCGTGCCCAAAACCCTTCCAACACGCTTACAAAGAGTATTTGCCAAAAATACAGATACTCGCCTTCCGAAAAATGTTTGAGCGGGTTGATGGCGTTAAAGAAGTTCATGTTCACCCCTTATCCATCCGCCTCGACTTCAAATTTAGGAACGACTTCCGCGATCTCCCGGATTTTGCCGACCTTGCGTGCTTCCAGCATGGCGACGCTTTCGCCAAATACCTCGGCATTGAAGGGAGTGTAGTAACCCTTTGTGATGTCATTGCCCGTCTTCATCCGCACGATAAAGGGTGCGCCGAAGTATCCATCCTGGATCAGTCCCCTTGCGATCGCGTCTTTGTCGTCTCTTAGCTTTTCCACGACGCTGTAGAGATAGTTTCGCCTTAGACCGGCGTCCGTGTCGGCCAAAAGCACTTCGGACTTCCCCTGCTGTTTGGCCATCTTCTTGGTGATCTCCCACAATATTTTTACTTGCGCGTAGACCGTGCCGTCCCGCATGGAAAAGGCGTCCCAACGGCCACCGTTGAGCCGGTTGATGAAAGGATTCAGGAGTTCCAGAAAAGTTGCCGCATCCAGCCAAGGCAGGGCGATGCTCTGCAGACGGGTATCGGATTTTGATTTGTCTTCCGTTTTCCCGCCTCCAAAGATTTCAGTTACGTGATCAACCACTGGAGACGGCTGGATGTTTGGAACCGAAGGGTTTTGTTCCTCAGTCGTTTTTTGCGCCGGCAGATTCTCTGCCATCTCTCGCCGGCGTGCGGCTTGATCGGCCTCCTTTAATTTTTCAGGCAGAAAACCCGTGGGCGTTCGATGATGATCCCGAATCGCCTTTGACACTTCCTCGCCGTAGGGCAATTGACGAAAACCCGGGAGCTGTCCCAGGACTGTGACGCTAATCAAGGGGTGATCCCCCAGGGCATACAACTTCCCCCGGTAAGCCGGAATTTTCCCCAGGTCATGTGCAAGGGCGGCAAGCAGGGCCTTGGGACGCAACGGTCCGTCTGCGATTAGGCGCAGCACTTCCTCTGCGACGTGGAGGGTGTGCCGGTACAGTGGTGTTTGACCCAAGACATCGTAAACGGTACGATCTAGCGCAGCTTCGGCTTCTCCTTTGGTATTCACGACAGAAGGACAGTCTCCTTCGCGATCCAAGATCAAGAGCACCTCTTTCAGAAGGATGAGAATTGTGCCTTTGAGCGCTTGAATATGATTCTGGTAAAACAGCGTGATTTCCTCATGTTGAAACACCGGGGGTATTTCGGGGGCTCCGCCACAAGCGGCCT
>CALZIJ010000131.1 GCA_945787655.1 Nitrospiria bacterium | reverse complement strand
CACGTTCCCGGTTCCACTACAAGAGAAGGTCGATCCGATCGAAAAAAAGCCTGAAGTCTCCGTCTCGGTTTTCCCCGAGACGGAGACCGTTGAAACCGTAACCGCTTCCGAGCCGGAAAAGGTGGCTGGTGAAGCAGGGCATGACTACTTCATTGAATTTGGGAACGACTCCATCGTCCCGAAAATCTCCGACCGCACCGCGGAAACCATCATCAAAAACGTTGGGGTTAACGAGGAGATTTTTGTTATCGGTCATTCCCACGGCAAAAGCCGTGTAGGGAATGAAAACCTGGCCACCGGCCGGGCGGATGCCGTTGCCGAAGTCCTGAAAAAAAGGGGAGGGGACACGAACAGGATTCACACTCTGGCTTCCTGGAGCAGCAAAGGTGAAACGTTCGCCCCAGGTCGAGGAGTCCAGGTCTTTTTTGTGGACTCTTCAGATCCTTCGAAGGTCCTTATTCTGCTTAGCCACCTAAGCAGGTAATCCAAGGAACAGACCGATATCACAATGAACCTGGTGGACTACTTGCGGAGTGATTGAGTCATGAAAAAGATTTGCTCTCTTCTGGTTGCATGTTTTTTTGTTTCTGCTGTCAATGCCATATGCTGTGATGACAGAGACCCTATTTGTGTGACTTCGATATTAGTTGAAAAAGCTATTATGCTTAAGAATGCTGAAACAAAAAAATATAGATGCAAACAAGATGAAGAAATGTTTGACATTGTTTTGCTTGCTGACAAATTGGCACTTGATTCCTTCAAAGAAAAAGGAGTCGATTTCCAAAAGCAGGCATGGTTCGATTTTGATGGTATTAAATATGAAGTTTTGGATATAGATGGACTAACTGCAAAGGTGAAGGTGAGTGGTGAAAGCTCAATTGGCTTTACCGGTACTGACTTTAGCCATAAATCCGAATTTGAAGCCATCTATGATTTGAAAAAAGAAGGCGAATCCTGGGTTTTTTGTCCCGACAAACTATAGGCCAGTTACCAATCCGGACGTAATTCAAAAAGGGAGGCAAAATTGAAAAAGAGAATTTTCGCGGTAATCGTAGGAGCCGTTTTGCTCTCTCCGGCCATGTCGTACAGCGGGGATTATGATTTCAACTACGACAGCAAAAACGACATGCGGGGGGCGTTCATGATGTGCGCCACCACCGGCTTCACCCAGGGGGACTGCTCCAAGGTCTTGACCAAATGCTGGCAACCCCCGATGATCTGGTTCCAAAGACACAGAAGCCATTACCACGTAAAAACCCATTGCGTAGAAATGCCGAATTTCTTCGTATCCTCAGCTGAAAAAGACCAGATCCTGGTCGATGCCCGAAGGATCGCCGCAGAAGGGGGAATGACTCCGGGAGCGATGCAGGCAGGCGGGCAGGAACCCAAATAGTTTCTGCCTGGAAACTGCCCTTTTTCCCAATCTCGGCGTCAATCTGCGGGATTACTTGTGCGGTGTACTGACGTACACCTCCGCGCAATCCCTCGGTCTTCTTGACCTTGAAAAAAATTGCTCGTTTCCAAATCAGAAACGACATTGACTGGAACCAAATCTTTTAATCGAAAAGGAGAAACAGGAATTGTCTCTTAAACTAGGCCCCATCAAAAAAGAACAGGAAATCAAAATCTCAGCCCGAGTTCCCGAAAGCCTGGACCAGGATCTGGCTGACTACACCCTGGCCTATGAAGCCATTTACGGGACCCCGGTCGAAAAGGAAGAACTGATTCCCCTGATCCTGCGGCAGTTCATCGATTCTGATCGGAAGTTTAAGACTTGGAAGAAGGAGAGGGGAGAGCGGAAGACGGCTAAGGTTGAAGAGAAGGCGGCCGCCGAGGCTTAGGGGCTCAACGACCATCTTCTTTCATCTCAAATACAAAAGCCACAGGGTACCCTGTGGCTTTTGTGTTATTTCCTGCACCTAGACAGATTTTTATAGCAAAGCTATCGGCTATGAGCCCGTCTGTGACAGGTGAGGGGTTAGCTGTGGGCGGGTAGGGCACCCGTCAGCCGTCCATAGACAAGGCGTAGCCCTTGCCCCTCCTTTCCGCAGCTCAGGATCAAGTTCCCATCAACCTAATCCTATCGATCGTGAATTTGGGGTAGAGTTTTTTCCTGCAGCCTCACGGACATGAATAAGCGGCTACAACGTGCCGGTTCGGCCTTGTAGGAACCTTTTCGAAAACCACCGCTGACTCAATCGTCCTGCTTCATTTTTGGGTTCAAGGGATTGAGACGACACCTTCGGGTCGTGTCAATCCTTATGGGTTAGACCGATTTTGTCTTTAAATAAATAGAGACATAAAAACCAAGAAGACAAGGGGATAAATGCTTGAATTAGGTTTATTCTTATTCTGTTTTCTAAATATGGCATTTTCCCTGTAATTGCCCATGACAAGGCCAATGATATTACAAGGGTAAAAAACAGAACAAATTTATATTCTTTTTTAAGTGGTAATTTAAAGGTGAAGATTGAAAACAATGGGTAAATTATTAAATTTAAACCAATTGTAAGAAATACTTCTCCCCCTTGGCCAAATGCAAAGCCAGGCAAACAAAGAAAGATAAGAGTGAAAAATATTGAAGTTTTTTTCATTTTTTTGTTAGGTGACTTTTTTATTTTGTTTCAATCTTTGAATTGATTAAGTTTTTGATTCAAAAATGATTGTTAAGTTCTTTTTTTGGTCATCACTTGTTGATTGTGAATCATCCATAAGGCGAACCTCAACACTTGTACCAATTTCTTCCCTAAGTATTCTGTTCCAGATGCCAGCATTGTCAAACCACCGACAATCATCTTCTTCTGTTATATTTTCGAGAAATTCAAATGTTATTTCAATTTCGTTTGTTTTGGTAAATTTCGATTGGTCAAAATACACTCTTATCTTATGATCTACCGAAGAGCCAAATTTAACTATTATTTCTTTAATTCGTTTTTCATTCATGATTTATTCCCCTAACGGATTTGCATAACCGGCTGCGTTGTGCGGGCTCAAATGAGTAGAGACCTTTTCGAGAACCGCCGTTGACTCAACAGTCCGCGTTCATGCTTGTGTTAGGAGTTTTCTTGTCTTAATTTGACTAGTTCTGAATAGAAAACTGCAAAACTATATTCATTTGGAAAGTTTCTTTTTGGTACCAGAAAATACCTAAGAGAAGAAAATTGGATAAATATATGTTTCTTGGTGAGATGAATTCCTTTTATTTTCTCCCAAGGTACATGGGTTTTTTTCACGAAGTCATCTTCAAGGATTCCGGAATTATTTACGGTTAATTCCTTCTTGCCTAAAGTCCCTTTTTTAACAATATTATAAAAAATCACCAAAAGAGCAATCGGCACTGATGCTAAATACGACAAAAAGATAAAAGATGAGAAGAATGCCATATAAACAAAGGATGTAACTATAAAAGTATTATCTTTTGGTATGAACTCGTGCGATACCAAGCACAACCCTATACTTACTAAAACCGTAAAAATGAATGCCTTCCATGAAGTTAAGTTTTTCCAAAATGTCAAAACAGCTATATCGTAAGCGTTGTTGTCAATAATCATTGTTTTTACACCTAACGGATTTAAATAACCGGCTGCGACGCTCAGTTAAACCTAGTACAGACTTTTTCGAGCATCACTGCTATTGGCCAGTCCTAAAGACATTTTTGTGTTATGCGATTTCTAAATGCCAAGCAGTTTAAATAAAAGATATTGCCTATGCATTGGCAAAACAAAAAGCCTCGTCATTATGATGTCGTTTACGAATAAAATGTAAACGATATTTGAAACAACAAAGGTAAATGTCTTTTTATTGCCTTTTAGGTATTTTTTCAAAAATTTATATAAAAACGGTGAACAAGTTACCCAGAGTGCAATTTGGAAAATATGCTGGCCATAAAACCAGTCTAGATTTAATTTTTGATGATCTATTTTAAAACCTATGTAGGTTAAAACCAGTGTTAAAGTTGAAAAAATTGAGGCAATTAAGATTTGCTCTCTGAATTTTATAGATGTTTTTGTGGCCATTGAAAATAGCCAACTCATTGTAATTAGTTGTAGGAAAAGTGGAAAGATCCACAATGTAATGCCCATAATCATATTCATTTTTTTATCGCATAACGGATTTAAATAACCGGCTGCGCCGCTCAGTTAAAACTAGTAGAGACTTTTTCGAGCACCACTGCTATTGACCAGTCCGGTTCATTTTTGTGTTCAAGTAAGCCGCTTCGCGGCAGATTCAAAACCTTCCGTTCAAGTAAGCCGCTTCGCGGCAGATTCAAAACCTTCCTCAACACAGTAAGATTCTGTGCCGACTGATCCCTTTTTCAACTCATAGGTTTCCGTACCAGCCGATCATCTGTTTTCCTTTAAACATCCGCAATGCAGCGGATGACATCACCCCTGATGAAAGGAGAACCGTGATGATGACCGACTGGTACGAAAAATCGATGCGCGCCCTTCAACTCTCCGGTAAAGGTGAACGCACCCAGCAGTGCTACACCCGGGCGGTGCGCAAGTTGGTGGAGTTTTCTGAGAAGACTCCCGATGCGATCTCTGAGACCGAACTGCAGGACTATTTTATCTACCGCAGAAACGTCGATGAATGGTCTCCCAACACCATGCGTATTTGCCATGCAGGGATCAAGTTCTTCTTCGTCCATGTCCTGGAGCGCGAATGGGGGACCTTCAAGTACCTGGCCGCCCAAAAGGAACATCGGTTGCCCACGGTGCTGAGCCGCCAGGAGGTGCTTCAGATTCTCGCCTCTGTCTACACCCTTCACAACCGCGTCTTTCTCACCACCGTCTATGCTTGCGGTCTTCGCCTGCAGGAAGCCTTACATCTGGAGGTCTCGGATATTGACAGCGCCCGGATGTTGATCCACGTTCACCGCGGCAAGGGGGCCAAAGACCGCTTCGCCCCGCTGCCCGATATGCTGCTTCCGATGTTGCGGGCCTACTGGAAGACCCACCGGCATGAGCGGCTTCTGTTTCCGGCACTGGGGCGGAGCTGTAGAAGCGGCGCCAACGCGAAGTCCCCCATGGCCAAAAGCAGTGTGCAGGGCGCCTTTAAAAACGCGGTGCGCGAAACAGGCATCCACAAAAAAAGAATCACCATCCACACCCTGCGCCACTGCTACGCCACCCACCTGCTGGAAAAGGGGGTGAACCTCCGCGTCATCCAGAGGTATTTGGGGCACTCTTCGATCGAGACGACCATGATCTATCTGCATCTGACCCCGGAGGGGCATGAAGATGCCTCCCACCTGGTCAACGCACTGATGGAGGATCTGACGGATGAGTAAAATCAATGAGATCTTCCGCACCTATGGTCCCGCTTACTTGCGCCGCTATGGCGATTCGATGCCCGCCGAGCACAAAAAGGTGATCGACGCCATCATCAACTGTCGCACCGAGGTGAACGGCTCGGTCGTCTATTACTGCGAGAGCTGCGATCGGGTGCATCTGGTCCACCGCGGATGCGGCAATCGTCACTGTCCCGGGTGTCAGAATCACAAGAGCCGCCAGTGGCTGGAAAAGCAGTTGAAGCGCCAGTTGCCGGGTCACCACTTTATGCTGACCTTTACTGTGCCAGAGCAGCTTCGCCCCTTTATGCGCCGCCATCAGCGCATTGCCTATGCGGCGCTGTTTGCCGCCTCTTCGGAGGCGATCAAGCGACTTTCCGCCGATCCCCGATTTTCACGGCCGGCGATGTGCCGGGCTTCTTCGGCGTGCTGCACACCTGGGGCCGCAGGCTGCAGTACCATCCGCACATTCACTACGTGGTGCCCGGCGGAATGCTTTCGAGCTCCAGTGGCCACTGGCATCCGACGGCGGTCGATTTTTATCTTCCGGTCAAGGCGATCTCACCGATCGTCCGGGCCAAGTTTCGCGACCGGATCAAAAAGGCGGGCCTGTTCGACCACATCCCCTCGGAGGTCTGGACCATCGATTGGAACGTGGACAGTCAGGCGGTCGGCAGTGCCGAGGCGTCGATCAAGTACCTGACGCCTTATGTCTTTCGGGTGGCGATTTCCAACAGCCGCATCGTCAAGGTCGAAGACGACAAGGTCTTTTTCCACTACAAGGTCAAGGGCAGCAACCGCCCACGGACCATGGAGGTTGAGGCGCTGGAGTTCATTCGACTCTTTCTGCAGCATGTCCTGCCGAGCGGTTTTATGAAGGTGCGCTACTACGGTTTTTTGAGTCCCGGCGCCAAGGTGCCTTTGGAGAGATTGCGCGTCCTGATCGAGATGGCCTACGGATTTGAGATCACCATGCCGAAGATCGAACCGGAGACGCTGCCACCGATGACCTGTCGCCACTGCGGAAAGGAGATGGTCTGGCGTTATTCGATTCTACCGCATCGTCGAAGGCCAATAGGGGCTGTCCCGTCGGGATAGTATAACTCGCACGGTTAAAGTGTCATGCCTGAGGGGTTAATCCGCCTGTTCCGTCGCTCGACCGGAACGGGACAGGGGTGGTTTGCCCAAGCCCGGCAAAAAGCCGCTTTCAAGCGGACAGGAGGATCCGAAAGAAGGCCCTGATAGGAACGACTTGCTCGCAGAACACAGCAAATCTCCAAATTCCTTCCCCAACGACAGGGGATTCCTCTTCCAGAACCAATACCCTTATTTCAAAGACCGGTGCTCAAAACGGGCTTCATGAACACTGGATTGAGACGACGCCTTCGGGTCGTGTCAATCCTTATGGGTTACACGCTGAGGTTCAAATAGTCGTTATGGGACTTTTTGATTTGGCTCATTTCGAAGCAGCTTGGTTGTCGCAGTCTTCAGCGAGCAGCCTGAGGAAGCTCAGGCGCTTTATCGTCGCAGAAGATGGTTGAGCGGATGTTTCCACGTCGGGTGAGGTGATGCGGGCAGTCGGCTGCGATTATGCTAGGGATTCTTCTCATGTTGAAGTGACAAGGCGAGTTGGGGGGAGGTGCCGGCAAATAGGGGTAGGGTCTTTTTTTTAAAAACGTTGAGACCTTAATGGCCTGGGCGGCTAGGGAAATGCGGGATGTTTCTCAAATATTCGTTAATTTTCCTAGAGGGTCCTGGCAAAGGCGGTTGGAATCACCAGGTCATCGGGACATAGGCCTTGGATCGATGAATGACCCAGTCCGAGCACCGCCGAGTCAAGCCCTCCGCGCAGGATGTCGAACACGTTTTCCACGCCCGTCTGTCCGTTGGCGGCAAGCCCCCACAGGTAAGCGCGCCCGATCATGACGGCGCGAGCGCCCAGGGCGAGGGCCTTGGCCACATCGCTTCCACGGCGGATGCCCCCGTCGAGCACAATCTCGACTTCGCCGCCGACGGCATTCACCACCGACGGCAGCAAGCGAATGCTGGCGGGCGTTCCGTCCAGGTTGTTGCCGCCGTGGTTCGACACCGAGATCGCCGTCACGCCGGCATCCACCGCGCGCCTGGCGTCCTCGATGCGTGTAATGCCTTTAAGCATGAAGGGTCCGCCCCACTCCTCGCATAGCCACGCAACGTCGTCCCAGGTGGCGGGAGGGGTCTGCATCCATTCGCCATAGGCTTCGAAGAAGGTCGGTGCAGCCTTGCCTGGTTCGGCGAGGTTTGGCGTGGTCAGGTCGGGAATAAGACCGGCCATGGCGAAGGCCAGCAGCCACTTCGGACGGGTGATCGCCTGGGGCAGGAGTCTGGCCATGGCCGCCAGGTTGAAATTTTCGGGTATCACCGGGCTGCCCCAGTCGCGCCCGTGGGAAAAGGACCAGTCGAGGGTGAGGATAAGGCCCTTGACTCCCGCCGAACGCCCCCGGTCCATGCGCTGAATCATCGTCTCGCGGGTCCCGGACCAATAGAGCTGGAAGAAGGTGTGCGGATTGGCCGCAACGACATCCTCCACGGCCTTGCTCGCGAACGAGCTGAGCCCCATGATCGTGCCCCGGTTGGCCGATGCGCGAGCCACGGCGACCTCGCCGTCGGGATGCACCGCCTGCACTCCGGCCGGAGAAATGATCACCGGAAGGGCGATCGGCTGGCCCATGACGCTGGTCGCCAGGTCGCGGTCCGCGTGCAAGTCGGCAACGTGGGGAGCGAGCCCCAGTTCGGAAAAGGCCGCTGTATTGTCGGCGTAGGTAACGCCCTTCTCCGAA
>CALZIJ010000130.1 GCA_945787655.1 Nitrospiria bacterium | reverse complement strand
TGCAAGGGATGCGGTTTTTGTGTGGAATACTGTCCCAAAGATGTGCTCAAATTATCGGACGGCTACAATCGCAAGGGTTATCATCCGCCGATTGTCGTTAAGGAGAACGAGTGCGTCAATTGTCAGTTGTGTGAGATTATTTGTCCTGAATTTTCGATTTTTGTCAAGCTAAAGAATAACCAGTTGATTTCCGAAATTGCACCGGATTTGCGAAAGGGGGTGGAAATCGATGAAAGCTGATCCCAGAGGTGTTAAAACCGGCGCTCATTATTTAGACGGCGATCACGCTTGTGCAGAAGGAGCCCTTGCAGCCGGTTGTCGGTTTTTCGCCGGCTACCCCATCACGCCATCGACGGAAGTCGCCGAGAGAATCGCCTCGCGTTTTCCGCTGGTCGGCGGCGTTTTCATCCAGATGGAAGATGAGCTGGCGTCTATAGCGGCGGTGTTAGGTGGTTCCTGGGGAGGGAAAAAATCCATGACCGTGACCTCCGGGCCCGGCTTTTCTTTGATGATGGAGAACATCGGGCTGGGCGTAATGACAGAAACGCCATGTGTGGTTGTCAATGTTCAGAGAGGGGGACCCTCCACCGGTCTGCCCACTCTGCCCGGACAACAGGATATGATGCAGGCGCGATGGGGGTCGCACGGCGACTACGAAATCATCGCGATCGTGCCCAATTCTCCCCAGGAATGTTTTGATTTGACCATTCAGGCCTTTAATCTCTCGGAAAAGTATCGTGTGCCGGTGCTGGTGATGATGGATGAGTGCGTAGGCCACATGACCGAAAAGGTCGTGATCCCACCGGCAGAAGAGATCGAAGTGTTTAACCGGAAACTCTACGACGGGCCGAAAGATCAATATCTGCCTTATGAGGTTGACAATACCAACGGCCGGGTGCCGTTGATGGCACATGCCGGCGATGGCTATCGATTTCATGTTACCGGTCTCACTCATGACGAAAAAGGCTACCCGGTTATGAACGCGGAGGTGCAGCAGGAGTGCGTTTCCCGCCTCATAGATAAGATTAACAAAAATACGGATGATATCATTCAGTATGAAGAAGAGCAAATCACCAATGCCGATGTTGTGGTGGTGACCTACGGGATCAGCTCGAGGGTTTCCATGCGGGCGATCAGATTGGCCAGGGAACAGGGGTTGAATGTCGGTTTGTTCCGTTTGATCACTGCCTGGCCCTTTCCTGAAAAACGCATCAAACAGATTGCAAAAAAAGTGAAAGCATTTGTCATGGTTGAGCTCAACCTGGGTCAAATGGTATATGAGCTTGAGCGTTGTATAGCAGGAAAAGCTAAAGTTAAGTTAGCCCCGCACGCGGGTGGCTGGGTACACAATCCCACGGACATCTTGAAAATTATAAAGGAGGCTGCAAAATGACAGAAGCGACCCATCCAATGGAAAATATCCTGCGCATGGACCGGATGCCGCATATCTGGTGTCCTGGTTGCGGGATTGGCACCGCAGTTACCGCCTTTGCCATGGCGCTGGAAAAAGCTGAAATTCCACTGGACAATATTGCCGTGGTCTCTGGAATCGGCTGTACCGGACGCGTCGCCGGCTACATGAAGCTGGATTCATTTCATACGACGCATGGCCGCGCTATTCCTTTTGCCACCGGACTCAAACTGGCCAATCCTGAATTGACAGTAATCGTGTTCAGCGGAGATGGTGATTTGATTGCCATCGGCGGTAATCATTTTATTCACGCCGCCCGCAGGAATGTGGATATTAATGTCTTTTGCCTGAACAATTTCAACTACGCCATGACCGGAGGCCAAAGTGGCCCCACGACCCCGGAACCGGCAATCACCACAACTTCACCTTACGGTGCGTTTGAGCATCCCTTCAGTTTACCGTTTTTGGCTGAAGGCAGCGGGGCGGTGTATGTGTCTCGCTGGACCGCCCTGCACATCCGGCGGCTCACAAATTCAATGACAGAAGCTTTACAGAAAAGAGGCTTCTCTTTCGTGGAAATCATTGCACCCTGTCCGACCCTGTACTCGCGGAGAAACCGTCTGGGCGATGGCCTGGAGGAATTGAAATACTATCATGACCAAATTGTTATCGATCATGAAGCCGATACACGCGAATTGGGCATCGGTTTTCGCGACCAGATTGTAGTAGGCAATTTTGTTGACCGTGAACGCCCAACTTTTATGGATGCTTTAAATACTCGTTTTACAGAAGTCTTTGGAAAAAAATATGAACCTTACGGGAAAGTAGCTCATGAGAACGGAAATTAGATTTTCAGGATTTGGTGGACAGGGGATCATCCTGTCCGGAATTTTAGCTGGTAAGGCCGCAGCCCTGTTTGACAACAAGCACGCCACCATGACGCAGAGTTTTGGCCCGGAAGCCAGGGGCAGCGCTTGCAGTGCCCAACTTGTGGTCTCGGACGAACCCGTGCTTTACCCTTACCTTTCACAGCCGGAAATTTTGGTGTCCATGTCTCAGGACGCTTGCGAGAAATTTCTACCTGAATTAGCCAAAGCCGGAACGCTTTTGGTTGATGAGGACCTGGTCAAGTTAAGTTCGGTTAAACGCACGATCAAAAAATTTGCCATTCCTGCTACCCGCTTTGCTGAAGAATTGGGTAATAGAATTCTGGGTAATTTGGTGATGCTGGGTTTTTTCTCGGCAGTGACTGAGATTGTTTCTCCGGAGTCATTCAAAAAAGCCATTCCCGGCAGCGTTCCCGAGAGATTTTTGGAATTGAATTTGAAGGCATTTGAAAAGGGATATGATTATGGCGCAGAAACAAAAATTAAGACTCCCAATAAACAAAAGACCAAAATAAAAACGGATACAGTATTGACTGAACCAATTTAGAGGGCGTTATGTCATGACTGAAAGAGAAAAAGACATCATCAAAATAGAAGAGGACATGGCGGCAGCTTTTAACCGTAAAGATGTCGAGCAAGTTCTCACATTTTTTGAGGAGAATCTATTTGGTTTCTCTTCCACGCGCCATGAACACATCGAAGGCCTCGATGACCTAAGAAAAACCTTTGAACATTATCTGGACGAAGGAGATAAGGTCCACTATGCCATTTCAGATGTCTCAGTGCAATTCGTAGACGGTGTGGCTGTGGCTAGCTTTTACTGGGTTGTGACCATTGAAAACGGCACTAGTGTTCATGAGATTGCCGGACGCGGAACCCATGTTTTTCGCAAAGACAAAGATGTTTGGCGTATCATCCATGAGCATTTTTCGAGATCGCATCATTAACGGGAGAGTTCAAAAATGCCAAAAGGGCAAACGTTTAAACCTTTCGAAGAAGCTTTAGCTGAGAAAAATACATCGATCACTTTCGATGATCATATAGACAAAGCATATCCATTCGCTCGCATCGAACCGTCACCATGCACCGCGGCATGCCCGGCCGGCGTAAATGTAAAAGCCTACGTGTCGCTCATCGCTTCGGGACGCTTTAAAGAAGCGCTCGAAGTGGTTAAAGTGCGAAATCCCTTCCCGGGAATTTGCGGCCGTATTTGTACCCACCCATGTGAATCCTTCTGCAACCGTAGCCAGGTAGATGCACCCGTGGCAATCTGCTCACTTAAACGGTTTGTGGCTGATTACGAGTTGCAGCATCCCGAACTGCAGCATAATCCTCTACCTCGCACCAAAAAGGAAAAAGTAGCTATCATCGGTTCCGGGCCTGCCGGGTTGACCGCCGCCAACGACCTCATACGAAAAGGGTACGGCGTAACGATTTTTGAGGCTTTGCCTAAAGCAGGTGGAATGCTCGTTGCAGGCATCCCGGAATTCCGGTTGCCGCGCAACATAATCAACCATGAAATTGATGCTATTCGAAAACTGGGCGTGGAAATAAAAACGGGCAAGAAAATCACCGGACCCGGCGCTGTCGATCGTTTGTTTAAGGCAGGCTACAAAGCCGTTTTTGTCGCAGTAGGCGCCCACAAGGGGAAAAAATTAGATATTCCGGGAGAGGAAGAGTACCAGGGGATCATCGATGCTATTTCTTTTTTGCGCGAAATTAATCTTGGTCGAAAGAAAAAACCGGGTAACAAAGTGGCGGTCATTGGTGGCGGAAATTCCGCCATTGATTCGGCGCGTACAGCATTGCGCCTCGGTTGCGGGGAAGTGACTATTTTTTATCGCCGTTCCCGGGATGAGATGCCGGCCAGCGATGCGGAGATTAAAGAAGCCGAATCTGAAGGTGTCAAGATTCAGTTTCTGACCACACCCGTGGAAATTTTGGGGCAGAACGGAAAGGTCACCGGGATGCTGTGCAAAATGATGAAACTTGGCGACGCCGATGAGAGCGGCAGGCGGCGTCCTATCCCTATCCCGGCTTCAGAGTTTCCGGTTGAGGTAGACACTATCATCGCGGCTATCAGCCAGCAG
>CALZIJ010000129.1 GCA_945787655.1 Nitrospiria bacterium | reverse complement strand
TCTTTCATTTTCTGGACAAAGAATTTGCACTGCTTCAATGTGCCTACCATTTTAAGGTCAAAAGCACCCCCATCTGGGTAATATGTACTCCCGGAAAAAAGCAAATATTTTTCAATCATCACACCATCCCCTTTGATCTGTTAATCAGGTGCAGGCTTTCCTTTGCCCGCGTTGCCCCGACATAAAGAACTCTAAGCTCATCGTTTCTTGAAGATTCGGACAGGTAGATTGACTTCCTGACTACTGAAGGCATGTCGCAGTCGATCCAGACATGATCCGCTTCCCCGCCCTTAACGGAGTGAATTGTACCGACAACAACCCTCGGCGCTTGGCTTGCAATGTCTTCTGACTGAAAAAGCAGGTCAGACGCCTTTCCGGTCAGCCTGAACTTTTCAGTGATCGGCTTGTCGTCGCTTGTGAACTCCGGAAGAAAGCCATAAAGTCCAAGCCCGAAAATATCCTCCTTGAATTCAATATGTTCAACTTCCTCAAGCTCTTTCTTTGCGCCCCGCCTTAAATTACCCTTTGAAATAGTAGAGTCCATCATCGTTTTAATTTCAGAAAGCGAAATACTTTCACCTGCCATGACCTTGGCATAAGTGTTGACTGCCCTGAACGCCTTGGTTTTGGCCGGGTTCCAGTACAAATCTTTCTCTCTATAGGGATTGTGCCACAACGTCTTTTTTTCAATAAGAAAATCAATCCACCTGCCGACCTGATAATTGCACCGACATAAAATCATGTGCGTACCCGGCAGGGACAAGTCAGGCTCAAACGACTCCGAAAATGCTCCCTCTGAATTTTTAGGCTTGAAGTCAAGCGGCTCCCTGCCACTGATTTGGCTCAGCACTTTTCCCGTTACAAAATGATGCACCTGAACGGGCAATCTGTGCGATTGATCCAGGTACTTGAACCATTCGGATTTCTTGCATAGATTATCGAAAACAGACGCATCCGCACCGGCAAACCGAAAAATACTCTGATCCGAGTCTCCGCACCATATCGTAGATACCGTTCCCTCGGCCCACAAAAGTGTGGCACGCAATTGAATTTTGCTCATGTCTTGAGCCTCATCAATAAAAAGAACGTCGATCTCAGGGCATTTATTTAACTTTAATACAGTTTCGATCATGCCGGTGTAATCGATCATATTATTTTCAGTCATCCAGTCCCGCCATGCTTGGTAAAAAAAGCGCACATCGACCGGCCATTGATCCAGCGGAACTTCCATCGATCTTAGGACGCTTTGCCGTGAAAAAAGCATGTCATTCTGTCGCGTGTTTACGGACAGAGAATCATCTGTCACGGTTTGGCTGATAGCAAATTGCGGATAGGATTCACAGAAAAATTTTATATGGCTTTCCGCGTGCCGGTCACTATTCATGTTGAGGAGTCGCCAGCAGTGGGAGTGAAGCGTTCTAATGTTAATCGCAGATTGTGCTGAGAACCCCGCATCAGCGATTGCCCTTTCCTTGATCTCCTCCACGGCAGCGTTTGTGTACGAGATTGCCCCGACGCGCTCAGGCCCGTATTTTTTAGCGGCCTGCCGGATCAGGTTGATAATGTACCGCGTTTTACCTGATCCGGGAACGCCTCTTACGCACCCTATCTTCATAATTCAACTAACATCCGCCGACGCCGCCTCCGCCTCCGCCGCAGCCACCTACACCCCATGCGAGGTCATCTTCTTCATCCTCATCCTCATCTTCTTCATCCTCATCCTCTATGACTTCAAATTCCATGCGATGATTCATGCCCCAATCTCTATACAAATGACCGTCTGGGTGTATGATGACTTCATAAACACCTTTTGTAGCGATAGATGGCTCCATGACCGAACCTTTCCATCGAACCTCAAATCCGTTTACGTTCTGGACAAGACCACGACAAACAGGACAATCTGTTGCATTAACAATCCCATAATTTGAAACAAACAGATTTTCTGTCTTTGTTGGAGATACGTCGCTTGCAACTTTCCTGAAGCTTACAGCGTCCGCTCCGAGATCTTTTGCGTACTCTATAAAATCATTGCAAAACGCTTCGGTAACATCCGGATAGATTACGCAGTTAAGCGTTACATCAGTGATTGTTTCGGAGTGAAGTTTTGATATTGAATTCCTTAATTCGTCATCAGAAGGGATAGCGGTAGTTTTAAATATTTTGTAGTTGTCCTCCGTTCCGATACCATGTCGGCTAATGTTTAAATGGTCTATTACACAGCCTATCGGTGTAATGAACGAATCCAATTCACCCCCATGCGTTGTCAATACGACTCGATCCAGAGAATTTTTTCTTCTGTATACCCCTAGCCTAGCTAAGAACTTCCTGAAAAAAGGGCTAAGGGTAGGCTCCCCGCCGGATATACTGAGAACAGAAAAATTGGATGAAAGGTTTTTCAGTATATGGAAAACCCGATTTAAGTATTCTGGATCAGGTTTTATTTTTGCGGCTTCCCTGTTCCAAAAACAGAAATCGCATTTTGCATTACAACTTCCGGGCAATAAAATTGTCGTATTTGGTCCATAAGGATTTGTTATTTTCATGGTTTGTTTTTTCTCCCCGTTATTCTGATACGAAAAATCCATTAACTATACGGCCTTTTCTTTTTCTGATTTTATTTAATGCCATTTCAAGACATTCATCCGGGGTGGTCCCGACCTGAAAAGCAAGGATATTTGCCACAACAAAGATGTCACCCAACTCCATTTTCACAAGTTCAGGGTCGCCTGTACCTATGGCCTCTACAAGTTCTCCCGCTTCTTCCTGAAGCTTTTTGGCTTGCCGGTAAGCGGTTGACTTGCCTATGATCCCAACTTTGCTTGCCCAGTCAACTACCTGCCCGTATAGAGATAGTTTTAGTTTCATGTATCACCTCCTTTCCCCGCCCCCGTGATCCACTCCACGACGCCAAACCCAAGCGCGGCGAAAAGAGTGATAATTATAGCCTTTAACAGAAAATGCGGCGCGTCATGGTGCTGTTCAATCGCCAATATTAAGGCGATAAACATAATTTTCATTTCCCATTTACCATCACAATAAAACCTATTTTCTTCATTTTAATCATATGTGTGGGCCTTTCTGGTTAGGAATTGAATGAAGCTTTCCTGACCCGTATTGATATCGTGCCTAACCAGACTTTTTGCCCTTTCAATGCATTGCTTGACATTTTCCAAAAAGTGTGAGTCGTTGTTTAGATTCCTCATTTCCCAGAGCATATCCTGTAATGTGTCAAGCTGATACAACCTGTCTTTCGGCCATCCTTTTGGCGTGGACAAAGGACAAGGCTGTATGTCCTTTGTAACTATTACACCAATTTGGTCATCATCAACGACAACCACGTCCCCGAATTTACACATTTAAACCCCCTAAAATAATAACAACCGGGTAAGAAACCCAATCCCCGCCCCGATTAAAAGCAAAATAACCGGGTGAGTGTATTTCATCACTAGCCAGATCCGAAAAAACAGGGATTCAGCGTGGTCTGCTTCCTCGCACTTTTTTATATATTTTTTGGCGAGTGTGTTAAAACTGTCCCTCGCCCTGAGTTCCGTAGCCCCATAGCCAGATACATATTTCCCGCCAACGTAACCCTTACAGAAGTACCGGCCCTTCTTCGTCTTACCTTCTGTATACCTATAAATATCCATACTTTAATCTCCTTTAAAATGAGGGTGTATCCGAATTGCGCTGGCAAATCCCCGGCCCAACGTTAAGGAATCGAGGCTATTTAAGGGGTAGCCTCACACATCCGGACAAATGCCACAATCCCCCCTTGAAGCAGTTAATGTTTACTGCCCTTCTTCCGCCCCGAACGCTTGGTCTTTCATGACAGGCAGCCATTTGTCTCTGAGGTTTTTAATCTCGATCTGCTTGCCTCGTTCTTCGACAAACGAATCCGGGACTTCCTTCATGACCAGCTTGGCGAAAGTCTGTCCTGAATTCGACTTGGATTTGATCAGGGAAAATTCCGTCTCGACAAGTTGAAAATGCTTGCCTGTGCATTCAATCATCGTAACAAACTGATCAACCTGCTTCATATTCACGGACGACACGCCAAGCCGAAAAGGGATCAGGCTTTGCATATCCGACGGGAAAACGTGAAGACGTTTTCTGTTCTGACATGCCTTCCCCTCTCCTTTTTCGGCAGTGCCAAACTGATTTTGAGGACACCCGGCGCAAAGGTCGCTTTGCTTCTTTTCCGAAGACGGGTCAGGCTTGATCCCATCCGTTGAAAAGCAGTCCGGAATTTCGCCGCCCCCCGTCTCATCGAAGCTTTTTTCCCAATAAAGATTTAACCGGGAATGATGAATAAACCGAGCCGTGAACGAGGGGACTTTTTCACCATTCGGCAGCTCAATGGTTGTTGTTTTGTTCATTATCGAATTCCTATTCTGTTGACTCTGTTGTCGCTAATGATTTCCGGGTCAATTTCAACGCCCTCTTCTTCAAGGCGTTTTATTTCCGATGTCAGGCTTTTTGAGTTCACTGTAGGCTTAATCAAGTATTCAAGCCCTTCATTCCTTAAAAATTCAAAAACGGCTTCCTTGTCCTTAGCGGAAATGTACCTGTCGGTTTTTCTGAAAAAAACTTTCCCTTCAAGCTTGATACTTTCAATCCCGTTATCGAGCATAAAATCAAAAGCTTCCTTTTCTTCATTTGATATTCCAGATTTGATTATTTCTATCGCTTCTTCGCAATGCTTTTTTGCTTCCCTGAACGCCTTTATTTTCAGAAGTCTTCGCTTTAAAAATGTTGTATTTGTTTCCAGCTCAAAGCTGACTTTCTTTTCCATGCGGTTTCCCTTTCTCTTGTATAGATTTCAGGACAAAGCTGCCGATACTCGCTTTTTCCTGTAATCCGTTGTAAATAATTTCATCTATTGTGTTTTTAGCGATGAGATAGTAATAAGTGCATTTGTTTTCCTGCCCCTTTCTGTAAATTCTGTCCCTGCTTTGATAATGCTCTTCGTGCGAATAAGATCCGCTGTAATAAATCGCGAATGCCGCTGTAAAACTTATGAAGCTCAGGCAAATTACGTCCGGTTTTTTTCTGATGGAAGGAGAGGTTTTAAGATTTGGAGAATCGAAAATTAAAG
>CALZIJ010000128.1 GCA_945787655.1 Nitrospiria bacterium | reverse complement strand
GTCAATGCATTTTGAATGAGGGCTTTGGCCGCATCGACTGAAACAGACTCCGGAAAATACACATTCAACTGGACCCGGTCCTCCGATGTTTCAACCCAAACACCCTTTGCCCCCAACTCTATCAGCAGGGCTGATCCCTCCGATTCAAAAATCGACGGCAGCCTGACGGTGATTTTATGCCAAAACCTGTTTTGCATCTTTCCCGGTCCCATACCGAACGATAAAAAACATTGAAGTATAGAAACAAGTCTGAGGTTCTACAAGACTTTAAAAAAATAATCGAGAGGGAGACGAGAGAGGACACAATGCCTTATACTATTCAAAAGCCTCTCCTTTGACGCGGCTACTTTTTAAAAAATGGAGAAATACACTTGCTGACGCCAAGCGACAAAACACTGGATACCTTAAACTTTGATAACCGCTTCACTCGTGAATTGCCTGCCGACCCGGCATTGGCCAATCATCGGCGTGAAGTCACTGGTGCCTGCTATTCCCGCGTAAAACCCAAAAAAATGGCCAATCCGGCATTGGTCGCCTATGCACGGGAAATGGCCGAAGCCCTCGGCTTCTCTCCCGAAACCTGCGAATCTGAACGGTTTACGGAGATTTTTTCTGGAAACCGCCTGTTGCCCGGAATGGACCCCTATGCCATGTGTTACGGCGGACATCAATTTGGCAACTGGGCCGGGCAGCTCGGCGATGGCCGAGCCATCAATCTCGGTGAAGTGGTTAATCAACATGGCAATCGCTGGGCGCTGCAACTCAAAGGAGCGGGCCCAACGCCCTATTCCCGCATGGCCGACGGATTTGCGGTATTGCGGTCTTCCGTCCGGGAATTCTTGTGCAGCGAAGCGATGTTTCATCTTGGCGTGCCGACGACACGCGCCCTCAGCCTCGTGACGACGGGTGAAACGGTGATGCGGGATATGTTTTATGATGGGCACCCACAACAAGAGCCGGGTGCAATCGTGTGCCGTGCGGCCCCCTCTTTCACACGTTTTGGCAATTTTCAAATCTTGGCGGCGCGCGGGGAAACAGAGATCTTAAAACAACTGGCGGATTATACCCTGCGCACAGACTTCCCGCATTTAGTCCAGTCTTCAGGAGAGATTTCCAAGGAAACCATCCTCGCCTGGTTTGACGAAGTTTGTCAGAAAACAGCGGAGATGATTGTCCACTGGATGCGTGTTGGATTTGTGCATGGCGTGATGAATACCGACAACATGTCTATTCTTGGCCTCACCATCGATTACGGTCCCTATGGCTGGATCGATCATTACGACCCGAACTGGACGCCCAACACCACAGACGCCCAGGGCCGCCGCTATCGTTTCAGTCATCAACCCCAAATTGCCCAATGGAACCTCCTGCAATTGGCCTACGCCATTCATCCGCTGGTGGGCGAGACGGAACCCTTTGAAGCCTCACTCAATCAATACGCCCAAACTTATGAATCGCAGTGGCAACTCATGATGGCGCAAAAACTGGGGCTAAAAACATACGATCCTGAAAGCGATGAATCCTTGATCAGTGACTTGCTCTCACTTTTGCAAATGCTTGAAACCGACATGACGATATTTTTCCGGAATCTTGCCCACATGGATCTCAATGGAACCCCAATAAAAGAAGTCACGGACGACGCCTTGATGACCCCCTTATTGGAGGCCTACTACGGGTCGGACCCGCTCAGCGAGACACACCGGACAAAGACCACGGCATGGCTCCGACAATACCTCACCCGCCTTCAAACAGACGGTTTGGAGAACGACATCCGGCGCAAAAAAATGAACGCGGTCAACCCGAAATATGTCCTGCGGAACTACCTCGCCCAACTGGCCATTGATAAGTCCGAACAGGGCGATCATACAATGGTGAACGACTTGCTTGAAGTCTTGCGCCGCCCCTACGACGAACAGCCGAAAAATGAACAATACGCTAAAAAACGCCCCGACTGGGCCCGAACGCGGGCCGGATGCTCCATGCTTTCGTGCAGTTCGTAACCAACACACCTCCGGTATTAAAAATGCCAACACGGTCCCATAGCTTAATATTTTCCAGCCCAGCTCAGTAAGCATACGGACCAGATCGATACACCTTATTAACCTGAACCCGGCAAAAAGAACAGCTCAGAAGTCATTGAAATAACAATACTTTCTAAAAAGACAAAACAAACGCCCGTCATATTAGACATTCCAGGCTTGTTTTTTCAAAAATAACGAGCCTGCTTGACGATCCCTTATTGTGTGGTAACTTGTAATTCGTTGTAAATGAGGAAATGGACGCTATTCATGTCTTCTAAACTAAAGAGGCATATGAAGCGTTATAAAACTTTTCTTCTTAATGGGGCACGGGGGTCAAACATAGGAGAATATTATGTCGAACGTAAAAGAATCTCTTGAATCTTGTATGGGTATTGAAGGGGCGATTGGCGCCGCTCTGGTGGATGTAAAAAGCGGCATGTTTCTGGGTACGGCGGGTGGTGGACCGGACCTTAACCTTGAGGTGGCTTCCGCCGGGAATACAGAAGTCGTCCGGGCAAAACTGAAAGTCATGTCTTCTTTAGGGCTTAAAGATAGAATTGAGGATGTCCTCATTACCTTGGGGAAACAGTATCACATTATCCGTATGCTGGAAAACCACGGGAACCTGTTTATGTATCTCGCTCTGTATCGTGATAAATCCAATCTGGCTCTCGCCCGACACAAACTTTCTGAAATTGAAGCCAACCTTAAAACCTAGGGGCCACTCACTCCTAAGCTTCTTACATAGCGGCGCTACCTCAGGAAACGATAGCGCCGCTCATGTTTTTAAATTTCATTAAATTACGCTATCCTTCATGCCTTCCAAACCACCGATACCGGTTTTTCGCGAAATAAAAATAGGCCGCATCACGAATGGATATAGGAATGAGTCGAAAAAAATGAACACATTTCCAAATGCCGCCAAGCGCAGCGACGGCCCTGATTGCCGCTTCACTCTTGACATAAGTCTGACTTTGATCGATTAAAACAAAGGTTTGTATGTTGTCAGGGTCAAGTCCTTCCTGTTCATATAACTGCCGGCCTGCCTCAGATTGAATGGAAAGGTATCGGAAACGGTGGTTTGAATCGTGCCGCTGAATAAACGCCACTGAATTCACACACACATTACACAGGCCATCATATAGAACTAATATGTCTGAATCCTTGTCCATGATCTGTCTATTCTATTGAGCAGGATGCGGATGAGGCATATCGGAAGACAGTTTTTTCAGCCTTTGCGTATAAAAGGAAAACAGGAGATAAAAAGCGGCAAAAAACCCCAGGGTCGTCAGTCCTGTGACCCAGCTGAGTGGTAAAAGATGGTTGTTAAACTCCCGTATTGGCGGAAAGACAATCAAAAACCGCTCTAGCCAGCTCCCGGCCAGCAGAAGGATTAAAACCATTTTTAACAGGCCGGTCTTCCGGGTTTTGCTTAAAGAGACAAAAAAAGGAACCACAAAAAGAAAACTGACCATCAACATGGCCAATAAAGAGTACTTACCGGAAACGTGTAAATACAGTGGTCTGGTTTCTTCCGGGATATTGGCATACCATGTCGGGAGAAACTGTGCTCCCCACAAGTAAATCCAGATCAGGGAAAAGGTCAGCAGTAACTTGGACAAAACCTGCCACAAGCCGGGGTAATCTACCGCTCTTTTCGAAAAGCTCAGTATCAGCATTAAAACCGCCAACCCGGCATATAATCCCCCAAAAACAAAATACAAGGCGAAAAGGGTGTGATGCCAATCTGGAAAAAGCATCATGCCAAAATCCCACGAAACAATCGTTTGATTCAACAGAAAGAAAATCACTAAAAAGACCAGAGAGCGGGTGTTTTTCTTCTGTTCCCTCAAATATGATAAGAGCAACCGGAACGCCATTCCGTAATAGAGCAGGAGTGAAACAAGGTTTCTTCCAAACAATAACGGAAAAGACTGCCAGAGGGAATGCCCCGCGCCTTCATTCCAGTAAAACAGGCTTTTTTGTCCACCCCATAATCCAAATAAAGCAAAAAAAGCCAGCGGGGCGAATGAAAGGGTAAAGATCGCAGAAGGAACAAACAATATTGAGACGCCGTTGGCTCCAAGAAGCCATAATAATGCCAGAAGTGCTAAAACGCCCTGACTCAAACTTAAATAAAAAACCCAATTCGCGACATAAACATCCCAGGGGATGCCGACAAAAAACCACGAAAGTACGACAATGCCCAAGGTCCCCGCAAAAACATATTTTTTAAAATCAACCCCTGCACCCATGTTTACTGTCCCAATTCGTACCGGATGTAATTTACTATGTGCCAGCGGTCAATGGGTAAAATGGCATCCCGGTGGGGCGGCATGAAGTGCTTTTTCCCGCTGCCATGTGCATGGCCATGCCCGTCGTCTCCTCCATGCCCGTGTCCGCCGCTGCCATGCTCGTGTCCTTTACTGCATCCTGGCGCGTCATGGGCATGATCGTCATGTCCATCTCCACCGCCATGATCGTGCGCATGACCATCATCATGCCCCATT
>CALZIJ010000127.1 GCA_945787655.1 Nitrospiria bacterium | reverse complement strand
TCTCTGCCATAGGCCACGAACAGCGTTGTTGGCTTGGCATCGTTCACATGACCCAGCAGCGTCTCATAGCCAAAGCCCTGCTCAGCGTTGGCGGGCGGTTTCCAGGATGATCGAGCCTTAGCGCCAGACCCGAACTCCGAACGCGCCGTGCCAAAGACGTCATCGGCCGGCCAGCCCAGGTTTCGGAAGGTGATGTCCTGGTCTGTCCAAAGCGCTTCAGGTATCTGGAGATGTCGTGTTTTAATCTCAATTAAAATACGGCGGAGTAAGAACCAACGGGCTTTCCACGTCTCTAGATGTTTGTCTGTTTTGCGGCACCTTGGCGATTTCCAGGGGACTAAAAGAAAATGCAGCGGGAAATAAAGCGATCCGAGGACAATCCAAAGGGTTTTCACACTGCCGTAGATCTGCACAAGCTTAGGATAGGAAGTGATCTCGGCCAGCTCCAATCTCGTCAAAGCCTCTTTTGTATTGATCATCAACGTCTGAATGTCCAGCCCAGAATCGAGAAACACAACCCAAAACAGGACTAATGGTGGGAACACGGCAAATGAAACGACCGTGAGGCGTAGCAAATAGAAGACTAAAGAAAGCAATTGTCTGATATCTCGCGCTCTTACTTTGTAGGATCAGCTTCCATGTTTGACATCACCTTGAACACTTTTTTTGCGTAGCTCATTCTCTTTTGTGAATCGACGGCGTTGTAGCAACCAATTCCCTTCCAGTTCTCCCCATGCCGCTTAAGGCATTGTGCCAAGACCCAAGCACCGGTTTTGACGTTGAAGCAGGGATCGCCCAGGGCGTTCCACTGTGCCGGGCTGAGCTTACCCTTCTCCACCCACCAGGAATTGATTTGCATCAGACCGTAATCGTAGCTGCCGTTGGGATTTTTGTTGATTGCATCGGGCTTGAAATTGGATTCGACTTTGGAAATTGCCCAGAGCAAACGCGGTGGAACGCCGTAAGTCTTGCCCGATTCTTAGAAGAAAAAGGCGTTGGCGGTGGGTGGGATGAAATGAAGTAAAAGCAGGAAAAGCAGTATTTTGATGGCGTCTCGGAAGGCCGTGCCTTTCAAATGCCCTGCGCGGCCAAGGCCCTTTAAGATCGGGGAGTCTTCAAAACCGCGCGCGAGGACAAGATGCGGGTGTTTGCCGTCGGCACTCAGGATCCTCTTTTTCTCATCAAGGTAGTCGAATGTCATTCTCGAATCCGTTTGTTGGTTTTTTCAAAAAGCCGTTTATTCTTTGTTTCTTTGTTCGTTTATTTGTTTTTTTTTGCACTGCTCTCATTTTCCCTGTTTGCCAAATTTTAGGGCCACGTGCCAACCGTAGCGCTCGGAATGCGATAAATTTCCCAAGGCGTCGAATTTCTTCCCGCCCTTCGAAACGAGTCCCTTTAAGTGGATCGGCTTTCCTTTGAGGAGGGATTCAGCCTGTTTTGCTGTAAGCGTCTTCTTCCCGAGACGAGACAGGCTGTTTTTCCACAATGTAAACTTGCATCCCTTTTTGTAGCCCGAGCAGTAGTACGACTTTTAGTTTTCGTGCACGGCCTGTTTGCAGGCGGGGCAGGCGCCCAGTGCGACTTTGGACTGGGCGCCTGCTTCTGAGGGAGGCACGAAGATGGGTTGAGTTTCGGGGGTTTTTAGGGATGTTTCAATCTGGGAAGAAATCCAGGCCTGCTGTGCCTGAAGGAAGGTATCCAACGAACCTTTTCCATTGGAAATTTCCTCCAAGGCTTGCTCCCAACGAGCCGTGACGGAAGGATCTTTGACGGACTCCGGGATGGCAGCGATCAGCGCGCGGCCTGTGGCTGTGCCGATGATGTGTTTCTTTTGACGGGCAACCAGGTTTCGCTTAAGGAGGGTTTCGATGATGGACGCGCGGGTCGCTTCCGTGCCGAGGCCCGCCGTGGCCTTGAGGATGGATTTCTGGTTGCGATCCTCTACCTGGCGGCTCACAGTCTTCATTGCCGCAATCAGCGTGCCTTCGGTGAATCGCGGCGGCGGCTGCGTTTGGCGGGGCTTGATCTCGGTGCTCATTGCAACGGCGGGATCTCCGAGAATAAGCGGTGGCACGCTTAGGGGGGCGTCTTCTTGTGTACGATTTTCTTCACCCTGCCTTTGCAATACGTCCTCAAAGACAGCTTTCCACCCTTGGGTCGTGGTTTGTCTTCCTGTGGTCCTGAATATCTCATCTTCGACCTTGACCTCAACTGTGGTTTGATCGTATCGATGATCTGGAAAGAATTGGGCGATATAGCGGTAGAGGATTAGCGTATAAATTCGTCGCTCGGCTTCGGTCATTTTGGAAACATCTGCCGTGCCACTGTCCGGAACATTTGGGATGATGGCGTGGTGTGCGGTGATCTTTTTTTCGTTCCAGGCCCTTGATTTTATTCTATGGTCTGCTTTGTTGAGGAGTCCATGCAGGGCCGAATCGCTTGTTTTGAGCATCGCCAGCACTTTAGGTGCATCCTGATGTTGGCTTTCAGGCAGGTAGGCACAGTCGGTTCGAGGGTAGGTAATGGCTTTGTGTGTTTCATACAAGCTCTGCGCTACATTCAAAACGTCTTGCACCTTCATGGCGAAGCGGCGCGAGGCTTCTTGCTGAAGGGATGAGAGATCGAAGGGCAGCGGCGGCGATTCGGACAAATGCCTTCTTTCGGATTTGCTGATATGCCCTGTCGCGCCCTGAATCTTGTTTCCGATGCTTAGTGCCTGCTCCTTATTGAGACAGTGGCCATCCGGGTCCGCCAGCGCTTCGGGAACGATCCATTTGGCTTGGAAGGACCCCTTTGTTGTTTTAAAGAAAGCAAGCAGTTCGAAATATGGTATGGCCCGGAACCCCTCGATCGTCAAATCCCGCGCGACGACCAGGTTTAGGGTGGGTGTCTGCACGCGGCCCACGGAGAGCACGCCGCGATGTCCCGCTTTCTGGGCAATGAGACTGTAGAGCCGGGATAGATTCATGCCGACCAGCCAGTCTGCCCGGGCGCGACCAAGGCCGGCGAGATAGAGCGGTGCGGACTTGTCGCCAGGCAGCAGTGCGTATAGCCCTTTTCGAATACTGGTTTCGTCCAATGCGGAAAGCCATAGTCGCAGGATAGGTCCCTTCCAGAGACAGAGCTCCAGGATTTCGCGTGCAATGGTTTCTCCTTCCCGGACGGCGTCGGTGGCAATCACGATTTCTGAAGCTTGTGAAAGACAACGTTTCACGAGATTAAATTGTTTCCGACCTGATTTACTGACTTCCAGTTGCCAGGACTTGGGGGTGATCGGGAGATCGGCCAGGTCCCAGCGTTTGTAGGCCTCGTTGTAGGCTTCTGGCGGAGACATATGCAGAAGATGGCCGATACACCAGGTGACGACGACGCCGGAACCCTGGAGACAGCCTTCTCCTTTTTGCTTGGCGCCGAGCACACGTGCAATATCTCTGGCTTGAGACGGTTTTTCGCAAAGAAACAAACGGCTCACGGTGGGTTTCCTGAGTAAAGTTAGACAAGTCGTCCTATTGTATATATCCGAAGCAGTGCAACCCTTCTCGCGAGTAGCTGGGGAACGGATTTGAAAATACTCGGAATGGACTATTCTCTGAAGCCCTTGGGTTGTCCGTGGTCAACAGCAATTTTTAGGAGCATTAGGGCAATTTCCCAGGCTGTTCTTGTGTCGAATATGAATCGCTGTTTTAGAGGATGTTTTGTTTTGACAGCGGTGCGGACCACCTCAAAGGCACACCATTTTTTGCCGTCGTGTCGTTCCAATTGCATCACTTGGTAGACGCCGAAGACCTTTGAAGGTTAATTTGAGCCGATTTTTTATGGACATGCGCTTACCCGCTTTTTGCTGACGCCCTTTAAAAAAGAATTGATGCTGTGTTTGTCTCCATCGCAATTTTCATTCCAGGCCGAAGAATATCCGTAGAGGCTGTTTTTGAGGAAATCTTGTAACCATGGGGGCGTGGGGTAACCCTCCCCTAAAATAGAACCAGTCAAAAGTAGAGTTTTCTTTTAGAATGAATAGAGAGGAGGCTTTACGATGAAGCGATCAAGATTTAGCGAGACCCAAATCGTGTCGATATTGAAAGAGGCCGAAAGAGGGATCAGGGTTGTTGATTTGTGCCGTAAACACGGCATGAGTGACGCGACATTTTATAAATGGCGGGCAAAATATGGAGGCCTTGAAGCCTCAGATCTTAAGCGCTTGAAGGCCCTTGAAGATGAAAACCTTCGACTGAAGCGGATGTATTCGGAATTAAGTCTAGATCATCAAGTGTTACAGGATGTGATTGAAAAAAAGTTGTAAAGCCGGCTGATCGAAAAACGCTCGTGCGATATACGATTGAAACCCATCACTTCTCCGAAAGAAGAAGCTGCGGCCTTTTTGGGATCAGCCGTACATCCTATCGTTATCGGACGAAGCCAAATGAGGATGAGACGATTGAGACGCATTTACGGCAGCTGGCAAAAGACAAACCGAGATGGGGTTTTGAGAAAATGTTTCAACGTTTAAAGACACAGGGCCAGCGATGGAATCATAAACGTGTGTACCGCGTGTACTGTGAGCTGTCACTTAATTTGCGAAAAAAGCCGAAGAGGCGCTCCCCGAGCAGGAGCCCAGCTCCCTTGCTTCAACCGCTCTGGGCGAACACTTGTTGGTCGATGGACTTCATGCGAGACAGTCTTGTTTCAGGTGGAAGCTATCGCACCTTGAACATCATAGACGACTTTAATCGAGAAGCCTTAGGGATAGAAATAGATCGCTCATTACCTGCTGAACGCGTCACAAGAAAGCTGGATTGCATTGCCGAGTGGCGGGGCTATCCCAAATATATTCGAGTCGATAATGGCCCGGAATTTATTTCACACAAACTGCATCAATGGGCAGAAAAACACCATGTGGACTTAGACTTCATTAACCCCGGAAAGCCAGCACAAAATGCTTATATCGAACGATTTAACCGGACCTATCGAGAAGATGTCCTTGATCTGTATCTGTTTTCAGATTTGGATGAAGTCAGGGAAAGAACAACGCGCTGGATGTACGAATATAACGCAGAGCGGCCTCATGAATCTTTGGGTCATGAATCTTTGGGTAATAAAACACCCTATGAATTTCTCAAGGCCTATCAATGACAAAATCCTCTACTTTTAACTGGTACTAATATTGGGGGCTTTACAGTGGCACTGTAACTGATCGGTGACAGGTGTCACCTATCTGTGGCAATTGCCAGTTTGAGTCCGAAGTAACACCGTAGCAGCGATCAGAATCGCAGGCTCGAAAATATCAAGGAAAGCGGGAAACTCTCCCAGAAGATTTGCCAAAGGCCACACGGGAAATGTGAACGGCCCTTGTCTTGCTCAAAACGGCGAAGTACGAGGAAAGATCGTTATTATATTGGAGGAAGATATGGCGTATTACGATTTTAATGAGCACCTCTCTAAAAGGTTACCGTTCGCTAAAGAAATTTTAAAAGCAGAATTCCATAGGTCTTTGCACGAGGACTTAGATTTCGAAACCTTGCTCTATCAAGCAGCAACTCCGCAAGGAAGGCTTTTGATCGTCGATTGCGATCCTGAATTTTCCGACTTCATGATTCAAAATATAGATGAACGACTCACTGTGTTTACTGCCGAAAACCCAACTGACGCGATGGATGTGCTTTACGTCAATGAGGTTGACGTCGTGTTGGTGGACCCGAACGACCCTTCGGGGCGAGACTTAAGTTTGCTTGAAGAAATTCGCCAGGTTCGCCCGCATGCGGAGATGATTATCGCAACGGCATTCGGGACCGTGCAAAGTGCGATCGCTTGCATGCGGTTGGGCGTTAAAGACTATTTTCTGAAGCCGGTCGACGCTCGGGCAATCTGGCTTTCGATTCAACGCGCTCTTGCCTGCAAGAAGCTTGTTGATCAGGTGTCGGGAGGATAGTTTCTTGTTTTTTTGCCCGGACATTTCAATCGTTTTCTTCCTTGCTTTTAGACGATTTTTAAGTAACATGCCTCCCGCGCATTTTGAATGCGGTCAGCGTAGACCTCCCGAATTGAGTCAAGATGCAATCCAGACAATTCCTTTAAAGAATGGGACATAATAGGGCCACTGTTATCGACAAATGAGAAAACTTTAACTATAAGATGAAACTCTGCTTCATGAAGGCCAAGAAGCGATTTCCCTTGGCTGAGCATTGCTTGGATAACATCATAGTTAAATACAATCTCAATTCTAGTTGCATCCAACTCATTCTGGTTGGCAATTTTATGATATAAAACTTTTCGTACTTCCCTTTCATAAGAATCA
>CALZIJ010000126.1 GCA_945787655.1 Nitrospiria bacterium | reverse complement strand
GCCTCAGCTTGGGCAAGATCGGTTTTGGCCCAATGCTGGGCCTGGACGCGCTCTGATTCTTTTCTATTGTGGGCCAATTGGTCTTTAAGATGACTGATTTCAAGGAGAATGTCTTGAATTTCTCCGGATGGAAAGCCGGGCACCCGATCTTTTGTTAAAAGATAAAAGCCAAGGCTTGTGAAAAAGGCCAGCAAAACAACCGCAACCGCCAATACCCTCTTTTTTCTTTTTCGGACAGGCTGTTGTGCCGGTAATGTCGGTTTAAGCGGCTTCGGGGAAGAAGACGATGGCTTCAGGGGGTGATCGCTATTTTTAGGGGCGTGTGTCGGTGGTTCTTTTTGGAGTGGTGTTTCCGCTTGAACCGCTTTGGGTGTTGTTATATGCCCTTCGTTCTGTTTTAGTTCTGAACGAATGGTTTTAATTTCATGGAGCAAGGCGGTTGTGTTTGAGATTCGATTGGACTTGTTTTTTGTAAGGAGGTTTCGAATTAAGTTCTTTAGAGAAGGAGAAATGTCTTTTTGAAATGCAAGCGTGTGTTCGGTGTCTTCATAAATGAGTTTTTTCAGGATGGCGGTGTTGGACCATGATTCATACCCCGTATGGCCGGTGAGCATTTCATACATCACCATGCCAAGGGAATAGAGGTCACTTGCCCCGTCCAGCGTTTCTCCTCGTGCTTGTTCCGGCGACATATAGTCGGGCGTGCCGACGATATGGTTTGTCGCGGTGAGCGAGGTTTCATCTGATGCCGCTGCAATGCCAAAATCCGCTAATTTAACCAGACCTTGTGAATTCATCAGGATGTTGGCCGGTTTAATGTCCCGGTGAATAATCCCGTTTTGGTGGGCATAACCCAGGGCTTTTGCCGTTTGGTATGCAATAGACAACACTGCTTTTTGAGACAGGCGTTTCTTTTCTTTGAGTATTTCGTGTACGTTTTTCCCCGGGAAAAACTCCATGACAATAAAGTGGGTCTGTTTTTCTTCAAGAACGTCAAAGACACGAATGATATTTTTTTGATCCAATCGGGCCATTGCCCGTGCTTCGCGTTTAAAACGCTCAATAAAATCTCGATCTTCAGAAAACCGGGAATGTAAAATTTTCAGGGCGACAGTGCGTTGCAGCTCTGCGTGAAGGGCTTCATAGATGACGCCCATCCCGCCTGAGGCCACTTTACGAATAATCTGATATTTTCCTGAAAGATTTTTCCCTTCCAAATCTTGTCCGATCTTTTGGGTTGAATTGTAAAAATGCTGCCTTTATGTCTCTGTTTAAAACCGGGGCGACAGTATAATTATAATTCTTTTTCAGAAAGATGGATGTGATGAGAAGGGGTTTTTAATCCTCTGGCACGGTTTAGCGTTACCGGAGTGCTTCAATCTCTCTTTTAGAGAATCCAAGAAGGTAAAGGACTGTGAGCCGAAGCGCGAACGGCGGGTTTTGCATTAAAGGCAATGCCCAGCCCGGCTTTATGAATCATGGGAAGGTCGTTGGCGCCGTCCCCAATGACGATGGACTGGTTAAGCGGGATCTGTTCCTTTTTTGAAATTTCGACAATTAAGTCTGCTTTTTTTCTGCCGTCGACGATTTCTCCAAGAATGTTACCGGTCAGAATGCCGTTTTTTATTTCAAGGGTATTAGAATAGGCATAATCCAGTCTCAGCCGTGCCTTAATCCGGGAGGTGAAATAATCAAAGCCCCCTGACAGCACGGCCGTTTTATACCCTTTTTTTTGTAGAATGCAGAGCAAGTCTTCCACCCCTTCAGTCAAGGGTATGCGGTCATATACGGTTTTTAATACGGCGTCCGGCAGCCCTTTCAACAAGCTGACGCGTTCCTGTAATGATTCATTAAAGTTCAGTTCGCCGTTCATCGCACGCCGGGTGATTTGGGCAACAGCGTCGCCGATCCCGGCTTCTTTTGCCAATTCGTCAATGACTTCGACTTGAATTAAAGTGGAGTCCATATCCATGGCGATGAATTTTTTTTGACAGCGTACAGGGCTGTCTTCCTGAATGATCATGTCTACCTGAGGTGTGGCGGTTTGTTCAAGCAAGATTGCGGTGAGTTCCTCCGGCCGGGTGTCCGGTGGATTCACAATCTGCATTTCAAAACAGAACGGGTTTTCCTGAGATAATGTCCGTATATTTAATACCTGAATATGGCGGTGATCCAGAAAAGAGCTGATGCGATCCAAAATCTCGGAATTGGGTGATGGACAGAGGCAAGTCAAAATATAGGTACTAGACATGAATCCCTACTAAAATAAAAACTGAAAATGAGCTATGCCCTTGTTGATCCATAGTGCCTAAAACAAGGGTGTATCCCCGGCGTCCAAGGGCCATTTCGAGTGGTTTAGGTTATACAGTAAACTTTTCTTCGAAACAAGTTTTGCAGGGTGCGTGGCAAAAAAGGATTGAAATATAAAGAGACCGACAATTGGGTCTAAGGAGGGGTTTAAATGGGCTTTTCTTGACATGTAGTAAAGGTTATCCTATGATGGGTTCTATTTATTTTGAGGGCGATTAAGGGCTTTATTTATACTGTTTTGGTGGTAATTTTGAGCCTTTGATGTAAATATTTATCCCGATTTCTCCCCGGAAGTCGTTCGTATTCCCAGGATGTCCGCCATGAAGATGATGTGGTCTAGATTTTTTTTAATAGTGGTTTGTTTGTTGGTGAAAACTACAGCGCCGGCGTATTCGCAAATGGACAGCGACACGACCGCAGCATCCCCTGACCCTCGTGATTTATCCGGGTCCAATTTAGACGAAAACCTTCATATTGGCGAAATCCCGGAAGTCTTTTCCGGGGCATCTTTTGAAGAGCGGGCCATTTTTTCGCAGGCCAAGTCTTTTTTTGATCAGGGAAATTATGAAATTTCCCGTTCGTCATTGGAAGATTTTATTGCCAAACACTCAGACAGTTCTCTATTGCCGGATGTGCTTCTTTTGTTGGGGGAAACGTATGCAGCTATGGGAAAAGAGAGTCGGGCAACAGAGTATTTCGAAAATTTTATTGAGTGGTTTCCTGGGGAAATTCGCCTCAAGCCCGCGCAACATCGGTTAAGCGGTCTTTACTTTAAGATTGGGGCTTTAGATAAGGTCTTGGCGCTTTGGGACGGAATTCAGGATGAAGACTTGTCCAGGCAAGTCGTCTATGACAAGCTGGTGACTCTATACTTGTCCGAAAATGCCCACCTGGAAGCACTCAGGGTATTGATGAAAAAAAGGAACCTTTCATCAGACTCGGTCAATCGGGCCTTGGCAGAACAGGAAATTATTCTCTTCATCCGTGAGAAACTGAAGGAAGAACCCTTGAAAAGTGTCGTGGCGGAGTTTGGCATGGCTTTCCCGTCGGATGAGGCCCTGATTCGCCTGATTCAAATTTATGATGGCAAAGGAGATTATTATCATGAAGAGCAGGAAGTCATTCGTTTTCTTTCTCAATTTCCTAATCATGCCTACGCATTTCAGGCGCGGCAGCTTCTTGGACAAATCAAAGACAAGATCAAGCAAAGCCGGTATTTAATCGCCGCGATATTGCCACTGTCGGGCCAGTTAGCGCCTTTTGGAACGCAGGCCTTGTATGGGGCGGAGCTTGCCCTTCAACTGTTTAAGGAAGAGCTGCCTGGCGCCGGACATTATTCTCGATGGTCTCAGCAACGGCTTCCTTATTTCCCTGTATGCCCTTGGGCAAACTGTTTTTCGAAACGCGGTGACCAACCGTTATCTATGCAATGCGATTGCGGAGTACGCCGTTTTAGAGCTTGAAATAGAGCGTTTCGCGGTCCTGTTTCCGGACGAGACTTTAGGTCGGCGCTGGGTAGACTGTTTTTCAGACGGGGTAGAGAAATTGGGCGGGGAAGTGGTTTTAATAGAACATTACCCTTTGAATAACACGGATTTCTCCAATACAATTTTACGTTTGAAGAATGCGGATCTTCGGCAAGAGGGCGTAATCGACGAACTTGAAAATGAAGAAAGCGAACTGGAAAAAATATACATCCCGGGCTTTGAAGCCATTTTTTTACCAGCGGATGCCGTCCGGGCGGGACTGATTATTCCGCAACTGCTTTTTCATGAATTTGGGGAAATCAATGTGCTGGGCACCAATAGCTGGAACTCGCCTGAATTCCTCAAGCTTGTGGGGTCTTATGCGGAAGGGGTGGTTTTCGTGGATGGATTTTTCAAGGAAAGCCCTGATCCTGTCGTACAGAAATTTGTGAGGGCCTATCAGGCCCGATATCAGCAGGAACCTAATATTTTTGCTGCACAAACCTATGATGCGACACGGATGATACTGGCGGCCTTAAGAAAGGGAGCGCTTTCTCCTGCCGCTGTGAAGGCGGCCATTTCGGAAACCGTTGATTTTCCGGGGGCATCAGGTTTTATTTACGAAGTGGTTGAAGGGGAATTCATTAAAGAGCCTTTTTACATGAGTGTGGAAGAGGGCAAGTTTATTCAGGTCAATTAAATTTATAGACGGCAGACCGCATAAAAAGAGCAGGCTGAGATAGAGAGTATTTTGGATGAAGACGGGTAAAAAAAAGATGTTTAAAAAAATATTAATCGCCAACCGTGGTGAAATTGCACTGCGGGTGATTCGGGCCTGTAAGGAGCTGGGTGTGGCGACCGTGGCGATTCATTCTGAAGTGGATGCGGCTTCACTGCATGTGCGTTATGCCGATGAAGCTTACCTGGTTGAGCCGGGTCCGATTGAAGGATATTTGAGTATTTACCGTATTATTGATCTGGCTAAACAAAAAGGGGTGGACGCGATTCATCCGGGTTATGGTTTTCTGGCTGAAAATGCGGAATTTGCTGAAGCGTGCGAATCGAACGGGATTACTTTTATTGGTCCACCAGCCAATGTAATCAGAACCATGGGAGATAAAATCTCAGCCCGGCGGAAAATGATTGAGGCGGGGGTGCCGGTCGTCCCGGGCTTGGCCGATCCTTTATCGTCAGTGGATGAAGCCCTGCGTTTTTCTGAAGAAATCGGCTATCCCGTCATGCTCAAGGCGTCCGCGGGTGGAGGAGGGAAAGGCATTCGTATTTGCCGAAACCCGGAAGAACTTAAACGGCTTTTTCACATTACCCAGACTGAAGCCAAGGCAGCTTTTGGAAACGATACGATTTATATTGAGAAAAACATCATCTCCCCCCACCATATCGAGGTTCAGGTGCTTGCCGACAAAGAAGGGAATATGGTGCATCTTGGGGAGCGGGACTGTTCGATTCAGCGCCGGCATCAGAAGTTGATCGAGATTGCTCCTTCATTGTTGCTTGACGAGGCACTACGGGAACGCATGGGGGAAGCAGCGCTTGCTGCTGCGCGTTCGGTCAATTATGTGAGTGCGGGTACCGTAGAATTCTTGGTAGATATCGATAGAAACTTTTACTTTCTTGAAATGAATACCCGGATTCAGGTTGAGCATACGGTTACCGAGGAGGTTTCCGGAATTGATATTGTTAAAGAAATGATCCGTATTGCGGCAGGACGTTCGATTACAGATCGCCAGCAAGATATTTTTTTGCGGGGCCATGCGATTGAATGCCGAATCAATGCGGAAGATCCAAAAAATAATTTTATGCCGACGCCGGGAGAAATCACGGCTTATTATTCACCGGGCGGGATCGGGATTCGGATTGACGGTAATATTTATAAAGGATATGTCGTCCCTCCGTATTATGACCCCCTGCTGGCAAAAATTACGGTGAGGGCAAAGACTTGGAATGGTGCGGTTCAGCGCATGAGCCGGGCACTGGATGAATACGTGATTCGGGGAGTAAAAACGACCATTCCGTTTTTGAAACAGGTGATGGAGGATGAGGATTTTCAACAGGGTCATTTCGATACGACCTATATTGAAACGCACTTGGAGAAACTCAATGTCTCCACCCCGGTGAATCATATGGACAAGGTGATTGCGATTGCTGCAGTTGTCGCGGCACATTCAAGAAGGCAGTAATAATATGAAAAAACGGTTTTTAAGTACAAAAGGGAGGGCTCGTGGGAGAATCAGGTAAACAGTCAGACGCACGCTCAAATCCAGCGCCAGTTCAATTTATGGACACGACACTTCGGGATGGGCATCAATCTCTTCTTGCGACGCGCCTTAAACTGGAAGATATGCTTCCCATTGCCGAGAAAATAGACCAGGCGGGGTATGCGTTTATCGAAATGTGGGGCGGGGCGACTTTTGATGCCGCGATCCGGTATTTGCGGGAAGATCCCTGGGAGCGTTTAAGAGCCTTAAAAAAGGTAATGCCCAATACGCCGTTTCAAATGCTGCTTCGCGGACAAAACCTGATCGGGTACCGCCATTACGCCGATGATGTAGTGGAACGTTTTATCGAACGCTCCATAGAAAACGGGATTAATGTGATTCGTATTTTTGATGCTCTTAATGATTTGAGGAATCTAAAAACCTCATTTCGGGCAACGATGAAATATGGTGGAAAAGTACAGGGCGCGATTTGTTATACGGTGAGCCGTTTCCATAATAATGATCTTTTTGTGGAGCAGGCGAAAAGGATGGAAGACATGGGGGCCGATTCCATCGGAGTGAAGGATATGGCGGGATTGCTTGCGCCTTATGATGCATTCGATTTGATCAGCAAATTAAAAAAAGAGATTTCTGTTCCTATTCATCTTCATACGCATGATACCAGTGCAATGGCGGTGGCCACCTATGTCAAAGCCATCGAAGCCGGTGTGGATATCGTGGATACGGCCATTTCTTCGATGGCCTCAGGGACGTCTCAGCCCCCCGTGGAAACCTTGTCCAGAGTATTGGAAGGGGGGGCGCGTGACCCCAAATTGAACATGGACCTGCTGACGGAAATTGCAGATTATTTTTCAGAGGTGCGTAAGAAATACAGTGCCTTTGAATCCGATTACACAGGGGTTGATCCACGTGTTTTAACGTATCAGATTCCCGGGGGCATGACGTCTAACCTGGCGCTTCAACTTTCAGAACAGCAGGCATTGCACCGCATGCGGGATGTTTTGGATGAAGTGCCTCGGGTTCGGGAGGATTTTGGTTTTCCGCCTTTGGTCACTCCAGCCAGTCAGATTGTCGGCACTCAGGCCACACTGAATGTATTGACCGGTGAACGATATAAAGTCATTACGACTGAAACAAGCAATTATTTAAAGGGGCTCTATGGAAAACCGTCAGGGCCGATTAACGAAGAGATTCAGAAAAAGGCCATAGGTGAAGATGCCCTGGTGACCGTTCGTCCGGCAGATTTATTAGAGCCAGAACTGGAACAGGCTCAAAAAGATTTGGAAAATGAGTTGGGAGAAACGGTTGAAAATATTGAAGATGTGCTGATTTATGCATTATTCCCCAAAGTCGCACTGGATTTTTTCAAGAATAAAAATCAGCCTGTGGTAGAAAAAATTCCGGACGCAGTTGCGGAAGAAGATGTGAAAGGTCCATTAATCACGCCCAGTGAGTTTAATGTTAAAATTCATGGAGAGACTTTTGATGTTAAAGTGGGAGGGGTTGGTCACCCGGGTGAAGGGGGGCGGCCTTATTTTATTTATATCGACGGCCAGTTAGAAGAGGTGATGGTTGAATCCCTGATGGAGGTGATGCCTTCGGCCGAAGGCCGGATTGAATCTCACGCTGGCGGACGGTCTATTCGGCCGAAAGTTGCAAATGACGGCGATGTGACCAGTCCGATGCCTGGCGTGGTCGTCAGTGTGAATGTGAAAGTGGGAGATGTGGTCAAGGCTGGAGCAGTGGTGTTGATTATCGAAGCGATGAAAATGCAAAGTGAAGTCCACACGGCGATTGACGGCAAAGTAGAGGCGATTCATGTCTCGGAGGGAGACCGGGTGAATCCGGACGAAGTCTTAGTCGAAGTCCGGCCAATATCCTAGCACTGAAATAATGAACGAACTTATTCAACAAATGAGCATTATGGCGCTTCCCTTAATTTTTGCGGTCACGCTCCACGAAGCCGCTCATGCCTGGGTGGCGGATAAAAAAGGGGATCCGACTGCACGCCAGCTCGGAAGAATAACCATAAATCCGATCGCCCATATTGATCCTTTTGGGACGGTGATTATTCCGCTAATGCTCTTTGCTACGACCGGTTTTATTTTTGGTTACGCGAAACCCGTTCCGGTCAATCCGATCAATTTAAGACGTCCCAAAGAAGATATGGCCTGGGTGGCTGCTGCCGGGCCGGGGATGAATCTGATTTTGGCGGTCATCAGCGGTATTTTGTATCGTTTATTATCTGATTCTGTGTTTTTGGACGGA
>CALZIJ010000125.1 GCA_945787655.1 Nitrospiria bacterium | reverse complement strand
AAAGGGAAAAAAATGGATCTCGCTTCGCTTTTGGGCGTCATCATTGCCTTCGGACTCGTCCTTTTCGGGATATTAAGTGGAGGAAGCCTCCTGATTTTTTGGGACGCGGCCTCTGCGGCTATTGTGCTTGGAGGAACAGTCGGGGTGACTTTGATCAATTATCCCTTGGCGGATGTGCTCAGTGTTGTGAAGGTGGTCAAAAATGTTTTTCTGTTCAAGTTGCAATCCGGCAAGGAATTGATCGAAACACTGGTTGATATGGCGAACAAAACACGTACGGGCGGGATTCTTTCCATTGAACCGATGATCAAGGATATCAAAGATCAGTTTCTTTCCAAAGGCATGCAGATGCTCATTGATGGCATTGATGTCAATTCGATTAAATCCGTTTTGGAAAAAGAAGTCGATTATGTGGAAGACCGGCACAAACTCGGCGCTGAAATCCTGACAACGCTGGCCACCTTTGCCCCGGCACTGGGGATGATCGGAACCTTGATCGGGTTGGTCCAAATGCTTCAAAAACTGGATGATCCAAGTAAAATTGGTCCGGCGATGGCTGTAGCCTTGATTACCACGTTTTACGGCGCCTTAACGGCAAACCTGATTTTTCTCCCAATGGCGGGGAAACTCAAAAAACGGAATAAAGAAGAAATGTTGGTTAAGGAATTGATCCTGGAAGGGATTTTATCCATTGCCGCAGGAGAAAATCCTCGGGTGATGGAACAAAAGCTTCAGGTCTTTCTTTCGCCAAATCACCGCACTGTTGCTCAGGAAGAATGATGCGGTAAATTTCGGGAACGCAGGAGATAAATCATACAATGGGCAGAAAGAAAAAAGAGGATGATGAAGCAAAATCTGGCCTGATGGTGATGATGGTTTCCCTCAACCTGATCCTAGTGATCTTCTTTGTATATCTCAACTCCATTGGCGTAGACGATGACAGAAAAGTAAAAAAAGCCCTTGGCTCATTGGCCGGAACATTTGGGATGCTACCCAGCGGCCTTCATTTGGATGAAGGCAAAAAAATTCTTGTTCCGGGGGCGCCGATGCTCTCTTTTGGTAAATCACAGCTTTCGGTGGGCAGAGAATTTACCCGGATGATCTCAAACAACGCATTTGACGAAGATGCTTTGATCACACGGGAAGGCGACGATTTAATTATTCATGTCTCCGACAAGTTCCTGTTTGATTCCGGAAAAGCCAACCTCAGGCCTGATTCCAGACCCTTTCTGGAAGAAGTCAGCCGCATTATTGCAAAACACCAGTTTCCAATCAGGATAGAAGGGTACACCGACAATATTCCTGTATCCCAAATGAGATATCCTTCAAACTGGGAACTTTCCGCATCCCGTTCCGTGGCGATTTTAAAATATCTCTATAAAGAAAAAAAGGTTCCGATTGACCGGATGACGGCGATGGGATTTAGTGAATACCGTCCGCTTGTTCCCAATGACCGGCCGGAAAATCGGGCCAAAAACCGGCGGGTCAGAATTGTATTGATTGAGGCGGCAGAATAATGGCCAAGCGGGAACCGGAAGAAGAAAAGGTAGATACCGATGGATGGATGGCGACATTCGCTGACCTCCTCAGTTTAATGCTCACGTTCTTCGTCTTACTTTTTGCGATGAAATCTGTAGATCAGGGAAAATTAGAAGAAACATTGGGATATTTCAGACAGGGGGGGATTGGCGTGCTGCGGTCCGGTACGGACATTCCTATTTCTCCACCGGATACAAGTCTCTTTGATCCGCGCGTCATGAAAGAATTCACGCCGCAGCAAGTTCAGGATATGTTTGATACGACCCGGCTTCACAGCAAAGTCAGTTTCAGGAAAGAAAATGAAGATATCGTCATCTCTGTTTCCAGTAAAATCCTGTTTTTCTCAGGACAATCGGAAATCCGGCCGGAGGCAAATGAGGTGCTGGATGAAATTGTAAGAATAACACAAGGGGCAAGTTATGATATTCAGATTAGAGGTCATACGGACAACCAGGCCATATCAACGACGCGTTATGAATCTAATTGGGAATTGTCTGTGGCGCGGGCGGGGAGCGTCGTTCGATATCTGTTAAAAGATGGTAAATTGAGACCTGAACGGTTTTCAATTGTCGGTTATGGAGACAGCCGCCCCTTGGTTGACAATGACACGCCGGAGAACCGAGGAAAAAACAGACGCGTGGATATCGTGTTTTTAAAATAAACACGATGAGGCGGGCATATGATGTGTAGGGGTTTGTGAAAAAATCATGGTTATTGAAGAAGTATTTGTCGGAAGAAAACCGATATTGGATTTAAACAATCATATTCATGGGTTTGAATTGCTTTTCCATACCGGAGAGGATATGGCATCAGGGCGGGTGAGTGCTGTCAACGATTCATTCACTGCCGAAATGGAAAGCCTTTATGATTTTGGATTACATGAGCTTGCGGGACAGCATCATCGAATCTTTATTAAAGTGGATAGTACACAGTTGATGGAAGACTGGCTTATGAAGTTTCCAAAAGACCGCGTGGTATTGGAGCTTGACCATAATATTCAGTTTAATCAGTCTCTCATCAGTCGCTGTGCGGCCTTAAAGGAAAGGGGGTATACCCTGGCCTTGTCCCACTATGAATACAAACCTGCGGTACAAGCCCTTTTCGAACATATCAACATTGTTAAGTTTGATCTGCTTGCCTTAAGTCCGGAATCCATTCAGGAAATGATTCTTCCTCTTCAGAGAAGGCCGATTACCTTGTTGGCTGAAAACGTGGAAGATATGTACCAGTTTGACCGGATGCGCGAATTGGGTTTTGAGTTATTCCAGGGATATTATTTTGCCCGCCCTTCCATTATCGTCGGTAAAAAAATTGATCCCTCCAGTTTAACGGTGATGAAATTAATGGGTCAGGTTTCAAATGATGCAGATATGGGAGAGATTGAAAAGACTTTCCGCGAGAGCCCGTCACTCACTTATCACTTGTTACGTCTGATTAATTCTCCTGCCCTGGGCATACGAAACAAAATCGAGTCCATCCGGCAGGCCATTGTCCTTTTGGGCCGGGACCAATTAAAAAAATGGTCCCAGGTTCTTTTGTTTACCTATGAAGATACACCGGGAGAACGCAGCCCGCTGCTTCAAACTTCCTCAATGCGCGCGCGCCTAATGGAAATACTGGTTGAAAAAGGCGCTTTGGAAGGATCGAAGGATCAGGCAGACCTCGCATTTATGACTGGGATGTTTTCTCTGATCGACGCATTGTTGATGCGGCCGATGGCTGAAGTCCTTTCAGATCTCAACCTGAGTGAATCCGTGTATGAGGCGCTTTTAAACCGGGAGGGGGATTTAGGAAAACTGTTGCAACTGGTCGAAAAAGTGGAGCAATGTAATTATCCGCCTGTTGAACGGCTTGTCACGGACTACAACTTGACGCCCACACAGTTATTTTCCGCGGAACAAGAGGCCGCTGTTTGGACCAAAAAGGTTGTGGAAGTCTTTTAACGCGCTCATCAGTTGGTTAAAAAAGAGCCTTTTTCCCGGGGAACCTTTTTACAATCACGTTTTTGACCATCGGCCAGATTTCCTCGGTAATCACTGCATATCCTTGCGCAGTGGGGTGGATGCCATCCGCCTGATTCAGCGCTGGTTTTGCGGCCACTCCCTCCAGAAAAAAAGGAATCAAATCAATCTTGAAACGTTTGGCGAGTCGTGGATAGACTGCTTCAAAAGCATTGGTATATTGTGCACCGTAATTCGGGGGGATTTTCATACCGGCCAGGATCACGCTGACTTCCCGATCTAACAGTTGTTGAATGATTTTGGCGAGATTTTTTTCCATTTCCTGAAGGCTTAGACCGCGCAAGCCGTCATTGGCTCCCAATTCAAGAATGACGATGTCCGGTTTGTTTTTTAAAATCCAGGACACCCTTCGGAGTCCGCCCGCCGTGGTTTCTCCGCTGACGCCGGCATTGATGACCTGATAATCAAAATTCTCTGCCTTCAGTTTGTTTTCAAGCCGCGCCGGGTAACTTTGCTCTGCAGGCACGCCAAGCCCAGCGGTCAAGCTGTTCCCGAATGCGACAATGGTCCGCCTGCTTTCTGAAAAGGCGACATGCGGATTGATCAGGCAAAACAGACCTACAAGAACAATCAGAGGGATGTAGCAAAATTTGGGTGGACAGCGCATGCTGATAGTTTAGCGTATCGTTGAAGGGACTTCAAACCGCTGATCTCTTGCTAAAGAAGTCTTTATTCCGTTAAGATCGTCACTTTCAAGTTGAAACGTGGAGATACAAAAATGAGCGGGGATATGGCCAGCCTTTTTCCGGAACTCGAACGGGATCTGAATGCCTTTCATAACAAGGGTGTTCTTCCGGCTGAAAAAATAAAAGAGTTAATTCGCAGCGGGTATCTAAGTGCACCGCAACGGCTTTCAGATGATCAAATTCAACCAGCAAGCATTGATTTAAGGTTGGGGCCGCTTGCCTACCGGGTCCGCTCCAGTTTTTTGCCGGGCCGAAATTCCACCGTGAAGCGAAAGATCGAGGCACTCCGCATGCACGAGATTGATCTTTCCAGCTCCGCTGTGCTCGAAAAAGGGTGCGTGTATATTATCCCGCTGATGGAGACACTGCGTTTGCCGCAGGAAATTTCTGCACGGGCCAACCCAAAAAGCACCACAGGACGGCTGGATATCTTTACCCGACTGATCAGTGACTACGGCACGGAGTTCGAGCGCATC
>CALZIJ010000124.1 GCA_945787655.1 Nitrospiria bacterium | reverse complement strand
TGTTTCCGAACTCGCTGCCTTGAAAGTTCTTGATGCGCTTGAGTGGACCTGGGATCAGGTCGTCTACGCAAATGCGGGAAAGTTTTTATTTTCAGGCCCAAGCCATCCAAAAGCAGAATCTCAACTCAGAACCGTTCTTGAAGAAATAGAAGAACATCTCCTTATAAAATTTGGCGCTGTTTTGAGGTTTTCCTTAACTTGGGAAAATACAGGAAACACAGACGACAACCCAGAAATCATCATGGACCGGTATGAAGCGTTGCAGGTCACGTCAAATCAGAAAAAAATGCAGTCCTGGACAACTGTTTCCCAAGCCCATCAGGGTTGGCTTCCGAGCAAGTTGGTCCTTGAATCCCTAGACACACCTTGTTCAATTTGCCGTCATGTAAAAGCAACAGAGCCCGATGAGCAGGATGGAGTCGTTCGACGCGTTTGTAAAGGATGTAGAAACGACGAAATTTTGGGCAGAGAATTGCCTAAAGCAAGCCTCCTGTTCATTGGACAACCCAGCGCTGATATAAGGGAAGAAATTTTAGGCTACGGGATTAAACTTACAAGCAAATCGAGTGCACTTGCCAGCGATCGTTTTACTGCGGCGATTAGCCTTTCTGACGCGGTTGAAATTCCGGATAACCTCAAGACCCCAAACCTTAAAGACCGTCATCTAGCCCGTTATATTCCATTAGATACATCAGGGGCTCCGCTGCAGTTTACCGACATCGCAAACAACAGTCGTGGCGACAAGCTTCTTGGGATACTGAAAGCAGACGTAGACTCTTTGGGACTGGCCATTCATGAAAAACTGAAGAAAGAGAAAAACCTTAAGCAACTCGGCCGTTTCAGTAAAGAGATTGATGCGTTTTTTTCTCAACAGCTCGTCGTTTTGATGGAAACAAAACCCTTCGACACGATATACACGATTTTTTCCGGGGGCGATGATCTACTTTTGGTTGGCCCCTGGAACACCATTATTGATTTTTCAGAGAAGATTCAAAAAAAGTTTTTAAACCAGTTAGGAGCAGAAAAAGGTCTGACGCTCAGTGCAGGCATTGCCCTGACCAAACCGAGCGTTCCGATTAAGTTTGCCGTCGAACAAGCGGAAGAATTGCTCAATATCGCAAAAACAACCACTTCTTTGGGCCACAGCGCACCCAAGAATCAGTGTGCCGTGCTGGGTCAAGTATGGAAATGGTCAGAACACTCAGAGGTCATTAGCACGGGAAAACAAGTGGCCGATTGGATCGACGCCGATATCTGCAAAAGAGCTTGGATTCAAAACATGCTTCGACTAAGCGAGTCCAGGCAAAGGAATGAATTGATATCGACAAGCCGATTGGCTTACCTCATTTCGAGAAACTTTCCCTCCGTTAAGTCGAAAAATCCTAGGGGAAAAAGCTTGAGGGCATGGGCCAACACGCTACTCAATCATTTTGACGCAAAAGATTCCGTAGTGACCCGATATCTATCAGCAATATGCAAATATGCACTCTTCGCCACACGGAAATAAATACCTTGATTAAAGATAAAAAACACTTCCGGAGGAATTAGGAAATGGGAACGAAATACTACGGGAAACAGAAAAATGAAAAACGAAAGGTTACAGACGTTTGGCCCAATTATCTTAAGGGAGGATATTTTAATGAAAATGGGAATTTAAGGAATGAATACCTGAACAAGGAGCAAGTAGAACCTCTTGTAAAGAAAATGGCCCATTCCAAGCCAATGCTTACAATGCACCAACTTCGACGGTTTTTTCAGCATGCCCGTATAATCGAGGCAAAGCTTAAGGCACACATGTCTACCTGGGATGAACAACGCCCTGAATTTCAAAAGTTGCTTATAGCGGCTGCCGATGCCCACGGGAAGAAAAACACCAAGATCCCGGCGCTATTTTACGATTTTATCGAAAGAAATTCGGCCAACGTCGAAAGCGAAAAAGATTTTACTTTTGGGTTTCTACCGCATTTTGAAGCGCTTGTTGGGTTTGGCTCGCTTCATCTTAGGGAAAAAGAAAGGAGTTAAAATGCAGAAAGTCGGCCATCGTCATATCACAGGAACAATACATTGTGTCAGCGGAATAAGAATAGGAGGCAGCGACGAACTCTTGCAAATTGGCGCTACGGATTTGACATGTATCAAACATCCAGCAACGCTACAACCCTATATTCCAGGCTCTTCAATAAAAGGGAAAATGCGATCCGAGTTGGAGAAAAAGTTTGGGTATGTCTTTAAGGATAGAAACGGACAAATTGACGAAACAAAACCGACAAACGATCCCGACAATCTCGTAAGTCGAATTTTCGGTGCGCACATGGATCAAAGTGGAAAGAATGGTCCAACACGAATTATCGTCCGTGACGCCTTACTTTCGGAGGGTGGAACGCTTGAGTTGAAGACAGAAAACATTATCGACAGGAAATCCGGCACAGCTCTTCATCCGAGAAAGTTGGAAAGGGTCTCAGCCGGTTCAAAATTTTCATTAAAAGTAGGGCTGCAAATCCTTAATCTCGATGAAAATGTTTCTCATAATGAGAAAACAGGTGCGGAAGCTTTAGTTGAGTTCGTTATGGATGGTTTACGAGAAATCCAGAAGACCGGATTAGGTTCAGGTGTTAGTAAAGGCTCAGGAGAAGTTGAATTCATAGACATTAAGGTGGATGGTCAGCCTTACAGTTTGTGACAGCATGGAAACCTTTCGACTAAAAATCCGCCCCCTCTCTCCTTGGCAAACCCCTTGGCAGTCGGACACATTGGCGGGCTTGCTTTGCTGGGCCTATGGCCGTAACGAAGGGTCCCAAGCCCTGACACAGAACTTACTGACCCGCTTTGTCTCCGGCGATCCTCCTTTCATTCTTTCTGATGCCTTCCCGGGAGATCTTTTCCCCATCCCTGATGTTGTCAGAACGGCACCTTGGCCGATAGAACATAGAAAGAAAGTGGGAAAGGCGGTGTATCTTCACCGCGCTGCTTTTCAAAAATTCATGAATGGGGAACACCTGTCAATGGACGATCTCGCAGCCGCCGATCCCATACGGGCAACACTCAGGACAAGAAACATGATAAGCCGTATTTCGAATACCACCGGAGATGCGGGATCGCTTTTTGCGCTTCGTGAACATATGTTGGATCAAAGCCAGGATTTTCTGAGTGTCTACGTCCGGCTCCAGCCAAATGAAATCCCTTTTGTGCTCGATTTGTTTCACAGTCTCCAGCAAACAGGATTTGGCGCGGACACCACCTCCGGGAATGGCGAATTCGAAATTATTGACGAATTCGAACCGATGCCCTGGCTTGATTATAGAGATCCGCAGTCAAGCCATTTCACAGTCCTTTCGACATTTCAGCCGGCCGCCAATGATTCTGTCAACGGCCTCTGGCAGCCCTTTATAAAATATGGGAAAGTCGGCCCGGACTTTGGGCTTGAGAATGTATTTAAGCGGCCCCTTGTCATGTTCCGCAGCGGGGCCTGCTTCCAAGAAATGCAGCCTGCCTCCGAGTGGGTCGGGCGCGTGATCGAAATGGATGAGCTATTGTCCTCCGACGCAATCAAGGCACTAAGAAATGAAAATATTGAAATCTGTCATATCGCAACAGGATTAACTGTCCCATATCGTGAATCAACCGGCGTTGATGCTTTTGCAGGTTCCGAATCGCGACATTCCAAGACGTCATCACTCAGTACCTAATTGAACGAAGGGATTTTGATATGAAAATTTTTATGAGTTGGTCAGGGAATGTTAGTCAACAACTTGCGCAGGCACTACGCGAATGGCTGCCGGATGTGGTTCAGTCGGTTCAAGTGTTTGTATCCTCCGAAGATATCGACAAAGGAACACGATGGGTGAATGAACTATTCAAAGAACTTGATGATAGCGTGTTTGGCATCATTTGCATCACAAAAGAAAACCTCAATTCTCCCTGGCTGAACTTTGAGGCAGGCGCCGTATCAAAGTCACTTAGGCAACAATCAAATGCCAAAGTTTGGACCTTGCTGTTTGGCATCGAGCCGGCGGCACTCTCAGGGCCATTGAGCCTTTTTCAAGCCACCTCTTACGAAAAAGGGGATGTTAAACGACTCATCGGTACAATTAACAAAAATCTTTCAAGGCCACTGACATCTGAAACATTGGATCAGGCTTTTGAGCGAACTTGGCCAGAACTTGAAAATCAACTCAAGCCGCTTCTCTTGCAAACAAGGAAAAAAATCTTGTGGGCCTTTGAAAGAAAAAAACTTAATTTCGACACCGAAATAAGCGCAGCGGACGAGGCGGGTTTTGGAATCGATGAAAAGTGGTTTCTGGATCAGGAAGCTCCCCACGGAAATACGTATGACCTGATTGTCTACGCTTATGCGCAATCCCATGACGCGGAAAATTACCTAGCCAAAGTCATTCAGTTTGTTGAAGCTCTTCCTCCTAAAACACCCTTAATTATCCACACGAAAGGCAAACGGCTTTCTGAGAAAGAATTCGAAATGACAACGCATGTAAACAAGATGATCACAAACATGCCGAACACGCTGGTTGCTGCCCTTGAGAAAATGACATCCGACTCACAGAAATAGGCGGAATGCCGCGCTGCGCGGACCCGGAGCACCCTTCAAATACGCCGAGGTTCGCGATTTTTTGTAACCCATTGAAAAATAAGGCTTATGTGTGTATTTATATTGCGAAATCGCGTGAAACAAGGATCAAAAAGCTGTGGATAAGTGGAGGTGTGTAAAATA
>CALZIJ010000123.1 GCA_945787655.1 Nitrospiria bacterium | reverse complement strand
GGGGTCTGTTATAGAATGAAAAGGTATGTAGATAAAAAAAAAGGGAACCCTAAGGTTCGCTTTTTCATGAAAATGATCAATAGACTATTTTCTCATGCCTAAACTTCTCTCATACAAAAGCACCAGCCATGCTTCTTCTTCACTAATGACACTGCCGACCATGGGCATCATCGCTGTTCCGGGAATTCCTTTTTTAATCACCCAAAACAACTCGCCGTCAGTCCTCATTGCGTGAAAACCGGCATTTGTAAAATTCCGGGGAGAAGGATCCAAACCCGGTGCTGCAAGCCCGTCTCCTCTCCCTTCTTTTCCATGGCACGTATAACAAGTGGCTTTTGTTTGATAAAGCTCCTTGCCTTTCGCAATATTTTCAGAAGAAGGTTTAAAAGGATTTTTAAGTGCCTTAATCTCCTTTAAACGCTCCATCGGCACCCTCGTTTTGGCTAAATCCGCCTCAGCTGCAAATGCCAGTGAAGAAACTGCTAGAACAAGAATAACCCATGAAAACCGTCTCAGTATCATCAAAAATAAACAACGTCCTATTTAACGTCGTGAAGGCTTCTTTCATAAAGAAGAATCAATGCGGCTTCTTCTTCGGTAACGATACCTGGAGTATAGGAAATCATTCCCGTTCCTTCGATTCCGTTTTTGATGACATACATAAATTCACCGTCGGATTTCTTTTTTAAACCAGGATTGTGGAAATTCCGGGGTGCAGGATCTAATGCAGCACCCGCAACACCATCACCACGGCCATCATTTCCGTGACAGGTAAAACAAGTCGCTTTTCCTGCAAAAAGTTCCTTCCCTTTTGCAATGTTTTCCGGGGTAGGTTTAAACGGGTTTGTCCATTCTTTCGCTTCTTCCATATCATCGGCAGGAACACGTGGCGCCAGCGGTTCTTTCTCCGCAGCCATACCGACAACACTCGCTCCAAAAACTGATACCGCAACAAATGTTAAAAGTATCTTACCAAATTTCATTTATACCTCCGCACTTTCTGAATGATCTCGTTATACTTCATTGACGTAGTTGAATTTTGATTCTCTTCAGATTAACTCACTACTCCGAAAAGAGCAAACTAATTAATGGAACTTTAAAGTAAAGCGCTACCTTTCCCTATCTTTACTCCTTAATTTATCTCATTCTTTTATCGTGTTCCAGTTCAGAGAATGAGTCTATACGGGATAGCGACGAACACTATATATAGAGATTTACAAAACTGTCAAGTCTTTTTTTAAGTTGACACCCCAATCCATGCTTCAGTAAGATAACGCCATTTTCCGCTGGGATACTAATATGAAAAAAGCCAAGGCCTGCACCATCATTCTAATTCTTCTTTCCCTGACAGCCTGTTTAAGGCGTACGCCGGAAGGCATGGTTGCAATCCCTGCCGGTGAATTTATTATGGGAACAGATGCTGTGGATGAAAAAAACCTGGCCGCGGAACACGGCATTGTGAAACCCTGGTTCGTCGATGAAAGCCCGGCTCACAAAGTCTATTTACCTCTCTACTATATAGACCGGTATGAAGTCTCCAATACACAATATGCCAAGTTTATTCTTCACACAAAAAAAGCCCCGCCCCCTTATTGGGAAAACGGCTCATATGCAAAAGGAACCGAATCTTACCCTGTTGTCATGGTTCAGTGGGGAGAAGCGCAAGCGTACTGTGAGTTTAAAGGCGGCCGGCTCCCAAGCGAGGCTGAATGGGAAAAAGCGGCGAAAGGGCCTGGAAATACCCCCTACCCCTGGGGATCCGATTTTGATGTTAAAAAAGCGAATATCGGAGGATTTGCAGGAGACCTTTCACTTCCCGGCACCTACACTGAGGGTAAAAGCGGATATGAAGTTTATGACATGATTGGCAACGTCTGGGAATGGACTTCAGACTGGTACCAGCCTTACCCAGGCAGTACCTACAAAAGTGACCGTTTTGGGAAAAACCTCAAGGTTATTCGAGGAAACTCATGGTCTTCCATTGGACACTACCCGAAAGAAATACAAAATGAACTGCTAAAATACCACTCTACAACCACTTTTCGACTTTTTGCTCCTCCAGACGCCACCATCAGCGATGTTGGCTTTCGCTGCATGCGTCCTGCTTGAAAGACACCGGGCATGGTTCCGCTAAAAACAGAAACATCATTAGCCAAAAGTATCCCTGCAAATGGGATGACTGCGCTAGCGCTTGCAAAAAAAATCAAGTGGCCTCATGTAAATTTTCTATTGAACGGATCAACCGGCGGCTGGTTTGATGGCCGTTATTCTTTATTGGGAGGCCTTCCCTTTGGCCGCTTTCAAAGCAAGGGGCAAACACACCGCTTCCAATATCTCATCCCCGATCAAGGACAAACCACATACCATACAGGTAACCCGCTAGAGGCACTCCAATATTGGCTGGACCGCTTCCAGTCTCCCAAATCCGGCTTTGGACCCATCAATGATCTCCCACTCCCTACGGGTGGCGCCTTTGGGTTTTTTAGTTACGAACTGATGCATCAGTTTGAAAGTATCCCGAAAACAAAAGACCTTTTCCACTTCCCCGATGTGGATCTGTTCTTTATGTATTTTTATCTCATACTGGATCATGAGAATGATCTTGTTCACCTGATTTATAACCTCACACCTGAGATAGAAATGGGCCAAAAAACGGAAGATCTTTACGCCAAGGGATATAAAATCATTGAAGACACCGAAAAAAAGATTGCTCAGAAACAGGTCGCATTTCCATTACAAAACGGTATAAACCACAATCATAACGGGACGAAAGCCACATCAGACTGCTCCAGCGAAACCTATCAAAAAAGAGTAAGACGCGCACAGGAATATATTGTACAGGGCGATATTTTTCAGGCCAACCTTTCCCACTTGTTTAGTGCCCCCTGTCCGGTTGATTCCCTCTTTGAAATCTATGGGCGCTTATGTCAAATCAACCCCTCGCCATTTTCCTGTTATCTGGATTTTGGAGAAACCCAGATCGCGTCCGGATCTCCCGAGCGGCTTGTCCGCATACAAAAAAAAGGCGACAAACGAATCGTCGATACCCGTCCAATCGCCGGAACCCGCCCGCGCGGAGAAAACAGCGCACAGGACGAGGCGCTGGTCTCATCCCTGTATGCCAGCGAAAAAGAACGGGCGGAACACCTCATGCTTGTTGATCTGGAACGAAACGATCTGGGCAAAGTCTGTAAATACGGCACAATCTCCGTTGATGCGCTGATGGCTTTAGAAAAATATTCCCATGTCTCTCACCTTGTGTCCTCGATCGAAGGAGAACTCTCTGATAACGTCACACCGCTTCAAGTGCTAAAAGCCGTTTTTCCCGGCGGGACAATTACCGGCGTGCCCAAAGTGCGGTGTATGGAAATCATTGCTGAGCTTGAACAAAAAGCGCGGGGCATTTACACTGGCGCCATCGGATATATTGGATTTGACGGCGAAATGGATTTAAACATCGCCATTCGCACCTGGGTGCGAAAAAGGAACCGCATGATGTTTCAGGTGGGCGCAGGCATTGTCGCCGACTCCGACCCTGAAAAAGAATATCAGGAAACGCTGCATAAAGCGGCTGCCCTGATGGAAGCCTTAAAACCCGGAAAACAAACAGGATAGCCGCTGACCATGTGGATCTTTTTAAATGAGCAATTTGTTCCCGAAGAAGACGCCAAGGTTTCCGTTTTTGATCACGGTTTTCTTTACGGAGACGGTTTATTTGAAACCTTTCGAGCTTACAACGGCCAGATTTTTGCGCTTTCCCGGCACCTGACCCGGTTTTCAAATGCCGCACGGCAGCTTCAGCTCTCAATACCGGACCGCCCCTTGCTTGAACAGCGTCTCAGAGAAACCCTTGAACGCAACAATCTGAAAAATGCCGTCCTCAGACTCACCTTCACACGAGGCGAAAACCAACACCCCCTCCGTCCAGACCTGTGCAAAAACGGCACATGGGTAATCACCGCCCGACCTTTCTCCGGGATGCCCGACACCCTGTACGAACAAGGTGTCCGCGCCGAAATTGTCACCACCCGCCGCGTGACCCCGACCGGCGCGGGTGCATTCATCAAATCGCTCAACTTTTTAAATAATATCCTGGCAAAACTTGAAATCAATCCCGATGAAACCTTTGAAGCCATTTTTCTAAATCCGGAAGAATATCTTTCCGAAGGGGCAACCAGTAACCTGTTTTGGGTAAAGGACAATCAACTGTACACCCCCTCCCCCCAAGCCACCATTCTTGAAGGGGTCACACGCGATATCATCTGTACCCTGGCTCAAAAAAACGGCCTGAAGATGAACCAGGGCCTGTATCTGCCGGAATCTCTATTCAATGCCGATGAAGCCTTTTTAACCAATACCGGAATAGAAGTCATGCCGCTTGTCCAAGTTTCAGGACACGCAATAGGCTCAGGAAAACCGGGACAGATCACCGGCACCCTCCATCAAGGTTTTAAAAACCGGATTACCGAAAATATCGAACATAAACCCCGTTCCACTGAACACACACTATGATCTAAGCGGACCCGAAGCAACAGGAGAAAACATGCCCTTCGGATGCCTCCCGCTTATTTTATTGTTTGGATTCCTGTTTTTATTGCCGGTATTTTTTGCCTGGGTTTTCCTCCCTGAAACTGCCCTGCCAGCCGGTTTTTGAGTATCGAACACAAAACCGGGGCCACGCCTTTTAAACGCATCGGTTATACTGATGATGCGGGGGACGACTGCGGCAACCTTAACCGAAGCTCCGGCGTGCAGACAGATTATCAATACGACGGCAATGACATCGTGGCGGAGATTGAAGGCGGTGCGGTGGGAGTCAGTTATTTGAGAAGTTTAAGCATCGACGAACCCTTTGTGCGGCAGGCCGAGACAAACGAATAT
>CALZIJ010000122.1 GCA_945787655.1 Nitrospiria bacterium | reverse complement strand
TGACCCATTACCCCTCCAAAAATAAATCCAATCCACTGGCCGGAGTATATTGAAAAGGGGCAGTGAATTCAAGAGAATAGCCTTATTGGCTTAACAGATATGCGCGTAAGGCTGTTTTATGATCGAAAATAATAAAGTGCAGGTCAATCCACCGGTTTCGGGTGTTTTTTTTGAATGGCTTCGACCATCTTAAAAATACATCTTCCATAGGATCTTCACTTCCGATAAAACAGTGCGTTTTGATTTTTCCTTCCATAATATGATTGATAAACGGTTCCTTTTGTTCACAGTGAAACTGTGTGTAAACGTACTTTGTAAAATCTGGTATCGATCTCCCAGGACAGGTTGCATGGTGTGAACAACACCATGCATTTTCCACCAGGGCTTGATTGATGACAAAATGCCGATCGAGACACCTGCACCGAAAGCAATATGATTGTTAAATGTATGACTGATATCGATTTCAGCGTCGGCCAAAGCATAGAAAAGGATTTTTTGATATGACATAGAAAACCCCGCGCCAAAGGTAGTGGTTATCACGGGCTCTTCCTGTGCGTTTGGGAGACGTTTCCGCTCATATCCAATTTTGAATTTCCACGCAAGGGGTTTAAAAAACAGGCTGCGAGGCGCCAGAGAAACCATGTCTATTACTCGAAATTTTTCCAGTTTGAGTCCCTTTTTATCAAAGTCATGGCGGAAAATCAGATGGAAAAAATTCATTTGGGTGTTCAGGATATAGCCGTTGTCATCGTCAAGAAAATCGTGATAGAGCGGCCGTAAACCGATTTCTGAAAAACAGGAACCGGTCCGGCATCCGGCTCCCAGGTCCACACGCCCCGGGCGGTGGCCTTGGTCGGGGGATGCGGGTGTTTTAATGCGGCTTTGATCTGAAGGGGTTTGATGCAAGCTTCTTTCTTTCATGATGCTCTGAAATCGGTCGAGGTAAGCATCCTTTTGAATCATTCGTCGGCTGGCCGCATATTGAAGGTATTCCGATGAAAGGTCTAATATTTCGATCTGTTTCTCTTCAGGTAATACTGATTTTGAAAGTTGTTGGAGGCTCGTTTGCCCTATGGCCAACCCATAAGCCATGCGCCGGTTTTCCTGCGACAGGTTTTCTGAAGCATTCTGTATATTTGTTGCCAGGGAAGGACGGTATTGCACTTGGGTCACGAGATTTGCGTGGATGACAGATTGAATGCTGGAGATTGGAAGTACCCAGAAGGGGTGGGTATTTTCGATCAAGCGGAGGGATGGCCGGGCGATTTCCAAAAGATAAAGTACGGCGAATGTACAATTTTCATCGAAGAAGTAATAGGGGGAATGCATGTCGCGCATCTCCCAGATATGCAGCAGAATTCTGCGTATTTCTTCTTTGCTCAGATTTAAACGATACTCCCAAATATCACGGTGTTCGGTTGTAGAATACTCCCGAATTTTCTCGTAGTACGGGAGGGAATAATATTGACCTGAAAATTGGCCGAAAATGCCTTTTAGGGCATAAGAGATCCCCGCGGTTTCAGTGGTCAGGGCGGCATAGTTGATTACTGTGGATAAAAGCGAACTTTGGTTTTTTGCGTCGATTCGAAGAAAGGTGTGTCCAAACAGGGAAGCGGGATTGTTGATATCGGCTGCAGGAAAAACCAGTACGGCAGATTCAGGTTGGACTGCTGAAATCATCCGGTCGAAATCTGCACAGGTTACGGGAGGCAATCGGGATTCATCTATTTGCAAACGGGTTTTTAACCAGGCATAACGGGCGACAAATCGACATTGGGCTGATTCATCGGCATCTGCGGCTTGAATGAAAAAGGCCTTAAGCGTCGCTTCCAGTTCTGCGGCAGGATTGGTTTTACCCGTTTTTGAAAGAAAAAAAAGAGGGGTATTTACCGTACTTTCTTGATCATGAGCGTGAGGGCGGTAATGTAAAAGTAAATGCCAGTAACGGTGTTCTGAAAGGTTAAGGCGCCGTGCCTTTTGAAGCAAAAAGGCTTGATATTCCACGGCCTGGGCAAAGGCCGCTGTATGAAGGAGCACAACCGATATAAACACGGCCCAAAAAAACGGGTAGAGCTTAAATGACTCTGTCCAATCTGTTTTAAGGGATGGATGATTTGTTCTTCTTTTCGGGTTTGATGCAACTTTTTGCGAAAAGCCGTACCAAACCCGATCGATATCATTTACCGCATGTTTATTCCCGAACAAAGACGTCGATGACCTTATCTGCAAACGCAATCACATCTTTTGTCTCATCTGAGATTTTCTTGATCGTATTGCGGGCTGTCTTTTGGTTCGTCTCAGGGATGTCCAGCATTTCAAACAATGTTTTGAGATACTCGCTTGATCCCGATTGATTGATACCAGGTCTCTTTGACTTGGACACTCTGGTGTCATCCTGGGTCTTTGCCAGGGCTGAAATAATACGGGAGTAATTTCCTATGATATAAGTTTTGGCCTTGCGTTTTTTAATATCAGTGGGCGTTTCCACTACACCTTCCGGCACCAGGGAGACAAAATATTGATCGGGCGCGTATTCATAGGCCGCCCCGGTGGAATAATCGGTCGTGGTAGAAAACAGACAGGAAAAACAAAAGATGATATTGGCCAACACCCAGCCGTTCATTTTGGTTTCCATTTTAAGGGTTTGTTTTTGAAAACCGGCCTTTGAAAACTCGACGACATTGTCTTTCTGTCTTTTTAAGACCAGGATTGTCGGTGTTTTTCCCAAGGCCTCCCCATTAATAGATACTGCAACATCATCGGGTGACGACTTAAAAGTCACCGGTTGAGTCGACCCGCTGATCATTGATGCGCAGCCCCCGGTAAAACCAATTAAGATCACCAATAACAGACACAGCCCCATATTAGATTTCATATTTCCCCCTTTTTTTGCGATGGATTCTATTCAGAATTCTTCCGGTTTAATGTCTTGTTAAAAACGAAACCTCAGTCCGCCAAGAAAGCCGACGCCGCCCAGATTTTCAACTTCGAGTTCTTCTTCGCCGGCTGTATTCAGGTTTTCCGTTTTCGTGAATTGGTAATCGCCACTCAGCCGCCCTTCAGCAAAAATGGTCAGTGCCGGGGTCACAGGCGCCTCAATTCCGATGAAACCGATTATGCCGAAGCCCGAGCCCACATCGCTGATGACAACGGTGCCGGGTCCGTGGGCCTGTTCGATTTTGTCTCCATCGATAACGTGGACAGAGAGGCTGAGGCCCGCCCCGATATACGGGGAAATGCCGGAGGGCCGAAGGAGATAGATGCCGAGCACCCTCGCCGTATAAGATTGCGTCTCTACGTTTTGTACTTCGAAAAGTGTCGCTTCAAAATCCCGGTATTCAAATTCTCCGCCGATCCGGGTTTGGCCGTTTTGGGATAAAAATTGTCCCGAAAAAGCAGTGCCGGATTCCCCGTCAGCGGGATTGAATTTTCCGCCGCCCAGGGAAAACATCCTGTCGCGTTGCGATGTCGGAGCCTCTTCCGCATGAAGAAGCGGTGTCGAGAAGAAGATAAACAGGGTTCCGAGTATGAGGGTTTTCAAAGTGGTATTGATGTTCATCACGTCGGTCCTTTCAATGCCATGTTTTTTCACAGTTTTTATCCGTGAATGGGGGAGTTGCCTTCACAGATCAATTTACGCCCCCACAGGCGTGCCGTTGAGTTCGCTCCAGTTTTTTACGGTTGTCGACTCAAACAAACCATCTTCGTTTGCATCAACATCCAGTCTGAATTCTGCTGAAGACAGCGCCGTCAGGCGCATCCGTGTGTTTCCCGCCCCGCGTGCTTCCAATACCCCGCTGGACGGGTTGCGGTTTCCTGCCAGAATACGGAGGGACTGCGGCGTCGATATTTCGACAAACCCTTCGTCGGGTTCATAAAAACGACCGGAGATATTGATTCTGGTTTCACTACTGTTGAAGGTGGTGATGACGCGGTAATCTTCCAGTAGAAATGTCCGGCCCGATCCGTTGTCCCGAATGGCGACATCGAGTGTAATGGTCGACGTGGTCAGACTGCCGGCGCTCGCCTTCATGCTTCCGTTCATCGTTGTAGAGACCGTGCCGTCCGAGACGGTGAGCGAGCTCACTTTTAATACAAGGGTACTGCTGTTTTCATTGCCCTGGGCGTTCACGGTTCCCGAAAAAGTCCAGCCTGATTCGCAAAACCCTTCGAAACGCAGATTGACGTTAAAATCTCCGTTTTCGTCATCGACGGTGCCGTTGACCACAAGCTGCCCGCCGCACGATCCCGCTTCGATTTCCTGAGGGATGGCGACGGGTTTTTGAGCGGAAAATGTATTCTGCGTGACCGAGTTTTTTTGTCCGACGATGGTCAGGAGTGCGTCCATGGCTCCCGGCCGTGGGAGGTCACGGTCGGTTTTTAGCCGGAGCGTGCCGCCCCGAGCCTGCCCAACATCCAGAACCTGGGCCGAGAGATTTTCGGCATTGCTTTCGTTGATCTCGGCGGGACTTGTCTTTCCTGTAAACGTGACCGGCGCGCCGCCTCCGCCCCCTCCTCCGCCGCAGGCGGCAAGGGAGAGCAGGAGAAAAAAAGTATAAAAAAATAAGGATATCTTCTGTCTGGTTTCTAGGTGTTTTGTATCGCTTGAATTCATTTTAAATCCCGTATGTGTTTAAGGATACCTGCCGTCCTTGTACGGGCGGCAGGTATCCTTTGAGTGATATTCTTCAGCTGGATTATTCCGGACATTCACCCACAAGACATTGGATATTGATTTCGTAACCTCCGCCTTCATCGTTATTGACATCAGATATCAGCAGATGGTAATTGCCACTTTTGGTTAGCGTAGGCGTGGGTACTTCGCTGAACTGACTGGGTTCAATCGTCATGGAACACCTGTTGCCGCAAGTACCGTTGTGTAACAAAATGTCGTCAGGGTCGTAGATCTCAAGCCGTGAGTCCATGTCATCAAAAACTGCGGATACAGTGATTCTAGGGATCGTTTCCTCTGCACCATTAAATACGAAGAAGTCGTGATCGGCATGATGGTCGATACCGCCTTGTTTGGAAACGTTATATTGGATTTTTAATGG
>CALZIJ010000121.1 GCA_945787655.1 Nitrospiria bacterium | reverse complement strand
GATCACGAAGCTGACCCAGGGGTGAAGCAGCGCCTCCAAGTATTCGACCGGCGGAACCGTCTCACGCACTGCCCAGCGAAAACGTAGGACTCTGGCACCGCGCTCCGCCTGCTGATCCCAAGCACCGCCATGAAAGACCTCGCTGGCCCGCTGCAGCAGGTTTCCAAAGATGCCCGGACTGACGACTTTTCCGGTGACGGCCGCCCGGACGGGCTGGGCTATTTTTGCGAGTTTTTGGTCCATAGATTTACAAACTGTCTCCAGCGCGGCTTTTAAGGGATCGTGTGTAAATGGCGTTTGAGCCAGTTGTTGCCGAACGGCTTCAAGAATGGGCAGTGTTTCGGTTTTGAGAAATTTTTCTGTTTTTGGGTCATAGGGGATGTTGTCCAGAAAATAACAGGCGGCGGATTCGGCCATTTCTTTTAAGTTTCGGGACCGCTCACGCAGGGCGAGAATGACACGGTTTAATTTTTTCTTGTCCATAGTTGTTTCTGATAATCCGAGGCGCACCAGGTGAGGCATCAGGGGGGGGGCGAGCATTTCGGGTTCCCCGGTTTTAATGTAGTGGGCGTTGACCCAGTTGAGTTTTTCAGGATTAAAAATGGCGGCGGAGGTGCCCACTTCTTCGACGGCAAATTTATCGACGAGTTCTTGCAGGGTAAACAATTCCTGATCCTGGTGGGACCAGCCGAGGCGGACGAGGTAGTTGAGCATGGCTTCGGGCAAATAGCCTTCGTCCCGGTATTGCTGGACGGCGGTAGCGCCATGCCGCTTCGAAAGCCGGGCTTTGTCCGCCCCCAAAATCATGGGGAGGTGCGCGAAATGGGGAATCGGATAGCCGAAGGCCTGATAAAGCTGGATTTGGCGCGGGGTGTTATTCAAATGATCGTCGCCGCGTATCACGTGTGTAATGTTCATGTCCACATCGTCGACCACCACGGTTAAATTATAGGTGGGGCTGCCGTCCGAGCGGGCAATGATCAGGTCATCCACGGTGCTGCTTTCAAAGGTGACCGGGCCTTTCACCATGTCCTTGACGATCAGTTGGCCTTCGGTAGAGGCTTTAAAGCGGATGGCAAAAGGAAGGTCGGGCGCTGGCCCGGATCGTTCCCGGCACCGGCCGTCATATCGTGGCACCCGTTTTTCTTTCATGGCCTGCTGTCGCCGTTGGGCCAATTCTTCGGCGGTGCAATAACAGGGATAGGCCAGGCCCTGATCCAGCAGTGCCGCAATTTTTTCCTTGTAAAGATCAAAGCGTTCGGTTTGCCGGACGGTGTCGCCCGTACCTTCTTCCCACCGGTCCCAATTAAGCCCCAGCCAGCGCATGCCGTCCAGTATGGCGTCAATGGCGGCGTCGGTGGAACGGTCTTGGTCGGTGTCTTCGATGCGGAGAAAAAATTTTCCACCGTGATGGCGGGCAAAGAGCCAGTTAAAAAGCGCGGTTCGGGCGCCTCCAATGTGTAAAAACCCGGTCGGACTGGGGGCAAAACGCACACGCACTTCAGACATAAACACTCCTTAACTTTAATTGAAACAATCAATAACAGCTTGAAATTATGGCACTTTAGTGAAGAGCTTGTAAAGTCAACTTCTGTTTTTTAGCGTGCGTTTAAGTCAAAGGCGGCGCTTAAAAGGGGTTGAGGCTGAGGTAATTGGGGGGCGGGTCGAAAAAGTCTGCCGGAGGCGGATCTCCGCTGAGGGGTTTAAAGTCGACAATAATGGTTTCTCTCGCTGTGCCGGGATAAATGACGCGCAAGGGTATGGCCGGATTTTGCGTGCTCATCCATCGAAAAAGATAGGCTTTTTGTTTCAGGCGTTTCAGGGTGACAAAGTACAGTTTTGCAGGCACGCCCCGGAAAAAGTCTTCACGAAAGAGGATTTGTGTTTCTTCAAAAGGCGGATGGGGCGAGACCCAGCCTTCTTTCATGCCTTTGACCTGTTTTGCAAGCAACAGGGGTTTTAGAAAATAAAGTTCATCTTGAGGGAAAATACGGATTTCTTCGGATTGGGCAGTATCATAAAGGAAAATTTCATTCGAATCGTGAGGCTCTATACGAATTTTATGTCCTTTGCGATAGAGTTTTCCTTTGGATGAAATTTCTTTGACCTTGGGTGAAAGTACCCGGATGAAAAATTCAGCCTGCCATTCAGTGGCAATACCGGTTGCCGTGGCCACTTGATGAGGAGACCACAACAGGAAGAAGAGGAGTCCGAATAAAGACCAGCGATTGATGAAGCCGTTTATGAAAATACGAATCCTGAGGCTCACTCTTTTAGGGATATCTCTTTCTGATTGCCCACGACGACCAGGGCATAATGATCGGGATGGAGGTATTTTTTCGCCACACGCAGGACATCTTCCTGGGTGACCCGGTTAATTTCTCCGGGATAATTTTCAAAATAATCCAGTCCGAGTCCATGAAATTCGACCGAAGCGAGAATGGCGGCTGCTTTCTTGGTGGTGTCAATTTTTAAGGGAAAACTTCCTGAGAGATAGGCTTTGGCCTCAGAGAGTTCAAGCGGGCTCACCCCTTTTTTTTGTATTTCGTTCATCATTCCAAGCACAGCAGTAACTGCTTCTTTGATATTGCTGTTTTGGGTTTGAAAGGAGACGCTAAAATCTCCGGGAAACGCATTGGCTGTAAAATGAGAATATATGGAATAAACGAGGCCGCGATTATCCCGGATTTCAGTCATCATTCGGGACGCAAATCCGCCGCCCAGAATATAATTCATCACCAGCACAGGATAATAGTCGGGATGACTGCGGTTGATACCGGGGTGCCCTAAGATCACCGTGGCCTGGGTCAAGGTTTTATCGATGCGGTGTACACGGATTTTCTGAAGGGGCGAGACCGGATCAATAGAAGGGAATGTGAGGTGTTTTTGCGGCCATTCACCAAAATAGCGACGGATCAGATTTTTGACTTCCTCTGCCGTCACATTGCCTGCAAAGGCAATAATTGTGTTATTGGGACGGTAATATTGCTGATGGAACTGGATGAGGTCTTCCCGTCGAATAGTGGGGACACTATTTTCGTTCCCGACCACGGCTTGGTGGTAAGGGTGATTGCGAAAGACGGCCTTTTGAAAAGCCCGCCGTGCAATAGCGCCCGGCTGGTCTTTTTCCGCACGGATACTGCCTAAAACCTGTTTTTGAATTCGTGTGAGTTCTTCGGGATCAAAATCCGGATGCATGAGCATGTCGGACAAAATTTCAAATCCGGTTTCAAGATCCTTTTTTAAAATTCTCAATCGCAGGGAAGCATAGTCTTTTGAGGCATAAGTCGATAAATCGGCCCCGATAAATTCGATGGATTCGGAGATGGCCATGGCACTCCGGTTTCGGGTTCCCTGCTCCAGAAGGTTGGCCGTCATGCTGGCGAGCCCGGCTTTATCTTGTGTATCGAGGATGCTCCCGGCCCGGACCAAAACCTGTACGGAAACAATGGGCAGGGAAGGTTGTTCCAACACCAAAACCGTCATGCCGTTTTTGGTGATAAACCGTTGGGGCTGTATTGAGGCAGCGGTTGACGCTGCTGGAAGACAGAATAGAAAAAAGAGCCATCCGATAAAAAGACTATAAAACAGGTATCGCGCTTGCCGGGCTTGGAAAATTAATGTGTTCATTCGCCCTCTTTTTGGGATTGCGGGATGAGGATGCCGACATTTTTTTTATCCGGAACCAGGTACTTTTTGGCGGCCTGCTGAACCTCTTCAAGGGTGACGTTTCGAATATGGGTGTTGTAATCCAGTACATATTGGTATCCCGCTCCGACCGTTTCCGCCGTGCCTACTTGCATGGCCCGGTAAAAATTGGAATCGGAGGCCATGAGGTATTCGGCTTCAATCTGGTTTTGCGCTTTTTCCAGTTCATTCGGGGTAATCCCTGTTTCCTGAATGCGTTGAATTTCGGTGTCCAGGGCCTGTTCGAGTGTTTCGGGTGTGATGCCTTTTTGTGCGGTGGCATAAAGGTAAAACGTTTCCGGATCTGTCGTCAGTCCGCTGTAATAGCCGCCGGTATCAAATGCAATTTGCTGTGTATACACCAATTGCCGGTAAAGGCGCGCACTTTTACCATTTGAGAGAATATTGGATAATACGGTCAGCGCGTAGGTATCGGGATTTTTGTAATTGGGGGCCGGATACGCGATAAAAACAAAAGGGAGCTGGGCTTCCCGTTTCACAATGCTGCGCCGCATGCCGAGCTGTTCCGGTTCCAGGGGAACGCGTTGCGGCGGATCAGCGCCCTGGGGAATGGTTTCAAAATGGAGTCGTATTTTTTGGAGCAACGCCTCGGTCTCGAAATCTCCGACAATGACGATCGTGGCGTTGTTGGGCACATAATATGTTTTATAATGTTGAAGCACATCCTCGCGGGAAAGGTTTTCCAGGTCGTTCATCCAGCCGATTACGGGGGCGTGATAGGGATGGACCAAAAACGTAATGGCGTAAAGGTTTTCAATCAGGTAGGAATAAGGATCGTCATCGGTCCGGGTCCGGCGCTCTTCCATGACCACGTCACGTTCCAGTAAAAATTCTTCCGGGTCGATTAGCAGGTTTTGCATCCGGTCGGCCTCCAGCTCAAATGCAAGCTCGATTCGGTCTGAGGAGAGGTTTTCAAAATAAGCGGTGTAATCGTTTCCGGTAAAGGCGTTCTCGGTCCCGCCATTTTTAGCGACGATACGGGAAAAAGCCCCTTTCCCGTACCGGGTTGTGCCTTTAAACATCATATGTTCCATGAGGTGAGAGAGGCCGGTTTTTCCGGTCACTTCATTTCTGGACCCGACTTTATACCAGATTTGAAAAGTGACAACCGGGGCCTTGGTCTCTTGCCAGAGAACAACGTTCAGCCCGTTGTCGAGTGTGATTTTTTTGATGGGCAAGGCATGAAGAAAACCCGTAAAAAACAGGATTAGAAGAGAGGTCACAAAAATAAGAATGCGGATGTGGGTCAATGTATGACGTTCCTTTCCGGGATGCGCAATCGTGATTTCACTGTAGCAAATGGGTGAAAAACCTGTCAAGAAGCCGGGGCCAAGCTTGGCGAAAACCCTTTGTTTTTAGAAAAACAGAACGCTGATATTTGTTGAGGTGAGGCCCTGATTGGTACTCTAAGAATAGACATTTTAATAGTTCAACAGCCAAAACTAGCGCGTCATTACTGGCACTTTCAAACGGAC
>CALZIJ010000120.1 GCA_945787655.1 Nitrospiria bacterium | reverse complement strand
TAGGCCGTGCTGGTGCCGTTGGGATAGGTGAGGTTTGTCCTGCGTCCCGCGAGGTCATAATTGAGTCCCACCACCTGCGCCGGGCGCGGTCATATTTGGGTATGGCACACTCTCCACAGAACCGACAATCTTCCCTTTGTTTTCCTCACTTCAAAAAGGTCTAAACATTCGAAAATATACCTTGTTCGAAATAGTTAAACATGCCGAAAGGCTTGCGCGCGGCAAGAAATATATCTATGAAGGCCTTCTCGTGTGCGCTGAAACCTGTATTTGACCGCGTCTTTACACTTGAGGAAATTGTTGATGCGCACCAATATATGGAGTCCAACCACCAAAAAGGCAAGATTGTTGTGACCACCGGGGCGCTGAAAAACTGACTGGACTCATTTGCCCTGAATGAACGCAAAAAACCTCATCTCTCTTCGCTGCTCCCTTACATCAGAAATCGTGGGTATCTCACAGCGCGATCTTCAGGGTTGAGAAGATAAAAACAAGGTCACTGTTTTCGGGACGTTCCACTCATAAAAATCTGGCAGAGATTTCGAAATTCCCCTATGATGATATGTGATGAAAAAAGACCCTATAACCGAAACCTGCATTGAACAGATAAAATGACGAAATGGGAATATAAGGCAGAACATCTCGCCGGTGTACAAATTGACAACCAGCTCAATTTTCTGGGGAAGGAAGGCTGGGAACTGGTGCATGTGACCCATCAGCCGGATGAAGAGTTCCCTTTTTTATGTATTCTAAAAAGGCCGCTCTCCCGATTTTAATGCGCTGATGTCTTCATTGTTTTTCCGGCCATTTTATTCAGAATCCGGCCGGCGTTTCCAGCGGCATAGGTCCGGACGGCGAGATCCTGATCTTTCATCATTTCCTTGAGACGCGGCAAATCGGCTTCACCGCCAACCTCGCCGATGGCCCGCACCGCTGTGGTGCGCACACGCGGCGCTTCGTCCTTTAGCGCCAGTGTAAGCAAGGGTAATCCCTCAGCCCCCCAAACCCGCCGCAACGAGCCGATAGTAAAATGGCGCACGCCATAATCCAGGTCAATGAGCGCGGCTTCATAAGGGCCGATCCGTTTCTCACCCAGGCGCTTTAAGGCCTCCGCAGCAGAAACCCGCACCATCGGGGCCGAATCATTTAACAGCGCTTCGATGGCTGGAATAGCACGCTTGTCTCCTAATTTTCCCAATGTGGTCGCCGCCGCCCCGCGTACCGACGCATCGGCATCACTTAATGCCGGAATCAGTACATCATAAAAAGCGGAATCAGGCATCTCCCCCATGGCTTCCGCCGCATACATCCGCAGTATTCCGTTTTCACTTGTCAAATAGGTTTTGAGATAGGAAACCGCCGCCGCGTTTTGGCTGCGCCCCAATGCGGCAATCACTGACGCAAGGGCTTCTTCAGGCAAGCGCTCTATTTCCGATATAATTTTAGACAATGCGGTTTCATCTCCGTTTTTCGACAAGGCCGCCAAAGACAGCAAGCGCACTGTAATATCCTGATCTTGAGTGAACGTCGCCAACAGGTTATTCACCTGAACCCCTTGATAGGTCTGTCCCAAGTCGGCCAAGACCTTCACAACCGCCACACGCACCATGCCGTCCGGGTCTTGCCCCGCCGCCATGATCAATTTCAAGAAGTCCGGTCCTTCGAGTTGACCAATGGCTTCGACTGTAAAAAACCGCACGAAGGTTTCCGGGTCTTTCATCCGGGGCAAGATTAAGGGAATGTGTTTCGGGTCACCCATTTCACCGACCGCTTTGATGGCCGCGCTCCGCACAAAATAATTTTCATGCTTGAGGGATGTTCTGAGAATAGAAAGAATAATCTCCCGAACCAAGGATACGGCCAGGGAGGGGTTGCTTGTTTCGATATGGTCGGAGTGAGACAAGGCCTTGTCAATATCATCCAAAGCCACCAGGGCCCTGATTTTTAACAGATGTGCTTTTTCGGCATTTGGAGAAGACTGTAACAAGCCTTCGCTTAAAGTTAATGCCCGCATGTAATCCTGGGTTTGATACGCCTGCTCTGCTTCGGCAAGCCCCTTCTCTGAAGCAGGGGTACATCCTGAAAACAGCAAGAGCAATCCTGCCCATGTCAGAATATTGTTAAAAATGCTCTTTGCCCGCAAACGATGATGACGCAACACACCCCTGCCCATGCCTTCCTTAATTTTGCCGTCTCTTTTCAGTTTAAGGAATCCCGGAAAGAAAGACAACACCATCTGCTTTCACATTGAATATCCTCGAAGGTCTGTGTTAAAAGCTGTTTTATGGATAGACAACAATACGCAAGGAGATCTCTCCTTTGGGCTGCCGGATGGTTTTCGTTATTCACGGCATTGGCAGTATTGCCACGCATGGCCCTGGCGCAAACGATTGTTCTGCCAGAAGTGTTTACAAAAACAATCCCATCATCAAAAAGTGGACTCAAAGGCACCATTCGCCTGGCACCCGGAAGCAATGCGGACAGCTACAAGGTCAAGATTAAGTCTTTTGGTGAATTAAAACATGTGTTCCGTCAACCTGCAGGAAGCACTTTTGAAATGAGCCCCATTGCACCGGGATATTATGATCTCGTTATTGAAGCGAACGGGCACACCACCCTGGTCAAGGAAGATGTGATTAAAATTGAACCGAATAAAACCACTGAAATTTCAGTCACGATGCTCAAGGCCCCGACTATTTTTCTGGAAGGGGATGCCACAAAAATTATCATGTGCAGCGCCTGTCATAAAAAACTTTACATGGAAATGATGCGGGGCGAGGGGGGTGATTTTCACACCGGCCCTTGGCCCGGACCGGATGGAAAGCTCATCCACCTCCCGGATTTAAATCGGGATTTTTATCCCGATTCTTCACCGGAACACTTGGCCTATGTCGCTCCGATTACAGTAGCATCCATCGCCAAACAACCCAAAGAAAAGCGGGATGCCTGTCGGTCCTGCCATGCGCCCACTCTCATCCTTCAGGGGGGAGACCAACCCACACCGCCTTCGCTCCGTGAAAAAAACCGGATTGACGGCGTCACCTGCGCCAGTTGTCACCTGGATAAGGATGGAAACGTCCGCGGGAAATACGACCTTTCCGCACCTCACCCCACCGTGCAAGACCCGCTTTTTACAGAAGCCCGCTCGGCAGAGCTTTGCGCCGCCTGCCATCAAACAGATTATTCCGCACCCGCCCAGCAAACCTTTCTGGAATGGAAAAACGACTTTTCCCCGAAAGATGACCGGACGTGCCAGAGCTGCCACATGCCAAGAGTTGTACGGCGTTTTGCCAGAATTTTTTCAGACCGTCCTGAACGGGCGGTGGGCAAACACCTTTTCCCGGGAGGACATTCGCCGTCCATGCTGAAAAAAGCAGCAACATTAACCATTGCTCAAGACCCGGAAACACCGCAAAAGATTCGGATCAACGTCACGAACAGCGGCGCAGGACACTCTTTACCCACGGGCCACGGGCCACGGGCCGTATTACTCCATGTAAAGATTCAAGGGCCGGACGGGACCATCCTTATGGACACGACCCAAAAACAAGCGCTCGCGGTGTATACGGTCAACCCAAAGCTTCCGCCTGTCTCTGAAATCCTCCATGCCGCCATTCGTGCAGGCGCCAGCGAAACAATCTCTGTTTCACTCGGATCGGAACCCGGCTTTTATCGCGTCACCGCAGAACTGTATTATGATCTGGACCGGCAAGTCGATTATAACGATTCCGAGCTGCCATTGATCGCCGTAGCACAATCCGAGATCAAACGTCCCTGACCCCATTTCTCCCCCATTTCAACAAAAATAGCAGCGGCCGCTTCATTGACCTTCAATCAATCCTGAGGTAACTTAATGAGGCATTAATATGTCCAACATTACCTTGACCGGTAACATGAAAAAACAGGTTATACATGACAAATGACGAATATCTGGAACTGGGCTTAGCCTATATTAAAAAGAAACAATGGGACGCTGCTTTAAACGTCCTCAGAATGTGTGAAAAGGGTCATGGCACCCCCCCCGTTGATGCTTTACCGCCGCAGTTACTTTCAGCCTTGGGTCTTTGCCTCGCAATGGCCGAAAATAAAATACTGACCGGACTCGATTATTGCGAAAAGGCCGTTCAACAAGAGAGTTTTCGCGCCGAACACCACTATCATTTAGGGCTCGTGCATTTACGGGACAAAAATAAAAAAAGCGCCATCAGGGCCTTTTATAAAGGGCTTAAATTTGACCGGAGTCACGTTGAAACCATTAAAATACTGCAGCAATTGGGTATTCGAAAGCGACGGTCCATTCGGTTTTTACGCCGGGAAAATGCTTTGAATAAATTTATGGGAAAACTGAATGCCTGAGCTTATTTTGAAGCGCCGCGAAATCATTCCGCTCACGCCTTAAGCAGCTGATAACGATGGTCCCGATGAACTTCGTACACCACATCCGCTCTTTTGGGTAAAACGGCCATTGCATGCCGGGTCAAGCGCTCGAAATACAGCAAGAATCGTTTGACTTCAGACGGACACATCACCCGCCCGGATTGGGCCCCGTGTTTCGTCTTTAATTTTTCCTCCTGTAACAAGCGCCAGTCATAAACTGACGCAAATGCAGGGGCTTGCAAGACCACCAATGTATCCATTTGATTAAAAATGAGTGGATAATCCTCCTTGAGTCGGGCATTCACATAGCGCCGCCACCGGCCATCCGGATCTTCATTCTTTTCCAAATCATTCAGCGGCATTTTCAGGGCGGCTTCTTCCTCTGGCGGCACACATAAACACCACCCCTCGAAAATGATCACATCCACCGGGGCGTCAATCGATGCCCACAACATAGGGTCAACACGCTCATCCACAGCCTTGTCGAATCGGGGCAAAGCAATACAAGCGCCGGAGTCATGCTTTCGAAGGGCATCGAAGGTATTCTTTAACAGTGTGAGGTCGTGTGTTCCGGGCACTCCCCGAACCCTGAGCAAGGGATGGACGGCTTTCGAAAGATGATGTCGTTCGGAGCGGGTCAGATAGAAATCATCAAGCGAAAGATTGGCCACATTCAGTTGATACTTTTCCCTGAGCAAGAGAGACAACAGTGCCGCCAACGTCGATTTCCCCGTCCCCTGAGCGCCTTGAATACCGATGACCAGGGGCGAAGGTCTTTCCCGACACCAATGCGCTATTTTCGCCGCCAACGGAATAAACCATTGATTGACATCCAAAAGGTAATGCTTTGGC
>CALZIJ010000119.1:2453-7982 GCA_945787655.1 Nitrospiria bacterium | reverse complement strand
TCTCTTATGTAACTCACTGACAATGGATCTAAATATCGAGGACGTTGTTGATACTAGCGAAAACGTGCTGGCTGATTCTAAAGTATTGTGTGACTCGATTAAAGCATCGATTGCATATCCCCCTAAAGCGGACGTGGAAACAAAAAAATATTTGAGATTTTGGTTTTGCAGCACGAGCAGAAAGCAACTTTATTGTTTGTCTTCGAATATATCGAAATTAAGAAACGCGGCAGTCAGAAAAATATTGTGGGTTGCGTTTTCGCGTTTGATTATTAAAAAAGACAAAGGGGCTTCTTTGGCCATGGATGTTTCCCATAGCCGACCTCACAGAAAATATAGAAAGGCCCCTGCTGAACCCTTCCTGCACTTTCTTGATTCGGTGAGAAAGGTTTTTAAAGCAATACACGCGCTTAATTTGGTCGACACGGGTCAAATCATGGTTAATAGGTCAGATGCTCGGTGCTTACCTCTTCAGAGCCGATCGGTAGATCTTGTTGTGACTTCCCCTCCTTACTTTAATGCAATAGATTATTTAAGAGGCCACAAACTGAGCTTGGTATGGATGGGGGAAAATATTCCATATCTCAGATCGATCCGCTCCTCAAACATCGGGGCAGAGGTCAGTTCACGATCTAATGATCTTATGCCCGTTGTTCAAAGGGCATGTAATCAAATTGGGGAAATTAATGTTCTTCCCGCGCGACAACAAAGCATCCTCAAAAGATATGTCAACGATATGAACTTGGTCGTTCAAGAAGTTTCCCGTGTTCTGGTCCCCCGTGGTGAAGCCTACTTCGTCATCGGGGATTCAAATCTTAAGGGAACTTTTATAAAAAACTCTGGGGCTTTAAAAAGCTTAGCGCAGGCTCACGGGCTCGAAGTCTTCGAGAGCCGCAAGCGGTCGATTCCAGACAACCGTCGGTATTTGCCTCCTCCCAAATCAGCCGAGAATAATTCCTTGGGTTTGAGAATGCGTGAAGAGGTTGTCGTGGGCATGAAAAATGCTTTTCTGCAGTGAATTTTGGGGAGATAGATTATGTTTGACATCAATGAATTTAAAAATAGTCGTCCAAAACCCAGCAGGTATAGCAGACATCTTGAAAGATTAAGACGAAATGATCGTCACACGAAATCTATTGAGGACGCCGTTGAAGGCGCAATCGAAAATCTAAAAAAGAATGGCACGCGCTCTTTTGTGATTTATGGAGAACCACAAAGCGGCAAAACGGAAATGATGATTGCCCTAACCGGTAGGTTACTTGACCATGGTTTCAAAATCATTGTGATCTTGTTAAATGACAGTGTTCAATTGTTGAAGCAGAATTTAGATCGCTTCAGGAGGTCAGGATTAGATCCAACTGCGAAAAATTTTGGTGAAATTTTAGATCGAAGTATCAGTATTGGGACCAACGAGTGGGTTATTTTTTGTAAAAAGAATTCCAAAGACCTTCAAAAACTCATAGATAAACTTGGGAATAACCGTGCCCCCGTTGTTATTGATGATGAAGCAGATTATGCAACGCCGAATGCGAAAATAAATAAGGGTGAAAGAACGAAAATAAACGAACTGATTTTCGAATTACTTGGAGAGAAAGGCATTTACATCGGTGTCACAGCAACACCTGCGCGCTTAGATTTAAATAACACTTTTGAAAATAATAGTGAGATGTGGGTTGATTTTCCGCCACATTCAGAATATGAAGGACAGGACACATTTTTTCCATTGCAGTCAATTGATTTAAAAAGTCTTCCGTTTCATCTCAATTTGTTGCCCGATCAGGGAGATGACCCAAAATACCTTCGGGAATCCCTTTTTCGATTCTTTGTTAACGTAGGGTTTTTAAATACGAAAATAAATTCAGAAGAACAAAATTATTCAAAATTAATTCATACCAGCGGGAAGAAAGCAGATCATACTGAGGACTATAAAGTAGTCATCAAGACATTAAATGATTTGAAAGATCAAAATAGTCCTCGGTACGAAAAATATGTAGAGGCTATTTGGGAAATCGCAAGAAATCGGTATCCAGGAAACGAAGATCAAATAACGCATTACATTCTTTCCAACTTAAATCGTCATACGGTGGTTGTAATGAACAGCGATATTGACAAAAAAGTGGTCGATTTCGAGAGTGCGACTTCTCCGTCGGCACCTTTCACAATCGCAATAGGGGGAAACATCGTGTCGCGGGGCGTTACTTTTGATAGCCTATTGTCCATGTTTTTCACACGAGACGTCAAAAATAAAATCCAACAGGACACGTATATTCAAAGGGCTAGAATGTTTGGTTCGCGAGGGAAATATCTCAAATATTTCGAGTTATCAATTCCAGGACACCTTTATTTCGATTGGCATAAGTGTTTCATTTTTCATAAGCTGGCCCTATCAGCGATCAGAAGAGGGGGTGGCTCCCCTGTTTGGCTTGAAGATCGGCGGGTTTCGTCCGTAGCTTCAAGCAGCATTGACCGCACAACGGTTAACTTAGACAAAGGAGAAATGGGTTTTGAAATTTTTCGTTATAATAAAAATATCGAAGATATTGTAAATTCAACGGAAAACTCATTAAAAAAAATCGAAGCACTTTCAAAATACCTTGATCGTAACAAGCTCCCTCAATATTTAGTCGATTACATAAAAAGCTTTAGTCCGAGAGGTGATAAGTCGGTTGCAATACATCCGAGTCGGGATATATCGGGTTATAGTGATGCAGACCAATACAATATTGAGCGAGTAAAATCTTTTATTGGAAAGTCAGATTTAGAATTAACTAAGTACCCTCAGGCCGTCCATCACTTGAAAATTTTTAAAAATAGTCAAGGGAATGCGAGGCTGTTCTACAAATATGAAGGTAGTATTAGATTTTTAAAAAATTTGAAAAAATTCTCTCATGATCAAGGAATATGAAAAATTCCATGGAACGGTTTTTACTCGATTGCTGCATGGATCTGGCGTGAAAGTAGCGATTGGGAACTACCCTTCAAAAGGCAATTCCTCATATATAGTAGATGGGAAAATAGGATTATACATTAAGCACTCCACAAAACGGATGTCCCCCTGGAGTTTTACTTTTCAAAAAGTTCACCAGGATGAAATATTGGAAATGAAAAACAAATACGGAGAGGTGTACACGGCACTGGTTTGTCATGATGACGGAATCGTTTGTTTGAATTTTGAAGAACTAAAGATGGTTTTGGATGATACCCACGGGGAAGCTGAGTGGATAAGAATTTCAAGAAGACCGAGGCAAAAGTATACGGTAAACGGTTCAGACGGAAAGCTCAAATTTAAAATAGGTGAAAACGAATTCCCGAAAAAAGTGTTTTCGAATCCAAATCCAACCCCCGGGATCTTTAGTTGGTTAAAAATATAATCTATTATTTATAATGGTACTAGCGAACCAAATTGGGTGCAATATAAGTTTTTCTTTATACTCAAAATGGTTTTTTTGTTAACACTGAGAGGCTAGTGACTAGCAATAAAGGGGCTCTTTTTTCGGGGAAGTGTTTCACAAATGGTGGAGTATATATACCCCTATGTGGGCGCCCCGCTCATCACACGGTTTCGCCCGGATTCTTTGGCATGGTAAAGGCGCTTATCCGCGGCTTCGAGTAAGGTTTCCTCGTTTTCGCCATCGAGGCCGAATTGGGCGGCGCCGATGCTGATGGTGAGCGGAATGGTATGGCCTGAAACAGATATGGGCGTATTTTTAATGGCCTGACGAATGCGTTCTGCTAATATCGCGGCCCCTTCAAGCGGCGTATGCGGTAGAAGCAATGTAAACTCTTCCCCTCCCATCCGTCCAAGAAGATCTGCGGGCCGAATAATGTCCTGGACCTGTTTTACAAAGTCGATGAGCACCCTGTCTCCGACAGCGTGGCCGTATCGATCATTGATGTCTTTAAAGTGATCCAGGTCGATCGCCAAAAGAGAGAATGTGCTTTCAATGCGCGTGGTTTGGGAGATTTCAATGAGTATCCTGTCCAAAAGGTGCCGCCGGTTGCTCACTCCGGTCAGCGGGTCGGTCGTGGCCAGATGTGAAAGGTTTTTATTGACTTTCTGGAGTTGTTGAAGGGCTTCCTGCGTGCGGGTTTGCGAAGTGGTGAGTTGTGCCATCATTTCTTCCTGACTGTAGACTGTCGAAAATGACCGCGTGGTATGAAAGGCCTGGACCACTCCGTAACCCATGTAGAAAAAGCCGGAGGCAAAGATGGCGTGTGCGAGCCACCATTGGTGATTCCAGGCACCGGACACAATAAACGAAATGGAAGACTGGGCAAAATAGGCCAGAGAAATCGTAAACACCAGCATGAGGGGAGACCGGATACGCCGCCATAAAATAATCGATATATTAATCAACAAGAGTAAGCCGGCACCGCCTTCCATAAATAGCCGCACAAATAACCGGTCTCCAAAGGCTGAGGTGGAAATGAATCCCACAAGAATATTAATGGCGATAAACAAAGCAAAACCGGTTCCCCAGAATGTCCTTTGTTTTCGGGTTTCCGGGGGGTCCATTTTTTTGCCATAATGGAACAAGCCGATGAGTAAACAGCAGGACAACACAAAACGGGAAGCCGGGCCATATAACATAAAAAGAAACAGGTTGTCCTCGGCGAAACGGGTAAACAGGCCATGCGGGGTATAGACGGTTGTAAAACCCATAAACCCGAGGGCGAGCCATCGTAAAAATACTTCCCCTGAGGATTGGTAACACTGCCATGTGACATATCCCACAAATCCGCTGGTCAGAAGCGCTGCAGTAATGGCTATTTCATGAAAAACCGGGTTAGAAAAGCGCCGTGCGGGATCCTGGAAAAAATGAAGGTAGGCAATAATGAACGCGGGTAAAACGGCAAGCCCGGATTCAAAAACCCGTGCATAGGTTTTTGTGATTGTCCGTGTATCGAATTTTGGAAAAGTTTTTTCGCCTTCCATACATCCAGTGTACAAGAGAAATCGGGGACAAGAAGTGTACTAGTAGTATAGCTTACTTTTGAAAAGATAGGAGCGTATCCTATTAAAAAGGTTGCTTTTTTATCTTTTTTGGTGATGAGCGTGCGGGTGATATTCTGATACACTACAGTTGGTCCATGTCAGCAGACTCACAGCATTGTCATTTGGTACAGTTAAAGCCACTTGAAGGAGAAATCCATGGGCATTAAAATCGGAGAACAATCCGAAGCCAGCTTTTTAGACCACCCTCTGGGATTACTTTACAGTTGTCACCGTCGTGTGACTTACTTTTTAAACACGATGGCAGCCGTTACTGAAACGGCACAGGGCGGTGAATTGAATGAAGACCAGCGACAGGGACTGATTTCCGCTATGCGTTATTTTCGAGAGGCGGCCCCAAAACATACTCAGGATGAAGAGGATTCACTTTTTCCTCGGCTGAAAATGCATCAAAATCCAACAGTACAGGATTTGATGTCTGAAATGGAGGGCTTGAAGCAGGGCCATCGCGATGCGGAGTCTGATCACAGACTGATCGACCTTTGGATACAGCAATGGTTGGATGAAGGTGCCTT
>CALZIJ010000119.1:0-2441 GCA_945787655.1 Nitrospiria bacterium | reverse complement strand
TTGGATGAAGGTGCCTTGACTGCGGATATCTTCCTAAAGCTTTCCGATCGCTTAAAACACCTGAGCGGGTTTTATCAAGCCCATATTCAGGTTGAGGAGACACAGGTTTTTCCTTTGGCAGAAAAATACTTGACGCTTTCAGAAAAAGAAGTAATTGGACGTGAAATGGCCTTTCGGAGGGGACTTGACCCGGATGCGCTCAAGCAATTAACAGAAGATTTAAAAAGGCCTTCCGTTTAAGCCTGTTTTTTCCCGGACAGAAAAGGCATCGTTGTTTTTACAGCCCAGAGTAATCCCAGGTGGGCTGGCAAGGCCAGCGCGATGATTTCGGCATTGACCTGATCGAAGATGGGAATTATTTGTATCAGCATACCGATTAGGGAGAGACCTGTCACACCATAGAGCAGTTTAATGGTTATTTCAGGAAGCCGTCCGCCTACGGTTAACATTAAAAAACAAACGGCGAGGAGCAGGGACAGTGGATTAAATTGCAGCACGTTTTCATTCCAATGTCCGAAGCGGTGTTCTGTGAAAAACCAAATGATAAGTAATATTGTTCCGCTTAGCCCCGAAAGTAACGCCCAGAGGGTGCCTAAAAGTCCGAAAAAGAATCTCGGAGTTTTCTTTTCAAGCGTGCTTAAATATCCCAGGGTGGCGAACAGGACGCCGAGGGAAGCGCTGATGGGCAGAAAAAACCAGATATAGGATCGGATGGTTTCAGGTTCCTTGGTTTTTGAAGAATTATAAAGCAGTTTGTCCGATAGAACCATCGGTGTGCCGTCGGGGAGGTTCAGCGTATTGAGATGACGGCGAAGCGCCATCGGGGTAAACATGTCTTTCCAGATCGAGATTTCTTCATCCGCCGGATGACCCAGACCGAGCTGGATACCCAGATAAGGCCCCGGCATCATTTGCAGCAAGCGGCGGGTATTGGAGCGAAAACTTTTCCCGCTGCCTTCTCCTTCAGTCGCCTTTTTAATGATTCCGCCCAAAACCGTATTGAGCGCATCCCGCGCCCGTGTGGAGCAATTATCCAGATAATAATCATAACGGTAAATGCGGTTCCCCTCAGAATCGTTTTTTCTTAAAAACCGGACCAATGCGTTTTTTTGCGCCACAGTCAAATTGATTTCCTGCACCCAGATACTACGGTCGTTTTCCATGTTGAACTGAAAAAACGGAGGGGGAGAAGTACTGCCGATAGAGTAATCCATGTAGCCCTGAAGAAATTTGGGCCAAAAATTTTCAGACTGAAAATCAAAAAGACCCCAGTGATAAACACGGTCGAAGCCGCTTTCGGGGTCGCGCACCCAAAGGGCGTTATGCCCGAAGCGTTCCCAAACCAGCTCCCCCGGTCCAATGGTGACGAGCAGGACTTCTGAAAGGTCCCCCAGGGGGTTGTCCCGGTCCCGTGCCATTGCCGGGGAAAAGGGCGCTGAGAAAATAAACAGAGCGAGTATTCCGGTAAAAAAAAAAGGTGTGATAACGGTGTTGCAATCCAGTGTTCAACGGCGATCCATTCAAATGATGAAACAAATAGACGCCTTTGTACCGTTCTGCCGCCTTGCTGTCAAGGACAGAATGTGACCTCCGGCCGGATTTAAGAGAGGATAAAGGACCGCATTGAGATCGATCCCATGTCAAAATCGTCGTTGAACCAGGTGATATCTGAATCTCCCGTGTCCTGTGCGGCCGTATAGAGCAATGGTAAAAAATGTTCATCGGTGGGATGGGCCGTGGTGTAAAACGGGTGTTGATGTTTAGTGGCGATCATCCCTTGATGATCGCGGGCATCGATCAGGGTTTTGATGTGCCTATCGAAATCCGCCGCCCAGTCCGGGGTGCGGCCTCCCGGTGATATTTGGGATAGGTTATGTGTTACGTTTCCGCTGCCTAAAATCAGCACGCCTTTTTCACGGTATACAGAGAGGGCCTTGCCCAGCGCAAAATGAAATGCCGGAGACTGACGAATATCGAGGCTCAGTTGAAAGACTGGCACATCGGCTTTGGGAAACAAATGTTTCAATACCGTCCAGGTTCCGTGGTCCAGTCCCCAGTCCTGGCTGGTTTGAATCTTTGGAGAGGAAATATCCCGACAGACGCGTTCTGCCCATTCGGGTGCGCCGGGGGCCGGATATTGCTGTTCATAAAGGGCCTGTGGAAACCCGCCAAAATCGTGAATCGTTTGGGGGCGCTCCATTGCCGTCACCCGGACTTCTCCCGGCGTTGTCCAATGCGCTGAGACCGATAAAATCGCCTTGGGCCGGGGTAAATGCGCGCCCAGCGCCTGCCAGGTCTTGTTATAGGGGGTTTCCGTGATGGTCAGCATGGGGTTCCCATGCCCGACAAAGAGCGTCCCGTATTTTTAATGGGCGGAAAATTGGAAGGGATTGATATAATTGTAGTGGGAATTCCATGCTCCTCAAGTATGTCCCAGAACG
>CALZIJ010000118.1 GCA_945787655.1 Nitrospiria bacterium | reverse complement strand
AGAGAACGCATCCGGCTTACGAGAAGAAAAGCGGGCAAAAAGTGAAGCGGCAATGGTGGGCGCCGGCACTGAATTTTCAACGGCTTCCAATACGGTCCAGCGTCCCTCCCCGGAATCATCAACATAGCCTTTAAAAGTCTTGAGTTCGGGATCTTTCTCAAATGCGCTTTCAGCCAGTTCCAGCAGCCAGGACCGAATCACACTGCCGTGATTCCAGAGTGTTGAAATACGGGCCATATCCAGTGAAAACCGGGACGCTTCAAGTAAAGCAAACCCTTCTCCATAGGCCTGAAGCATAGCGTACTCAATGCCGTTGTGGATCATTTTGGTATAATGCCCGGCACCATGCGTGCCGCAATGAAGATATCCATTCGTAGGGGCTAGTGTTTTCAGTAGGGGGTCCAGGCGGTTAAAATCATCTGTTTCTCCGCCGATCATCATGCAATACCCTTCGGTTAGGCCCCAAATGCCGCCACTGGTCCCGACATCCATAAAATGAATTCCTTTTGTCTGAAGTCGATCGGCACGTTCGATAGAGTGTTTGTAAAAGGAATTTCCACCGTCGATTAAGAGGTCACCCTCAGAGAGGGAAGGCAAGAGCTGATTGATGGTATCATCCACGATGTCTCCTGCGGGGACCATCATCCATATTGTGCGTGGTCTTTCGAGTTTTTGAACAAGGTCTGCGAGGTTATTTGCTGCTTGAAACCCTGGTCCATTGAGCGCGTGAGTCATTTCAGGGATGTGGTCATAACCGACAACAGTGTGCTTTTCCGGGAGCAGACGTTTGACCATGTTTGCTCCCATTTTCCCCAAACCAATAAATCCGAGTTCCATCTCGTCCCCCTTTTTAACTGAGCGTGATTATTTTAAAATCAGGTCTGCATAAGCTGCTTTTGCCGTTTCTCCGGTATTATCGGTATCTGTCATGACCGCGATACCGGAAATACGGGGTGGTTCGCCTCCAAAATATTGTTGATAGTCTTCGTATAAATTTCTTTCTTCACAAAGCCATTTTCCGGTATTTTCGCTGCCGCTTTCAACCGCGATCATATGCGCCCGGTCGGTGTATGCGTTAGGTGCGTCTCTTCCTTTTTCGAGCTGGTTGGCCCATACATAATTAAGCGCCGCTTTTGGAGGATATTCACCATACAAGAGTTTATAAGTGCCGAAGGTTGTTTTTTCAAAGAAGCCTGCTTTTTCAGGGTCGTACTTAAAGGTAACATAAATCCGTGCCGCATAATCATCCCCCTCCTTTTTTCGAACATCCCCCTTTGAGATGATCTGATCAATTTTCCAACACCAGGAGATGGTTTGATAGGTTTTGGGGTCGAGATCCAAAGGTCGAATGAGACCGGAAGCGGAACGGTCGCTTTCCGCCAATATAATAATACGCCCTTCTTTTTCAATTGTGCGGTAAGTGGTATGCCGCTTCACTTTTTTAAAGGTGAGCGGTTTCCAGCCTTTTGGCAGTGCCTCATCTTCAATGCTGACTGCCAAAAGCTTGACGGCCTCTTTCCCTTCGCTCAAGCCGGAAAGAAGCAGTGTGGGAAGCAGGAATACAAACCAGTAGAATAGTCGCCTATTCACAAAAAAGTCCTTTGATGCACAATAGGATTAATATACCTTCTCGTAGATATCTGCGCAAATAAGCACTCAGGTGGAGAGGTCTGAATCTAAAAAAGAAACCTCTATTTGATCGTAGCGGAAAAAAGAGGATGTTCCGTCGCGTCCCATACACATTAGAAATGGCCTCCCCCGTTCTTCCTCTGATCCGATTTTTATAGGTATGGTATAATTATGTCATCTTTCAGAGGGTTCAAGAGATCAAAATGCCCAAAAAAATCCTTTCAAATTTTAGTGTTGAATATGTTCAGTTTTTGAACGAATCGGGACGGATTGATCCATTGGATTATTCGGAGGTTTCATCGTTGCCCGAGCAGACTTTCAAGGACTTTTACGCGGATATTGTGATGATCCGGGCCATTGACGAGAAAGCCCTGAACCTGCAGCGCACGGGCAGAATTGGAACCTATGCCTCTATTCAGGGGCAGGAGGCGATACAAGTCGGGTGCGCAAAAGCCTTGCAAGGCAGTGATTGGTTTTTCCCGGCTTTTCGGGAAACCGGGCTGTCCGTACTGCGAGGGACACCAATTGAAAAAGCGTATCAATACTGGTCGGGGGACGAACGTGGAAACGTGGTCCCGGATAATCAACATGATTTTCCCGTGTCGATCCCCGTGGGGACACACATTCCGCATGCCGTTGGTGCGGCCTTGGCCGTGAAATACAAGAAAGATCCCATTGCCGTGCTCACTGTTTTTGGGGACGGTGCCACATCCAAAGGCGATTTTCACGAAGGAATGAATTTTGCGGGTGTATTTAAACTCCCCGTGGTTTTTGTCTGCCAGAACAACCAGTGGGCGATTTCCGTGCCGCTTTCCCGGCAGACGGCCTCAGCCAGTTTGGCGCAAAAAGCCATCGCCTATGGGTTTGAAGGGGTTCAAGTAGATGGAAACGATGTGTTGGCGGTGTATCTTACAGTGAAAGCCGCACTTGAAAAAGCGCGACGCGGCGAAGGACCGACCTTCATCGAGGGGGTCACCTATCGGCTGAAAGACCACACAACAGCAGACGATGCGGGTCGTTACCGGAGTCAGGAAGAAGTTGAAGCCTGGCGGAAAAAAGATCCGATCATTCGGCTTAAATCCTATATTGAATCCCATTTCAACTGGAATGCTTCAGACGAAGAAGCGTTGATCACAAAAGTAAATCAGCAAATCACAAAAGCCGTTGAGACTTATGAATCGAAAGCCCCAATCGATCCATTGAGTATGTTTGATACCCTTTTTGAGCAACTCCCGCCAGATTTACTCCGGCAACGTGAACGGTTGAGCAAGCGCCTCAATACAGAGAATGAGGCTGCAGAATGAGTCAAATCAGTCTTATTCAGGCGGTGAATCAGGCCTTGTTTGAAGAAATGGCTCGAAACCCGGATGTCGTGCTGTTGGGTGAAGATATTGGTGTGGATGGGGGTGTTTTTCGCGCAACGGACGGACTCATTCAAAAATTTGGAGAAGACCGGATTATTGACACCCCGCTTTCGGAATCGGGTATTGTCGGTACAGCCATCGGCATGGCGGCTTATGGCCTCAGACCCGTGGCCGAGATCCAGTTTATGGGCTTTCTTTATGGCGCGATGGAGCAGCTTGTTTCTCATGCCGCCCGCCTGCGTTCACGCACACGCGGACGTTATACCTGTCCGTTGGTCGTGCGGACACCCTATGGTGGCGGCATTCACGCGCCGGAGCTGCACTCGGAAAGTACAGAAGCTTTTTTTGTGCATACCGCCGGTTTAAAGGTGGTCGTGCCTTCAACCCCCGCCGAAGCCAAAGGATTGCTTGTTTCCGCAATCCGTGACCCTGATCCGGTGATTTTTTTGGAGCCTTCACGTATCTATCGTGCGATCAAGGAAAAAGTCCCGGAAGGGGAATGTGAAATCCCTTTGGGGGAGGCGCGCCTAGTGGCAGAAGGCGATGATTTGACGCTCATCACCTGGGGGGCGATGCTGCATCCGACGCTGGATGCTGCGTCGCGTATTTCCGAGAAAGGCATTCATGCCGATATTATAGACTTAAGAACACTGTCACCCCTTGACAGTTCAACGATTATTCAATCGGTTGAAAAAACAGGACGGGCTGTTATCGTGCATGAAGCCGCGCGCACTTGCGGGTTGGGCGGAGAAATCGCGGCTCAAATTTGTGAAAAAGCCCTCTTGTCACTGGAGGCCCCGGTCGTGCGGGTGACGGGCTATGATATTCCGGTGCCGCTTCCAAAAACCGAAGCCTGGTATTATCCGGATGCTGAGCAAATACTGGATGCGATCGAGACCGTTGTCCATTTTTAAAGTGCAATAACAGAGAGAGTCTTCTTGAAAAAAACCTTTCATTTCCCCGATGTGGGTGAAGGCATCGCCGAAGGCGAAATTGTGCAATGGCTGGTTTCCGAAGGCGACCTGGTGCAAGAAGACCAGCCTCTCGTCGAAGTGGAAACCGACAAGGCCGTAGTCAGTCTGCCGTCCCCTTTTACAGGGAAAATCATTGACCTCACGGGTGCACCGGGCGACATCATTCCTGTCGGAACCGCCTTGGTCACGGTAGAAACAGAATCTGCTGCGTCCGGAGACTCATCCCCAAAATCAACACAAACAGAACCGGCAGAAAAAAAAGACGGAGGATCGGTGGTTGGGGTTTTAGAGGAATCCGATACGGAGTTTACCCTGCCTGCAGGTTTGAATGCGCCTCAGCAAGATGAAAAAAAACCTGTCCGGGCGATTCCCTCCGTGCGGGCCCTGGCTAAAAAATTGGATGTGGATTTATCCACCGTGCCCGGCAGTGGTCCTGGAGGCCGGATTTTACGGGAAGATGTCATGCGTGCGGCAAAGACGGAAATCAAGCCTGGCAGTTCGGTGGACTTCGAAAATGTGGAAACAACGACCTCTCTTGGTCCTGAGGAGCGCATTCCCTTTCGCGGGGTTCGGCGCAGCGCCGCCCGGCGGGTGACGCAGTCGTCGCAAACCGTCGCGGCCGTGACCTTTACGGATGAGGCCGACATTACCAAGCTGGAACGGGTGCGGCTGGCGAAAAAAGACCTCACCGAAGCAAAAGGTTATAAACTGACGTACCTGCCCTTTATTATTAAATCCGTCGTGGCGGGTCTCAAGGCGTTTCCCTTTTTGAACGCGACCCTGGATGAAGAAAAAAACGAAGTGGTCCTCAAAAAATATTACAATATCGGTATCGCAGTGGACACGCCCGAAGGGCTGATGGTGTTTGTACTGAAACACGCGGACCAAAAAAGCATCCTTGAGCTTGCGGAAGAAATTTCGGTTTTGACGGAAAAAGCCTTTTCACGCACCATTTCCCTGTCCGATTTAAAAGGCGGCACCTTTACGCTGACGAATTACGGCGTGATCGGCGGCATTTTTGGCACGCCGATTATTAATTATCCCGAAGTCGGCATTCTGGGTTTGGGAAAAATCACGGACAAACCGGTCGTCCGCGACGGTGAAATCGTCGTCCGGAAAATTCTGCCGCTCTCGCTCACCTTTGACCACCGCGTCATTTATGGCGCCGAGTCCGCCCGTTTTATGAACACCATCATCCAGCACCTCGAAGATCCCGATTTACTCCTGGTCACCGGGAAGTGATTGACAGCCCCGCTCCGGCTCGTGTATCACCTTTTACATGCAGCACGACATTGTTCACTACATCGCAAAATCCCCCGAAGCGGCCTCAGAAACAGAATTTAACGAACTGGCCTTAGGTCTCTTTCAGTATCAATACACACACAACGCGCCCTTCCAGCAGTTTTGCCGTTCGAAAAAGATTGACCCGGAGACCGTAAGCCGCTGGGATGAAATTCCTCCCTTGCCGGTTTTGGCCTTCAAATGGGCGGAGATCACCTGTCGGCCGAACGCAACGCCCGCACATGTTTTTTATTCGAGCGGCACGACGCGGCAGGAAAAAAGCCGACATAAATTGTTTGATCTGGTCACGGCGCGCGCTGCGATTTTGGCGCATTTCAAACGCCATCTTTTGCCGGACTGTGATCAAATGCGGAT
>CALZIJ010000117.1 GCA_945787655.1 Nitrospiria bacterium | reverse complement strand
TAAGTCCCACTTAAGCAATCAGCCTGAAAAACCTCTGTATCCTTTTGGTCGATGCTTCCCCGTGGCATCAAAGAAATCTTCAAATATCGCCAATAAAACAGAATTAATGGCTTCCTTACTCATTTCTTTCAGTGTATGTCTGGATTTTATTTCAGGCTTTATTATGGGTTCTCCCATTTCAAGAGGGTAGCCCGGCAGCTCTATGGGGATAAAATAATCTTCAACACCAACAGCCCCTGCCTCTACGATTAGTGGACTTTGGTATCCCAAGGACTTTTTCCCAAAATCAATATAATGATGAAGCGCAACTTCAAGGGTCTTCTCAAGGGCATCAATTGGGATATGTTTTTCCCCAGGGATCTGCACCTCTGGGGCTAATCTAGTAGCATCAACTCCCCAAAGCTCTCTCCCAGGAAAAACCTGAGTCGATGTTAATAGAGAACCAATTCCATCCTCAATTTTATACGAATATGTAATCCCCCCATAAGAATTTAGATCCCAACAAGCTCCATCTCCTGCAATATCACGTAGTGGGTGAATTTTGATGCCGTAGATGAGATCTTTAATTTCGGCATTCTTGAGGGGTTTCATTGTAGTTGATGGAATAACGCGGAGGTATAGAAGAGCCCCGGGCTTATATCCAAGATCCTCATGCTTCATACTAGGAATACTCCGTTTAGCCAGAGCCGCACCTTGTTCAAAATATCGCGCACTTGAGTCTATTGTTTTAACCTCTTTGTATTTATTTTCCCGAGAAGGCTCTATTGAGTTTATATGTTCTCGAAGAGCATTTTTCAGTTTTCCAGAAAGCACATTTTTTGCTTTGAGAATTTCCTCTTTCCCTGCATCAGCCTTGAGATTAAATGTTATTGGCCCCGCTTTGTGGCGAAGATCGAAGGGGAGAGTATTTCTATCCCCATATGCTTCATTGAGAATCATAAGCAAGCCTTCTTCCCTAAGGTGTGCTAAAGCATAGCCTAATTCAATTGCTACGTTAGAATTTAGTAAACGTTTTTTATTGGGACTTCTTTTGCCTTTAACCTTCAGGGTTGAATCAACTGTTACTTTCCCAATAGAGGTAACATCCGCTACAAATACGGTACTATTTCGAATCTTCTCAAAAATTAGCTGAGCAAGATCTGGAGAGCCGGGGGCACCTTTGCGATCATGATCAAGATGTAAGGACTGCCTCTCAGCCTCATGAACTTGAAGCTCTGTTTTCAGTTTTTTTATAGCGGTCTGTAGTGCATCCTTGATCAGGTGTCGCCCGATATTGCCTGGGGTATCGCTTTGCCAAGACCAGAAAATTTTCACCCTACTGGAATCCTTATTTAACGTTATTAAATCTAGAACAATTCTCAAAAGCCAGAAGCCTAAGAATTGATAATTAACCCGGGAAATATTACCAGAGAGATCTTAAGACTACTAGTAGTATCCTGTGAGACAGAATTACTCATTCTGTCTCACAAGTTTTAAACATGAAGAACCCGTTGGTGTGGAGTTTTGTCATTCTGCCTCAGAGCTTCCTTCCCTACTCCGCCCGCAGGGCGGCCAGCGGCTTTATGCCCAAAGTCCGATAGGTGACGAGAAAACCGGTAATGACAGTAAGTGCAATCGTCGCCGCGCCGCCGGCGGCCAGAATATGCCATTCAAATTGCCAGGGGATGTCCAAAAAGTATTTGACGATGACCCATGAAAACAACACCGACAAACTGCCGCCGACCACCGCCGCGAGCAGTCCAAAGACGGCATACTCCACGGCCATCATCGCCATCAGGTTGGGGCGGGTCGCCCCCAAAATTTTAAAGAGCACCATTTCATGCACGCGGCGGCCCCTTGTTGCGGCAATCGCGCCGGAGACCACGACGAGTCCGACTGTTAAACCCAGGAGGGCCATGAATTCAACCGTCCGGGCGATTTCGCCCAATATGCGGGCAATGGTTTCCAGAATTTCCCGGATTGGGATAATGGTGATATTCGGAAAAGCGTCAATTACGGCGTTTTGAATCGGCCGGTCATCGGCCTCTTTCGCCGTCACCGTGGCGACAAAGGTTTCCGGTGCGCCCTGAAGGACTTCGGGAGGAAAGATGAAATAAAAGTTGGTCGTCATGCTGCCCCAATCGACATCGCGCACGCTGCTGATTTGCCCCGACACTTGCACGCCCTGAATATCAAAAACGACTTCGGTGCCCAGTGATACGCCCAAATGCCGCCCCGCCTCGCTTTCGACCGACACCAGGCCGGAACGATCGATGCCCTCCCCGTCCCACCAGTGCCCCTGCCGGACCGTATTGTTGGGAGGCAGTTTGTCCCGGTAGGTCAGAACATATTCCCGTGTGAAATACCAGGCGTCCCGGCGGTCTTCAAGCGACATCTCGCTCACCTTTTGTCCGTCCACCGAATGCAGGCGCGAGCGGATAAGCGGCGTCAGTTCGGTCGGCTGTTTTAAAGACCATTGCTCTAAAATCGCCATCAGCTTTTCTTTCTGGTCGCTTTGAATATCGATCAGGAATAAACCGGGCGCGTCTTCGGGGATATTCTGGTCCAACTGCACCATCAGGTTTTTTTTGACCTGTGAAAGCGTTAAAAGCACCATGACGGCAATGCCGAGTGAAAGCAGGATGGCCATGACTTGCCGTCCGGGCCGGTATAAATTTGAAATGCCGTACCGCAGCGCCAATGCGCGGGGCGCGCCCAGCCGTTTTACAATAAAGAGCATGCCCCGTCCCGCCAAAACCAGCAATAGAATCGACACCGCAAGGCCCGCCGCGACCGATGTTCCCAATTTCCATGACCCCGCCTGCCAAATGGCCAGCGCGATCCATCCGATAATCAGCGCGCCAATGAGGTAGAAGCGGTTAATCAAATCCCGTCGTTTGCTTTGGATGTCCAGCACCTCGACTTCATGCCGAAACACGCGGGCCGGTGCAATATCGCCCACGACACGAAGCGGCCAAACGGAAAAAAGCAGGGTCGTCAAAAGTCCCATCGACAAGCCTTGAAAAACGGGCGCGGGCGCCAGTTCGAACACAAAGCCGGGAGGCAGGAAACCGGAAAGCAATCCGCTTAGAACAAAATAGATACCTATGCCCAATGCAATGCCGATGATGCCTCCGATGCCGCCCAAAAGCAGGACCAGAAACAAATAAATCTTTAATATGGAAGAGGCCTCCGTGCCAAGCGATTTTAAAATAGCAATGGTTTCAATGCGTTCTGTCAAAAAGGCGTGGACATTGCCGCCGACGCCGATGCCGCCGATCATGAGCGTGATGAGACCGACAAGGCCGAGATAGGTGGTGAAATTATCCAGAAAACGCCGCAGGCGGGGCTGGACGTCCCGGTATGTTTTTATGCGGACACCTTCCTCTTGCAGGTCCACTTCCAGTTTTTCCTTGAGCGCATCGGGTGACCACGGGCCTTCTGTTTTAATCAGCAGTTTCCGGCGTACCCGGCTGCCGAGTTTGACCAGTCCCGCACGGTCCAGCGCCGCTTGCGAAAGCAACACCCTCGGCCCCAGACTGAAAGGCCCGGCGACTTTGTCCGGCTCTTTTTTCACCATGCCGCCGATGATAAAATTATGATCGCCCAGACCGATCCGGTCGCCCACTTTTAATTTGAGACGCAGCAACAGGCCTTCTTCGACATACACGGCATCCGCCTTTTGAAAAGGCTCGGTCACGGGAGGTTCGATGACCAGCCGTCCGTAAAAAGGATAACCCGGCTCGACGGCCTTGACCTCAACCAGTTGCGTTTGCGTGGTTTCCGGGTTTGCGGCCATCCCGATCAGTTCCGCCAAAAGCACAGCGTGAACGCCCTCATCCTTTAGTGGATTGAGTACTGATTGGACGCCATCGGACAATGGCTGCGAAAGCCGAACTTCGAGATCGCCCGCCAACAGGTTTTTGGCCTCGTGCTGGGTCATGGCCTCGAAATTTTCGGCGATATTCCCGACTCCGACAATCGAGCCGACGCCAATGGCAATGGAAATGAGGAAAAAGATGAAATGGCGCAAGGAGCCGCGCACTTCGCGAAACACCATTTTGAAGACAAATGCGGTGGAATTATGGCTTGGCATCTTCTTCAACGATTTCACCGTCCCGAAGAGTGATGATCCGGTCCGCGCGCTCGGCCAGGGCCATGTCGTGCGTGACCAGCACAAAGGTATTACCCAGATCCCGGTGCAGGTTCAACAGTAAATCGATGACCCGCGCACCGTTTTTGGAATCGAGGTTCCCGGTCGGCTCGTCCGCCAGAAGCAATGAGGGAGACCCCGCATAGGCACGGGCAACCGCGACCCGCTGCTGCTCCCCGCCTGAGAGCTGAACGGGATAGTGCTCGCAGCGGGCTTCAAGACCAACGGCAGTCATCAGGCGGCGGGCTTCCTTGGCGGCGTCCGGCTTGCCTTGAAGTTCCAGCGGAATTTGTACGTTTTCAAGCGCGGTCATGGTCGGGATCAAATGAAAAGATTGAAAAACCATGCCGATTTTTTCCCGGCGGAGGGTGGCCAGCGCGTCTTCCGAAAGACTGGAAAGGTCAACACCGTCTACAATCATTTTTCCGGATGTAGGCCGGTCCAGTCCCGCCATTAATCCCAAAAGGGTTGATTTTCCACTGCCGGAAGGGCCGACGATCGCCAGCAATTCTTTTTCGGGAACATGAAGCTGGATGTTTTTCAGAATCGTGACCGGTCGCCCGGCGCTGGTCAACGACATGGAAAGGTTTTCAATCGTAATCATCCGTCAATCCCTGATTTGAAAGTCACTAAAAACGTTTGAATTGTTTGCTGAGGGACAAACCCTGGGACTGATAAGACGACCCGATTTCTACACCGTAGGTTTTTTCGGGGCGCCCCAAAAGCTGCTCATAGATGAGGCGGCCCACAAATTGACCGTCTTCCAGTAAAAAAGGAACTTCATGGGAGCGGACTTCCAGAACAGCATGAGTCCCCTTGATATCATTATTCCCGTAGCCAAAACCGGGATCAAAAAAACCGGCGTAATGGATGCGAAATTCGCCCACGGCGGGATCATAGGCCACCATCTCCGCGGCGTACCCTGGCGGGATACGCACTTTTTCCTTGGACAGCAGGATGTAAAAATCATCCGGATTCAACAAAAGGCCATCGGACTTGGGCGCAGTGATCGCTTCCCAAAAATCATTGGGATTATAATGGTTGATTTTGGCAAGGTCGATCAAAGGCGCGTGCTGTTTGGCCCGGTACCCGATAATATCCGCCCCTGAAATGCCCTGAAGATCGATCGAAATCCGCAAACCTTCTGAAATTGTGGCATCCACAGCTTCATCGTTCGGCATGTACACCAGAGTCTCTTCCCGGTCGAGTTTGTCCAGTTTGTGATCGGAATGTGGCGGATCAAAGCCCCGGATAAACCGCAGCTGATTGAGTTTTGTGCCTTCACGGACCAAAACGCTGAAGGTACGCGGGACAACCTCGACATACAAATCACCCTTGTATCCCGCCTGAACCCGCTCGAAGATATCTTCGAGGCGTGTCCCGCTGGCGCGTCGCCGCATATCCTTCTCGCCCGTAAAGATTCCGGAATATCCTCACCGCACAACCTGATCGGCAAAAGCGTCATGCTGGCAGAGGGGATGGTCTCCATTGAATCATTGGCGGTATTGTCTAACGAAGGACTCAGCATTCAGGATGTGAAAAGACTGGATCCCAGCTCAACAGACTATGGGAATG
>CALZIJ010000116.1 GCA_945787655.1 Nitrospiria bacterium | reverse complement strand
GACGCTTGAAGGGGCAACAAAGGGCAGAATGGAACCCCAGTCTCCACCTTGATAATCCTGAATGGAGAGGCTTTTGTCTGCGGCGGTAAATGCAGCAATTTCCGTTTCAAAAGACAGGGCGCCAAGACGGTTATGGTCGCAGCATCCACCAGGGCTCTGAATATAGATCCCGCTGTACAGGGTCTGGTCCACGCCAGTCAGATCCGTCATATAAACCGTGTCGGCAGGTGCGCCGGTTATTGTGAATGATCCGAAAACCAGAATTGGCAGGGAAGAGCCGTCTTTCATAAAATCAAAAAGCTGGCTGGCGTAGGTGCCGTCATGATGGACGCCTGTTGCATCTGAGCCTTCGAGAACGAGGGTTGATGCCTGGGCTGTTCCTGAGCTGATGGCCAGGACCAAGGCAAGCACCAAACCTAAAAATGTGTTTCCAATTTTCTTCATTATGGACTTCTCCTTACTTTTCATACGTGATTAAACTTCAGTTCCGTTAAGAAAATAATAAACCCTCTTGGTTTTTTGTAGAAACAAAGTATTTCTTAGGGAAACAATGTATGATGAAAGCAAGATCAATGCCATTTTTTAAGCTATTGATTTATATGAGTTTATGAATGCCTGCCTTTTGAAGGTGTCAAGATATCCGTCACATTCATTTTTTAGGTTTCAGCGGGGTGAAAAAGACATAAGTTGTCATTAAAAGTGAGTAAAATTAGATGTTTATAAGGTTTTTAGTCCGGTTATTCGGTAGGAAAGGGTTTTGATAAAAAAGAAATGCTGTCAATAATTTCGTCGGTGTGCCCAGGGTTTAATTTTACGGGTTACTGGTTGTCGGCGAATCGTTTGTTTTCTCTTTGTTATGTTCTTCCTTTTCTTTTAACTTCTTAATCAGTTTTTGATTCAGCTGATGAAAATATTCATCCTCTTTGCTGTAACCCTGGTTTTTTAAATCGCGTTCCATGTTTCCCTCCAAAAAATATAAAAACTCTATCAAGCGTTTAGCGTGATAAAATCTCTACCTGATAACGCGTGAGCAGTGTGCCGGTGACATCTTCCAAATTCACTAATGACTTATTATAGTCGATAATGGCGCTTAACTCATTGCCTTTAGCATGAGCGAGATCATCTTGAAATTCCAAAAGATCCTGGCTGCTGATTAAACCAAGGTCGAAGCGTTCATGGCCCGCTGAAAGTTTTTCTTTTGCAAGCAGGCGGGCTCGGCGCGTGGCCTTGATTCTCTGAAAGTCGGTCTGAACGCGGCGCAAGCCTTCCTTGGTTTTTAATGTAATTTCCTGCAGGATTTTTTTTCGGTTTAATTGGGTTTGTTGCAAGTGGATCCGTTCCCGTTGCAATTCGGCGCGTGCCGTTTGATTTCCGATGGGGAAGCGCAACACCAGTCCGGCTTCCCATTGGTGAAAGCTGCCTGAGCCGATTTGGTCGGTCTCATCTGAAAAATCCTTACCCAATCCGTTCAGGCCGATGCGTCCGACAAGGTCGAGCGATGGTGAGAGTTTATCTTTAGCTATCTGGGTTGTCAGGCTTTGATTTTGGAACAATAGTTTATTTTGCATCAATTCGGGCCGTTTTTGAAAGGCCGTTTGCAAAAGTGTTTCCGCCTCAAAGTGTTGTATTTTGTCTGTCGGGGGATCAGAAGGATGAAGTGCAGGCGGATTAAAGAGGGTCTGCTCCGGCAAGTTTAATAACATCCTCAAGGTATCTTCGGTGTCAAACACGCCTTTTTGTGCAATAAATACGGCTTCCTCTCTGGATGCAACACTGGATTCGGCGACCAAGATTTCAATGGGAGACAAAATGCCCAGCTTCACCTTTTCCTGGATGGAGGCGTTTAGTTTCTTTGCGGATTCAAGGGTTTGTTGTTGGACTTTCAGGTTTTTTATTTGAAAAACCAGATCCCAATAGGCCTCGCTGACGTTTAAAATCAGTTTGGAGATTTCGGCCTCAAAGACCGATTGAGAAATGGCGATGTCTGTGTTGGCGATTCGAATCGGCCCTTCCGTGACGACTTTCCCTCCGCCTTGAAGCAGGGGCTGCGTAAAAGAGAGCACCAGGTCTCCATTTAAGGTGGGGTTGACTGCCTGAAATGAAGCCTGTGATCGAAACTGTCGAAAAGAAAGACCCAAATCACCGCCGGTAGATAAATGTTGGTTGATGCTGGCGATGAGACGCTGGTTTTCCTGGATGATACGGTTTGTGCCGCTGGGCGCCGTTTCGATCAGCGAGGTCGAGCTGCGGACTGTTCGATCCGCACGAAGATCAAACGATATAGTGGGATCAAAAATACCGCTTGCCAGGCGGAAGCCTGCTTCCTGAAGATGGATATTTTGACGCTCAACCTGTAGCGCGATATTATTTTGGATGGCCTTTCTAACGGCTTCAGAAAGTGAAATAGGAACAACAGCAGAGGGTTGATCTGCAAGGGCGATTCCGTTGTGAGAGAAGGGAAACAGAATGAAAAAGAAAAGGAAAAATTTCCCGCTTGCGGTCATAAGCCCCCAATCTTGAGCATCATTAGCATGTGCCGATTTATGGAAGGGAAGCATAACAAAAGCACATCAGACTTTCAATTTGTCAAAAAATTTGAATCCAATATGAGTGGCGGTCTCTTCAACTTGACCCCCTTAGAAGGTCATGATACCATTTCCAACTTTCTTTAATTTTGAATATAGGTTTTTTTGAAGTTTCGAATATGAATGCAATTCTCGGCACATCGCTTTCCAAATCTTTCCAGCATTACCAGGTCTTAAAAGAAGTTTCGATCTCGGTTCAAGCAGGTGAATGTTATGCCTTGTTTGGCCCTAACGGCGCCGGAAAAACGACCTTGCTGAGGATCTTTGCGACCTTGCACAGGCCGAGTTCCGGGTCGTTTGAAATCATGGGGATGGATGGAAAACGTGACCGGGTTAAAGTGAGGGATGTCATTTATCTAATTGGTCATGGCTCATACCTTTATGATGATTTGAGTGTTAAAGAGAATATTCAGTTTGCGATTGGCATTCGTGGTTGGAACCCGACGGAGGCCGAAATAAAAAAAGCCCTGGATCAGGTGGGTATTGGCCGGTTTGCGCGATTAAGGAGCCGGTACTTGTCTGCGGGGATGAAAAAGCGGCTGTCGATTGCCAAGGCCTTGTTGATTCGTCCCAAGGTCTTGTTTCTGGATGAAGGGTATGCGTCGCTGGACGAACGCGGAGTTGGCATGATGAATGAGTGTATCCGATCCTTTACCCAGGCGGGTTCGGCGGTTTTGATGACGACACACGACCGCGGACCCACGGCGGATGTGGCCCATCGGGTGGGCGTATTGAATCGTTCTGTCTTGACTGAAATTTCTGTTAAGGACATGGTGACAGCTGATGCACTTTTTTAGGGTCATCCGGTGGATTGCCTGGAAGGATCTTCTCAGCGAATACAGAAATCGGGAGAACATCTCTTCCATGTTCTTTTTCGCACTCAATGTCATTTTAATTTTCAGCTTCAGTTTTTCACTGGATTCGGAAACAATAAAGGAAATTATGCCCGGCATTATCTGGGTTGCCTTTGGCTTTACTGCCATTATCGGCTTGGGGAAATCATTCTTAATTGAAGTGAATAACGATTGCATGGAATATTTTCAGACCCTTCCTATTCCCAAGGGGGCAATCTATCTGGGGAAGTTTCTGGGAAACCTGTTATTCATGCTGACAGTGGAAATTGTGCTGTTCCCATTGTTTGTTCTTTTCTTTAATCTCGATATGATTGATCAATTCCTCCAACTTCTGTTAATATCAACGGTTGCGACGATTGGGCTCTCCGCGCTGGGCACACTTTTTTCGGCGCTCACGGTTCAAATTCGAGCGCGTGAAGTGATGTTCCCGATTTTATTATTGCCCTTATCCGTCCCGATATTTATTGGTGCGGTTGAGGCAACGCGGGGCGTGTTAAATGCGGACGCTTTTTCGTTGTACAGCCACTGGATTGAACTCCTTGTGGTTTTCGATGTAATATTTGTCATTGTTTCATTCTGGATTTTTGAATTTATCCTGGATTATTAAGGATAAAGAGGCGGGTAGGATGGTTGCGACACGGTTTATCGGTTGGCTTCGAAAATATGAAAAATGGTTTGGTTTAACTGCCACAGTGTTGATTAGTGCCGGACTTTACACCGGCCTGGTCACCTCATCTCCTGATTATTATCAGGGGGAAGTGGTTCGGATTATGTACGTACATGTGCCATTTGCCCAAACCGCCATGCTGGCGTATTCCACGTTGTTTCTCTGTAGTATTTGGTACCTATGGAAAAAAGAAGCGGTGGTGGATAATGCTTGCCACGCGGCCGCGGGACTTTCTTTGTTTTTTACGGCGGGCGGCTTGATCACAGGATCAATCTGGGGAAAACCAACCTGGAATGCCTGGTGGGTGTGGGATCCTCGGCTGACTTCTTTTGCGATCATGTTTTTAACCCTGGTGGGTTACCTGATGCTCCGTACTTTTTTGGACGACAAGGAAAAAAAGGCGACTTTTTCAGCGATTCTGGCGATTATTGGTTTTGTGGATTTGCCGATTATCCATTTTTCAGTCGAATGGTGGCGTTCTTTGCATCAACCCCTATCGGTCTCAAATCGCGGTGTGAGCATTGCGCCGGATATGCTCGTGCCTTTCACCTTGATGTCCATTGGGGTAGGCATACTTTTTTCTTATATGTTGATGGTACGGACGCAAATGCTTTATCTGGAGCACTTACTTGAAGCAAAACAGGGCCGCCTCTTAAATGAGGGACAATTGTGAGGAGAAAGCGCGGAATACGCTTGAGTCGAGACAAGGATGCCTGGTGAAGCGTTTTTACCTGCGGTGGATGATCCTTATGACCATTTTTGGTAGTATTTCTATATTGGGGGCGGTACGATATTTTCAAGAAGTACGCACCATTTCCCCAAAAACATTGTTATCCATTCAGCCGAAGGAAACCGTTCGTCTAATGGGAATGATTGATGCAGGAAGTTTTATGAAAGCAACAGAAAATGAACCGTTTCGGTTTGACCTTTCAGGAGAAGGAGGAAAGGTCGCCGTCACATACACAGGGGAAGATCCCGATGGTTTACTGCGCGAGCTTAAAACCATTGTCGTTATCGGAAACTGGGAAAGCGGCGACGGTGAGTTTCAAGCCAAGGAAATCGCGCTTGTGCCGAACTATGGTTTTATCACTTCGGCCTACATTTTTTCGCTTGTTCCCCTGGCTTTTTTTCTTTTTTATATGGAAAGACGTGTTGCTTTGCTCTATGTTATGATCAAGGATGAGAAAGTCTACCAACCGGAGACAGGACAATGATCTCGAAGAAAAAAATGGGTATTACCGGTAGTATCGCAATTGTAGTGCTGGGGCTTGGCTACTTGGCCTTTGGAAATTTCGGGGAGAATCTGGTGTATTTTGTAACCCCTTCTGAAGTCATTGCGCTTGAACCTGAACGATACGGTAAAAAGATGCGGGTGGCGGGAATGGTTGTGGAATCAAGTATGGAAGTCGTTCCCGAAACCCTGAAAATCAAGTTTGATTTGACCGACGGCGCCGAGACCATTCCCGTGGCATTTGAAGGGATCCCGCCCGATCTGTTTAAAGAAGGAAAAGGGGCTGTGGTTGAAGGATACTGGGACAAAGAAGGAGTGTTTCATTCCCACATGATTATGGCAAAACATGAAGAAGATTACATGCCCATGGAAATGAAGCAAGCCGGTGTGGAATATGAAACGAAAGGCCTGATCAATACACTTAAAGTAAATTAGTGAACAAGAGTTACAATTTCTTTGCGGGTAAAAAATAATACGCCCCTATTGAGGGCCGGTCCCGTAATAATAATGGCTTA
>CALZIJ010000115.1:6100-11073 GCA_945787655.1 Nitrospiria bacterium | reverse complement strand
ATTCTGGATCTGGTCCGCGCCGGTGTGGACGGTTATTTACTGAAGGATGCTGATTCGGCCGAGATCGTAAAAGCAATCTTAACCGTATACCGTGGAGAATCGGTCATCGACCCGCACATCACTAAAAAAATCCTGGGCGAATTGACTCAGAAAAACCCGCTTCAACGAGAACGCCGCACGGAAAACAAATACCACTTAAGTGATCGGGAACTCGAGGTCTTACAACTGGTTGCACAAGGAAAAGCCAACAAGGAAATCGCCAATGATCTTGAACTAAGCGAAAAAACCGTAAAAAACCACCTCAGGAATATCTTCACAAAAATGGATGTTGACGACCGGACCAAGGCCGCGATTCAAGGGATACAGGAAGGTCTGATCGATCTTGAACCCCATCCCCCGGTGTAATCCCCAACCTTAACCTCTTTCCTAATAAAACCTAAAGTGCGCTTTTTGCCGCCCGGTGTACCACGACCGCTTTTGCAACCAAGCCAGTCTTTTGCTCTTCAAAGGTCACCACAATCGTGTCGTTTACATTGATCTTGTTCAACACATCACTCTCACCAACAAAAGCCATGGCTTTTTGGGATTCTGCATCAATCAGGGACATCGTGCCTTTTTCAGGATTAACAAAGGTCACAATCCCCATGTGCTTTTCAGGGCCTAAGCTGGAACACGCAAAAAGAGGACCACCCAGCAAGGTCAATCCTGAAATAACTGCCATCGCCATCCATACCATTTTTGTCCATTTTTTCATCTCTTCCTCCTTATGAAATAAAATAGAAATCCTAGGCTTTTCTTTCCCACAAGTCAATTCACCCAGCGAAGTCCGGGATCAATCAAATCAGCCTTTTAAAGGCAAGGCTTCTTCAATCAACATGATCGGAATATCATCTCGTATTGGATAAACAAGTTGACACGCCGTACAAGTCAGTCCGACTTCCTTGTTATTCAACTGTAGTTCACCCTTACATTTTGGACAAGCTAAAATTTGTAATAAATCCGGACTGATCCCCATTATGTCCTCCTTTTCTCATCCGAAGTCGCGTCCCTGGGTTTTTGCTTTAAAATCCAGTCTACAGCATCCGGGAAATCCTTCGCGACATGGTCTGGTATTTTACCAGAATCCCTTAATTTTTTTTGAGTCGCTTCGCCTTCTCCCGTTTTAACCAAGACCGATTGCGCTTTTTCCGCAGGCAAGAGCGCTTCAGCCAATAGCATATCAGAAACCTTATCTCCGATAACATACGAACTTGAAAAATCAATCCGAAAATCAGACAAGGCCTGGTCGATCATCCCTCCCGCCGGTTTTCTGCAATCACAGGACATCCAATCCGGGTGGTGCGGACAAAAATAAATGCCATCCAAGTAAGCCCCTTCACGGGCCAGACCGCGTTGAAGATAAAGATGCAATTCTTCCACAAAAGCCGCATCGAAAAACCCGCGGGCCACTCCCGACTGGTTGGTCACCAAAACCGTATAAAAACCCGCCTTGTTCAATCGGGCAATGGCTTTTCCCACATCCGGAAACAATGAAAATCGCGCAATCGAATCAATATATCCGTCATCTGGGTTAATTGTTCCGTCCCGGTCAAGAAAAACCGCAGGCTGTTTTTTCAATGGGGCCTCCAGTAAACGCTGCGCGATGCGATACACCCGATCAGCCTCAAGCCCGGTCATACAGCGATGATCGATCGGGCACTCCCTGTGGCGGCAAGGCGCGCAGTCCACCTGTTTTCGCACAAGGACGTCATGCGGACCGTTAGAAAAAGAAGCCTCAGGATTGGTGGGGCCAAAAACAGCCACCTGGGGGACTTTAAGGGCCGATGCAACGTGCATCGGCCCCGAATCGTTTGAAATAAAAAGACGGCATTCCCGAATACACGCCATCATTTGCCGCACCGTCGTTTTCCCCGTTAATATCACCGCATCCGCTTGCATCCGGCCTTGAATATCTTGTGCAACTGTGACTTCCGACTTCCCTCCAAAAATTAATATCTGAGCCTGTCCTGCCTCTGACAAACGGTCGGCCGTTTCAGCAAAACGCTCGGGAAGCCAGCGCTTGGCCGTCCCATAAGCCGCACCTGGATTAATACCAATCAAAGGTTTATTTAAATTCACTCCCTGTGATTTTAAAAACAGGCGAGCGGATGCCCGTTCGGATGCAGTGAGAACGAGATAGGGCAGCGTCTTCTCCATCCTTTTTGCGTGTTGCCCTGCTTCACAAGTTAATTGCATCAAGGCCAGATAAGCCTCTATGCGGTGTGGCGGGGCTGATTTCTTTTTCAACTTGGCCGTTAATAGTATCCCCCGCCCGTCTGTCGCATATCCCAGTCGCTTGGGCACATCGGAAAAATACGCCAACAACGCCGCTTCCAACGCATTCTGAAGTAAAAATGCCAGTTCAAAACGTTCGGCACGAACAGCGCTGATTAATCTGAAAAACCCGAAAAAACCTGTATGCGGACCAGGATCTTCGTAGATCATCACCCGGTCAATGTCTGGATGCTGCTCAAACAATGCGGCAACCGCCGGTTTCGCCAATAGAACAATTTCAGCGGCTTTAAAGGTGCGCCGCAGCGCCGTGAGTGTTGGCGTCGCCATGACCGCATCCCCAATCCAGTTCGGTGCACGGACGATGATTTTTTTAATGGCTTCATCAGGCATGAGGAGATTCGGGTTCTTCCGGCCGGGTCTTCCATCGGCGGTGAAGCCAGAGCCAATGGTCTGGATATTGACGAACATAGGATTCGATCTTTTTGGTAAAGAGCGTTGTAATCTCGATCATATCCTGTTTTAAATTTCCTGTGCGGGGAAGGGCCATGGGTTTTTCAATGACGAGTTGGTGACCGCCTTCTTTTCGGATGATAAACATCGGGATCACAGGGGCGCCGGTTCTGAGTGCAATCGTTGCCAGGGCCTTATTCGTCGCGGCGGGCCGTCCAAAGTAATCCACAAAAATGGCCTTTCCGCGTCCGACGTCCTGGTCCAGCAAAAATCCGATGGCCTTCCCCTTGCGCAACAATTTAATAATTTCTCCCGTCTCTGAGCGTTTATTCATAACCACGTTGCCAAAACGCTCCCGCATCTGTTGAACCATCTCATTCAGATAGGGGTTATCGATCGGACGAACAATGACTTGCATGGGAACCCCTTCATTCCCCAAAGCCAGTGGGATCCATTCCCAACTGCCAAAATGCGCTCCCAATAAAATCACGCCCTTATTTGCCCTTAAAGCTTCCTGGTAGTGGGAAAGACCCCTAATTTCTGTTCTTTCTCTGATTTCCTCCGAAGCCATGCTTGATAAACGGATGGCCTCTATCCCGGAGCGGCCAATATTTTGATAGACACCACGCAGAATGTCCTCCAATGCCTGCTCGCTTTTTTCCGTTTTAAAAGATTGACGAAGATTCTCCAGGGCGATCAATCGATGTCTTTTGTCAAGGCGATACATCAAGCGCCCCAGCCCGGCCCCTAAATTCAGGGCCGTATCAAACGGCAGTTTTTGCACCACTGCACTGAACAGCCGCATTAAATAATAAACCGTTTTTTCTTTCATCGTTCAAACAAAGTGGACAATAGCAATTCATTTTCCAGCTTAAACACCAGATTGATGCGAAGCACAAACACTTCGGCAGGGGCAACCGCCTTTATTTTTACTGCGTCCTTTTCCGTGGTCACCATCATCTGAGCACCCTGATTTTTTGCCTCGGATGTCATCTCCAACAACTCCTTTTCCTGATACACATGGTGATCTTCAAAGATAAAAGACCGTTCTATTTTTGCACCCAGATCCTTTAATTGAGATAAAAAGGCGGCTGGATTTCCAATGCCGCAAAAAGGCACAACCAACATCCCGCTTAAATCGGATAAGGGCCGGGCAGTGCCAGATTTCAAGCCAATAAGGGCTGAGCTTTCAAAACGGCTGTGCAGGGTTTCTATTTGAAAAGGCCTTATTTTTTCCATAAGCTCATCCGGCACAATATCACGATTTATGCGGGAAAAAACCACATAATCCGCCCGGTTTATCGCTGAAAGCGGTTCTCTCAAGCATCCTCTCGGCAATAAGTATCCGTTGCCAAAAGGATTCAGGGCATCAATAATGAGGATATTCGTGTCCCGGTGTATTTTTAAATGCTGAAAAGCATCGTCGAGTAAGATCACCTCCACACCGAAACGATCGATTAACGTTTGACACCCTTCTATCCGATCGGCTGAAACGACGATGGGAACCCCTTTGAGTCGCTCCGCCATTAAATAGTGTTCATCTCCGACCACTTCCGGACCGGCCAGCGGAGAGGCCCCTTCTGAGACGATCAGTACCTGCTTTTCATTCGACCGGCGGTATCCGCGGCTGACAATACCCACCTTCGCGCTTTTTTTTAACCACTGTTCTGCCAAGTAGATCACAAGCGGGGTTTTTCCCGTCCCTCCGGTGGTCAGGTTCCCGATACTGACAACACGGGCATCTACCTTTTTTGAAGTCATCCACCCGGTTTCATAGCATAAAACACGCACCCGAACCACAGCGCCATACAACCAGGACAATACCGTAAAAGGAAACCGTAAGATATTGGATATCCCCTTTTCCTGACGCCACATCCATGATAAAAACGGACTCATTCGGTTTTCCTCTGCCCGGGTCATTTAAACCCTGTCCAATAAATATTCAATCCGGTCAAGGTTTCGCTGAACTGCGCCACGGTGTTTCAAGACTTCCTCATAGGCTGCCTGGGCACGTTCTTCATATTCTTCAGGGGCATCGTGCAGCCAGATCATACGTTCAGCAAGGGCTTTTCCGTCTGTGACTTGCAAACCACCCCCGGAAGCGATGAGGCCCGTTGACACCTCCAGAAAATTTTCCATATGCGGCCCAAAAAAAACCGGCTTTTTACATGCAGCGGCCTCTAAGGGATTATGCCCGCCAAAAGGTGCAAGGCTTCCACCCACAAAAACAAATTTTGCGAGGGAATAAA
>CALZIJ010000115.1:0-6079 GCA_945787655.1 Nitrospiria bacterium | reverse complement strand
AAAGCTCACCAAGCGTATCGACCAGAATCACTACCGGCGCCGTTCTTTCTTCCTCAATAAGCAATCCCGTGATCTTTCCTTTCCGGATTGATTGATACCCCGCTGATTCAATAATGCGCTCTACCGTATCGAGACGGACCAAATGCCTTGGCGCCATGATCAGCACCAGGTCCTGTATTTTCAGACCCATCGTCCGAAAGGCTTCAAGAATAGCGTCTTCTTCGCCCGGCCGGGTACTCCCGGCAAGCAATATCGGGATGCGGGCATTCAGGCCGAGTGAAGCGAGTCTACTGTCTGTATCGGCCTGTTTCCCCTCTCCTTTACCGGCTTGATCATACTTCATATTCCCTGTGACTTCTACTCGATTTCTCAAGGCGCCTAAGGCCATCAAACGGTCTGCATCCTGGCTGGATTGGACCAAAAAAAGTGGAACCTCTTTTAACACCAATGCGATAAAGGCCCGCAACTTTTGATAACCGGGAAAACTTTTCGTTGAAATTCGCCCATTGACCATAACAGCAGGGATGTTCATTTTTGATAGCGATCTCAAACAATTTGGCCAGATTTCGGTTTCCATAAAAATAAACAGCGCAGGAGATATTTTTTTTATCACTCCGGCCGCAACCCAAAAAAAATCGAACGGGAAGTAAATAAAACAGGTCACAACCTTGCACAGATGCTCACGCGCCGCGGCCTGTCCAGTGGGGGTAATGGTTGAAAACACGATACCGGCCTCCGGGTATTTCTGCTTTAAAGACTGGACAAACAGGCGGGACATCATGACTTCGCCCACGGAAGCGGCATGAACCCAGAACACCGTTTTCCCTCGAAGGCTTTCAAAAAAATCAGAGGGATAAAACCCAAAACGCTGTCCCATATTTTTTCTGTAGATTGGCCTTTTTAGCGTCGTACTCAGAATAAAGAGAAGAAAAAAAGGAAGTAACAGGAGGGTGATACATTGATACAGGCCAAACAGAAACAATTTTTTCATGTTTTACACAACAGCATCTCGAGGGAATGAAAACAGGGGAATGCTTATTCCGATACCACCTCTTCGCTTTGGGCAAGATGTTCAATATCTTTAAACTGCATTTGATACACCTTGCGGTAAAGACCATTTTGCTGAATTAAACCGTTATGCCGGCCACTTTCCGCAATACGCCCCTTATCAATCACGTAAATACAGCTCGCTTGTTGAATGGTCGAAAGACGATGCGCGATGACAAAGGTGGTTCTATTTTTCATTAATCGGGCCAGTGCCTTGCGGATGATAAACTCAGATTCCGTATCCAGTGCAGAGGTGGCCTCATCCAATATTAAAATCGGCGGATTTTTTAGCAAGGCGCGGGCAATTGCCAAACGCTGACGTTCTCCACCAGAAAAATTGGCGCCCCCTTTTTCAATCGGGGTGTCATACCCTAACGGCAGCTTTTCGATAAAACGGTCCGCATAGGCTGCTTCGGCGGCAGCGCGGATCTCTTCGTCGGTTGCGCCCTCCGTCCCGTATGCGATATTCCAACGCACCGTTTCATCAAATAAAACGATTTCCTGACTCACAATCCCGATTTGCGCCCTCAAGGAATCCAGGGTAACCGATTGAATCACATGCCCATCCATCAAAATACGGCCTTCTGTCACATCATAAAATCGAGGGATAAGGTTGATCAAAGTCGTTTTTCCTGCGCCACTGCTGCCCACCAGCGCAATAATATCCCCTGGGGCCGCTTCAAAATGAATTCCTGAAAGGGCGGGCACCTTTGTTCCGGCATATGTAAAAGACACCTGCTCAAAAGTCACAGTCCCTTTCAGCCTCGGAAGCTTTTCTTTACCCGAATCCATCTGCTGCTCATTTTTTAGATCCATCACGGAAAAAACCCGCTCCGCCGCGGACATGGCCTGCTGGAGTTGATTATTGGAACTGCTTAAACTTTTAATCGGGGCATACATCATCGACGCCGCCGTCATAAAGGAAAAAAACGTACCCGGCGTCATCTGATCCAAAATCACCCGTGATCCGCCGTACCAGATAATACCGCCAATGGCAAAGCTGAGTATGGTTTCTATCAACGGTGAAGTCACTTCGCCCACGGCAATAGCGCGGACGACTGTTTTATAATAGGCGTCATTTTTTTGTGAAAACCGGTTGGCCTCAAATTTCTCCCGGCCAAAGGCTTTGACAATCCGAATCCCGGATAAAACTTCCTGCAGGATATTGGTTAAATCACCCGCACGTTCCTGCCCTTTTCGGGCAATTCCGCGTAAACGTTTTCCAATGCGAACAATGGGATACGTAATCGCAGGCATTCCAAGCAAAACAAAACAGGCCAAACGCCAATCCTGGTAAAAGACCACACCGACCAGCGCCACCAGGGTCAAACTTTGCTGAAACAAATCCTTGATGACCGTCGAGACGGCATTTTGCATCACCTGCACATCATGAATGATCCGTGAAATTAACTGCCCGGTGGATTGCTCCGTATGGTAACTGACGGGTAAAAGCAGCATATGGCGGTAAAGGGCTTTACGAATATCGGCAATAATCCAGCTTCCGGCATATCGCATAAAATAGGCCTGCCCATATGTTGACAAACCCTTGAACAAAGAGACCACGACAATGGCCATGGGCACGTAGAGCAACATCTCCTGATCTTTTCGGATAAAAATATCATCAATCACCGGTTTGATGAGCCAGGCATAAGCCGCCGTCATTATGGAGACCATTGCGGCGCACAAGACAGAAGCGATCAGCCATTTATAATAGGGCTTTAAATAGGTGAGAAGGCGACGATAAAGCTTCATGCCACGACCCGGCCTTCCGAGACTTTGGCTTGCTGCGTCTGTTTGCATTGCTGTCTTTGGTTCAATAGTTTCAAGATTGCCGAAGCAGCACGCGCAGAAGCGCCGGGCCTGCCGAGTTTAAGTGCAACGGTTAACAGGTTTTCATGCATCGCCTGACGTGCCATACTGTCTTTTAAAAGCCGATCCACTTCTTGGGCAATCCGCTCAGAGGTGCATTCTCCCTGTATTAATTCCGGCACAAAGGGTTCGTCCGCAACGATATTGACCAAACTCACGGCTTTTAATTTCACCATCAGTTTCGCGATCCAGTAACTCAGAAAAGACACCTTATAGACCACCACCATTGGCGTACCCGCCATAGCGCCTTGCAAGGTCGCAGTCCCCGAAGCCACCACTGCAAGGTCGGCCTTAAATAAAACCTCGTAGATTGAACCCTTCTTCAAAGAAACAGGAAAAGGGGTATCTTTCACAAGATCCGGGATTAAGCTTTCTGAAAGTGAAGACGCCATGGGAATCATCACCGTCAGGCCGGGAAAGTCAGGAAGGAGTTTTCGAACACTTTCAAGCATCTCCGGTAAAATGGTGTTTACTTCACGGGTCCGGCTTCCAGGCAATAAGGCGATGACGGGGGATTGGCCGACCTGCTTTCGATAAATCGGGAACGCGTGGTCTTTCTTAAAGACCGCCAATTCGTCTAATAAAGGATGTCCTACAAATTCACAAGAAACCTTCGCCGCGTCATAAATAGCCTTTTCAAAGGGCAAGATAACCAATATTTTTTCCACACGTTCTGCAATAGCCCCGATGCGCCCGGCCCGCCAGGCCCAGACTTGCGGACTAATATAGTAGACGACAGGAATGCCTCGTTCTTTCGCTGCTTTGGCCAATCGAAGATTAAACCCTGAAAAATCAATTACAATTAAAAGATCAAGCCCTTGGTCCAACAATGCGACCGCTTTTCTAAAGGCTTTTAGGATCACCCTGAAGTGAAAAAATACCTCAATAATCCCGACAATCCCAAGGTGTTTGATATCAAACTGAATATCCACTCCGGCGGTCTGCATCGCCTTTCCGCCGAACCCCACAATCTCAATCTCACGGTTTTTAGAAAACAGGGCTTCCGCCAAAGCCCCTCCGTGCAAATCACCTGAAGCCTCACCCGTAACAATCATCAGGCGCGGCTGTACCTTATGCTGGGTGTGCTTGACCATTTTTGATGAGATCCACTATCTGAAGCGCCACATCAAGCGCTCTTCGGCCGTCCTCTCCGGAAACCTCCGGAATTTCCCTCGTTTGGATTGAGGCAATAAAAGACGAGAGTTCACCCTTTAAGGGTTCTTCCTTTTCAGTCGATACCTTTTCATTGGTAATTTCAGGAAGCCCTGCAGGCGTGATGATTCGGCGGCAGACGCGCATTTCCTGATTGGCGTAATCCAGAGAGAAATAGGCATCGGGTTGAAAAATTCTAATCTTCCGAAGCTTTTCCAGTGAGATTCTGCTGGCCGTAATGTTGGCAACACAGCCATTGTCGAAAGCCAGCCGGACATTGGCAATATCGATCATTTCCGTCATCACAGAGGTACCGGTAGCGCGGATTTCGCTCAACTCAGAGGACACCAGTGACAAGATAATATCAATATCATGGATCATCAAATCCAGGATCACGTGGACATCTGTTCCCCGTCCCACAAAAGGGGCCACACGGTGACACTCGATAAAACGGGGGTTTAGCAGGTGTTTTTTTAGCATTTTGACACCGGTGTTAAATTGTTCAATATGACCAATTTGCAACATGGCACCGGATCGTTTTGAAATAGCAATCAAATCATCCGCTTCTTCAAGCGTTGCCGTAATGGGTTTCTCCAACAATAAGTGGATTCCGTTTTTCAGAAGCACCTTAGAAACGGCATGATGGACCTGTGTCGGGACCACTACACTCGCGGCATCAATTTTTCCATAAAGTGGCTCAATATCGGTAAAATAGGCACACGCGTATTTTGAGGCTATTTCCTTTGCCCGGTCTGCACAACAATCCACCACCGCAACAAGATCAACATTGTCCATTTCTGAATAAACACGGGCGTGATGTTGGCCCAATGAACCTACCCCGATAACGGCCACTTTTGTTTTTTTCTGATTCATGTCTTCCCTGTCACTTTCATTTCCGGCTCACATTCCCGGTGCATTGACTGTTTTTTTTCTTCGCTGTGATCCGTATACCCCACAACAGCAATGCCCGCCTTGGCGGCCTCCTTTATAAACTGATCTTTTTCAAGCACAATTGTCTTTTTAGCTTCCACGACCAGAACAGAGGCCTTCACTTCCTCCATGACTTCAAGGGTTTGAAGCCCAATGGTGGGTAAATCAAACCGAAGATCCTGCTGCGGCTTGCAAATTTTAATCACTACGGCATTTTTCTTCCCCAGTGTCCCGCCTCGGCGGATCGCGGCATCCGTCCCTTCAATCGCTTCCACAGCCAGTATCACGCCATTTCGTACCACAATACATTGTCCGATATCCAAAGCGCCCACTTTTTTGGCCAAAGCCCAGCCCCATTCCACATCGGATTTTTCTTCCTTTTTAAGTGGCCGCGTCCATTCTCCTTCATGAGCCAATAGCGGGGTTAATAAAAACGTGGATTCCCTGATTTGAATGTTTTCCTTTTCCAGGGCATCTGCAAAGGCTCGAAGCAGCACATCATCTTTTTTTTCCTTGATTCGGCTTAAAATGGCAATGGCTTTTAAATCGGGACGAAAATCAAATATACGGGTCTTTTTTATTCCCCCAGCCATCACGGCTTCATCCACTCCCTTTTTTTTAAAAAAAGAGATCAACTTTCCGATCTGCCCGACGCGAACCCATAGGATCTCGTCGACCTGGTCAGAAAGGGCCGGCGTCGTTTCTCCTTCATGGGCTGCGGCAACAACTGAGAGTCCCATTTCCCTGGCCCGCCCCGCAAAGATCATCGGGAATGCACCATTACCGGCAATGAGACCAATTTTTCCCTTGCTCAACGGCAAATGCCTCGCTCTGATTTTTCTACAAATACGAGAAAATCATCTACCTTTTTCTGATCCGGCCATTTCTTTCTGGCGTCGGAAATCGCTTCGCGTAAGGTTAATCCAGACCTAAAAAGTAATTTATACAAGGCCTTGAGCGTTTTGATTTCTTCCGAACTAAACCCGTGACGTTTTAAACCAATACTATTTAAGCCGTATAATTTTGCGTGGTTTCCAGCCACGCGCACATAGGGCGGTACGTCCTGAGCCACGGCGGAGCA
>CALZIJ010000114.1 GCA_945787655.1 Nitrospiria bacterium | reverse complement strand
AATCATACCATCGAGATGCATGTTGATCAAGTCGGCTGTCATACCCTCATTGGTCTTTTTATCCCGGAAAAAGAGGCTTTTTCTTCTGAAAATATAAACATCACATGCGATGCTTGACCCCTTCCCATGTGATCCTTTACTCTTGATCTATACACAAAGCCAACAGGTAGGCATAAAACGGTCTTAATAATAAAGCAAGAAAACCATAAAATAATCAGGCATTAGGTAAAGCATGTCTTATCAAGGAAAATCGCTCCTCAGTTTTTTGGTGTTACTCCTGGTTTTTGCCGCCGGCTTTTTTTGGGTCAATAAGGGCAGTACAACAGACAGGGGAAAAGCACCCACCCAATACAAGGAATTCACAATTGAACGCGGAAAGTTCCAGATTGCTGTGGAAGCCGGCGGGCTGGTAAAACCTGTCAACCGTATAGAAATTAAGTCTAAAGCGTCCGGTCAAATTGTAGCGCTCCCCGTGGAAGAAGGAGACCGCGTTCGAAAGGGCGACCTGATCGCAAGACTGGATCAGGAAGACGAGCAAACGTCAGTGGCCCTGGCAGAAGCCGATGTGGTCATCGCAGAGGCGGAGCTTCAACAGGCAAAACTCATGTTCAGCCGACGGAACACGCTCTTTCAAAAAAAAATTATCTCTGAGGAAGAACGCGACCAAACCTCCTTGCAGCTGGCTGTTGCCAAGGGCAAGGTGATTCAAGCGACGACGAACCTTCGTCGTGCGAAAGACCGCCTGAAAGACGCTGTGGTCCGGGCGCCGATTGACGGCATTATTCTTCAAAAATATGTTGAGCAGGGCCAGATTATTTCCTCGGGCGTGAGTAATGTCAGCGGCGGCACGCCCCTTGTGGACCTTGCTGCCATGCACACCGTGTATATCGAAGCCGGCATAGACGAAACTGATATCGGCAAGGTTGAGGTCGGTCAGTCCGCAGTCCTGGTGGCAGATGCCTATCCCGGTTTAAGCTTTCAAGGGATCGTCATCCGCATTTCTCCTGAGTCAAAAGTGGAGCAAAATGTCACGCTTTTTGACGTGATTATCGAAGTCTCCAATACAGACGGAAAATTAAAATCAGGGATGAATGCACAGATCACCATCACCACGCTGGACAAAGACAATGTCCTGCTTGCACCCATGGTTGCCCTGCAAATGGACGAGACAGGAAAACTGGAGAAAGACCAGCGCACTGTTTTATACAAAGAAGGGTCAGCATTTACCCCCCGAACAGTCCGCATCGGGCTTTCTGATTTTAAACAGGCGGAAATTCTAGAGGGGCTCAAGGCGGGAGACACGCTTGGCGTTGAGATGACCTCACGCTTAAAAAAATCAAACGACCGACTTGAAAAAAGGATTAAAAAAAGCCGAAGTTTCGGTGTTGGGAGCAAGAAGTAGTCCCACCGGGCCGGGTATGTCCTATGCGTCTCTTTGAAAATATCACCCTTGCCTTTCAAAATATCAAAGCAAACCCGCTTCGCTCATTTCTAATTTTAAGCGGTGTCGCTGTTGGAATTGGGGCGGTACTGCATGTTGTTGTTCTGGGTGAGCTCACCCAGAAACGGATTAATGAACGACTTGAACAACTGGGCTCCGATGTACTCCGCATTCGTCCGGGCTATTCCTGGCGGCATGGCGTCCGGACGGAGGCCAGGGCTGTGAGCCTGAAATGGGCCGAAGCCAAGGCTCTCGCCCAGCAATCGCAAGCCATCGCCCGAACAGTGCCTGTTTATTCCGGAAGTGGCGACATCTCCTTTCTGGATAAAAACTGGTCCACCCAGGTCACAGGCACCACACCGGACTATGAATCGGTCAACAACGAATCTCTCGTGGAAGGGCGTTTTTTTAACCCGACTGAACTTTCGCAGCGGGCGCGCGTCTGTGTCCTGGGCGCAACGGTCTATCAAAAGCTTTTTAAAAACGAATCCCCCATCGGGAAAACCGTGATGATCAAGTCAAAACCGTTTCGGGTCATCGGTCTTCTGGCGGCCAAGGGAGAAAGTTGGTCCAATCCGGACGACCAGGTGTTCATCCCCCTCACCACTGCACAGGAACGCCTTTTCGGGGTGGATCATCTTTCCAGCATACTGGCGCAAATGCAGTCCGCTGAGGATTATGACGAATCACTTTTTGATATTGAAACCCTGCTCCGTCAAAGCCATCGCTTGCCGCCCAAAGCCGAAAACGATTTCCGGGTGCATCGACAGGATTTCTTTTTGGCCGCAATTCAGGAAACCAACAAGGAACTCGCCCAATTTATTATTGTCATCGCCCTCGTTTCTCTTGTAGTTGGCGGGATCGGCATTGCCAACGTCATGCTGATTTCGGTCACCGAACGCACGCGGGAAATCGGTATCCGGCGCGCCATCGGCGCAAAAAAACACCATATCCTGATCCAATTCCTGACCGAATCCATGATTCTCGGTCTACTGGGCGGCATCCTCGGTGTGGGCGGAGGCGTCGTTTTTAATCATTTTTATATCGGGGAGGAGACCCTTTTACCTCTGGTTTGGGTTTCTTACAGTTTTATAATCTGCGCGGGCATCGGCGTTTTGGCGGGAATTTATCCCGCTATCCGGGCCGCCAACCGGGATGTGATTGATGCGCTTCGATATGAATAGATTTCAACATTCAAAATGGATGGGCATTTGAACCCCTTAATCCAGATGAAAGCGGTTACAAAAACCTATCAAACCGGCGGGGCCGCCGTACAAGCCCTCTCTGAAATCAACCTTCAGGTCCAAAAAAACGAATACGTCGCCATCATGGGGCCTTCCGGTTCCGGAAAGTCCACCCTGATGAATATCATCGGCTGCCTCGACACACCCAGCACCGGGCATTATTTTCTCGGTGAAAAAGATGTGCAAAGTTTAAGCGATAACCAGTTGTCCGAGATACGCAATCAGGAAATCGGATTTGTCTTTCAGTCCTTCAATCTGCTGCCCCGTGTCTCGGCCTTAAAAAACGTCGAACTGCCGCTGACCTATCTTGGCATTGCACAGCCTGAACGCCTCCGCCGGGCCGCCGAAGCGCTGGATAGCGTGGGGCTTTCCGATCGAAAACAGCATAGACCTAACGCGCTTTCCGGAGGACAACGGCAGCGCATTGCCATCGCACGGGCACTGGTCACCCAACCGGCCCTCATTCTTGCCGATGAGCCGACAGGCAACCTCGACAGCAAAACAGGCGAAGAAATCATGGCCCTGATTCAAAAACTGCATGAGCAGGGCAATACGGTGATCATCGTCACCCATGAACAATATATTGCAGAACAGGCCGCGCGAGTGATCCGGCTTCTGGACGGTCAAATCGAAAGCGATGTCTCCACCAAGGCCAGGGGAAACAGACCCAATCATTAGACGGTTACTGGATACTCAGCCACAAAAACTGATAGGCCTGCAACTCCAGTTTACCATCGCGGATCGTGGGCGATTCACCTGAATAGAAATCCTTCATGGTATGGTATTGCAAATACACACGATTTCCCAGGGTATTCATATCCAGCATTTGAGGGGAAGTATCAAAATTACCGGCGACAAGGATGGAATGAGCGGGTTGTTTGGGATGCGTCCGTAAAAAAATAAAAAGATGTGGATTCTCCACGTGAAGCAGTTCCCGATTGTTATAATCCGCAAAAGCGGGAATGCCTTTTCGGACTGCAATCATTTTTTTCAAACCATCGAATATCCGCTGCTCGACGGTGCCGTGTTGATTGCGCAGGGCGGCCTTGTTCCAATCCATCACTGGACGATGCAGCCACCGGTTATCGCTGGCCTTGCTTTCATCCTCGCGATACCCGTAGTTGTTCGTGGTGCCGATCTCATCTCCATAATAAAGCAGCGGGATACCTCCAAGGGAAAGAATCATGCTGTGGAGCAGTAAAATAAGATTGACCGCCATATCAATTTCATCCGGATCGCCCCGCAAAAGTGCCGCTTCCAGCCCAACCAGCGACGCGAGAGAGCCTGATATACGGGCATCGCCCGTTTTATGGTTGCTCCCGAATTTCATCCCCTTGGCAGGCGAATCACCATAGGCCCCGGTGAAATACTCAATGATAAAACGGCGGTGCTCCCTCGGATCATACCCTGCCTGCAAGATATCCATATCATCAAAACCCAAACCGATATCATCATGGCCGCGCAAATAATTCAACCAGGTGGCACGATCCAGCTTAACGGGCAGGCTCTGGATTCCCTGATTCAGCAATTTTGCATTTTTAGTAGCTACCGCATCCCACAAAAGAGCCATATAGGTTGCGTTGTAGGCCACTTCACATTCCTTGGCAATCACAGCGTCTTCGCCGAAATACTTAATCACCTCGACCGGCGCAACAATCGCTTCGGCGATAAACAAGACACCCGGTGCGGTCACCTGGCAGCAATCCTTCATCAACTGAAGCACCAGGTGGGCCTCGCGCTGGTTCTGGCAATTCGTGCCTATTTTTTTCCACAAAAAGGCAACGGCATCCAGCCGGACAACATCCGCCCCCTGGTTTGCCCAAAATAAAATAATATCGAGCATCTCGATAAAGACGGCCGGGTTGCTATAATTGAGGTCCCATTGATAGTGGTTGAAAACCGTCATCACCCACTTGCCCATGGCCTCGTCCCACGTAAAATTACCCGGCGCGGTTTCCGGGAAAATTTCCGGCATCGTTTCCTCATACAGATCAGGGATTTTCCGGTCGTCAAAAATGTAATAATAATCCTGATATTGTTGATCCCCCGCCCGGGCCTTTTTGGCCCACTCATGTTCATTCGAGGAATGATTGAGTACAACGTCAAGCACGAGCAATATTTCCCGGCTCCGCAAGGTGAAAGACAATGATTCCAGATCATCCAGTGTGCCGGCCCTGGGATTGATTTCTCTAAAATTGCTCACGGCATAGCCCCCGTCACTCGCACCTTCCGGGCTTTTAAGAATGGGCATGATGTGCAGTACGTTGACGCCAAGTTCCTGAAAATAAGCCACCTTTGAAGTCAATCCTTTTAAGTTCCCCGCAAAGCCATCACTGTAAAGCGCCATACCGACCCACTCCTGGCTCAAAAACCAGTTGTAATCCTTTTCCCGGTCGATATCGATCTTCTTCAAACTATCAGGACGTCTGATATATTGCCGTGCCAGGGTTTCGACCAAACGGACAGCCTGCGCTTTAAAATCATTCCGATGCCCATACAACTGATAAAACAAGGAATAAATGGCATAAAAATTAGCGCCAAGACGGGTGTAAAAATAACGCAGGTCTCTTTTTTTGATCTCCGGATTCAGTTCATTGAGAATTTCATTCAACAGGGAATGGGAAACTTGTTCATACATATCGCTATATTCTGCTCCTCATATTTTACTTCTTTTGACTAAAATGTTGTTTGACTGATTTCATTGCCAGGCTTCAATCAAGGGCTGATAAAATCCGATCTCCTGAACCGTAGCGCCTTGCCGTTCGACCAAAAGCGAGGCAAAGCTTTGTGCGCGTTCCATCGTCAAGGCCATCGGCCAACCCTTTGCCAATCCAAGCACCAGTACCGCAGAAAATGCATCACCCGCACCAACAGTATCCACGACATGAATTTTCCGGGACGGCGCAATATGAATTGGCGGACCACCCGCCCTAACCGCGATTGCGCCTTCTTCCGCACAGGTGACGACCAGGACTTCCAGTTCATGCACGGCTCTAAAATCCTGGGCCATTGCTTCCAGAGTCCCCGTCCCGTCAAACAGCAACTTCAATTCATGATCGTTCATTTTTACCCAGTGTGCCGCGTCAATCAGAGCAAGCACCCGTTCGCGCTCCCACCAGGGGGCACGCAGGTTGACATCTAAAAACACCTTGTCGGGTTGAGCCGTTTTCAATCGGTTCAGTGTTTCACGGGAGACCTTGTTGCGGATTGCGAGACTGCCATGACACAGGATGCGGCAGGTTACGTCTTCCAAACCCTGAGCAGCGATAAAATCGTAGGCGCAATCCGCCACAATGTCATAGTGCGGCTCCCCTCTTTCAAACTGCACTTCCACTCGGCCAGTCGGCCGGTCCGGGTCCGTCTGTAAAAAACGGGTCTCCATTCCCCAATTAAACATGGCAGACCGAACGGTTTCCCCCGGCCCATCATCACCGACCCGGCTAATAAAACAAGGGTGTTGTGCAAAGGCCTGCAGATGCCAAGCTAAATTAAAAGGTGCGCCTCCCAAAACCTGATTACCGTCCGGAAAAACATCAACACATACAACGATCGCCAGCACATACAACGAACGACGGCAACGGATCGATTAGAACGCTAGTAGTACTGTACAGTACTGTTACACTGTAGACAACAGGACTGCGCGTTTTTGTATGTGCTAAATTTTGAAAAGTTCCTGAAGGTCATATGCATTTCCTTCTCTTTCTCTAACTAAAATTTTCAAAAGTCAATACTTTATTAGTTATGATACAATTAGTACCAAGAATATCATCTCTTAGTTTTATAAGTTTGTTTGGATTTAGTTGAATTTTATCAAATATTTTTTTTGTT
>CALZIJ010000113.1 GCA_945787655.1 Nitrospiria bacterium | reverse complement strand
AAACGGTGCCGGGTTGAGCACACCGGATGTCAAACCTAAAATGTGTGATGGTGTGTTCTCCCGAACAATCCCCCAAAGTATGCTGATAAATCCTCCTGCCACGATACCCATAATTAGCAGCACCAGGGAAAACCCGACAATCCCCAGATAATTGGAGAAAAAAACAACACTGATCCAGGTTAGATTATATATACCCAGGATTGAAATCAGCGTGTTGCATTTGTCCAAAGAAAACCGGTTAGGCAACCAACCAAAAAAGGGCGAGCCAATAATCACACCCACAGGAATTTCTGAGGCATTCATACTGTACCCCATTACTTTTCGGACCAGATCTGCTTCGGTCACAATACCGATATAGTGACCGTCATCGGTAATCATCAGCGATCCAATCTTGTTACCCCCCATTTTTTTTGCGGCTTCCCTGGCAGTTGAGGAGGCGTCTATGGTTTCGACTTCGCGGTGGGTGAGCACAGTCAAGGGCTTGATGACGTCCCCCATGGTATTAATGGGCCCTTCTCCGGAGGACAAAAAATATTTCACCAGATCCCTGACTGAAATCATCCCGCAGACTGCTCCATTTTCTGAAATCGCAAGGTGACGTATTTCATTAAAATACATCAGGTGGTTGGCGTCCATGACAGATTTCTCAATATCGATTTCAATGAGGGGGGCGCTCATCACCTGTTCGGCAGGCGTATTGAGCGGGAGCTCCTGAGTAAATGCTTTTCGGACCAAATCACTGTCCGTTACAATACCCGTAAACATATTGTTTTCACGAACAAAGACAGACCCGATTTTATGATCCCGCATCATCCGGGCAATCACTGAGATGGTTGTCTCTGGAGCGGTATGAATAATATCTCGGTGAATTAGATTTTTGAGAGACACTCGGGTTTCCTTATGGGATTTAAATCTCTATTCAAGTCCTTGAAATAGTATCTAAATTAATCATCGGTGTCAATCTGATATCATGATACATAATTGACTTTAGAAGTATTATTAGTTACATTTAGCTTGATCTTTGAATACAAAAAAATGATCTATAAAGATTAAATTCCCCCTTAGTTCAGGAGGGTCAAATGGATCGACCTTGGTTACCTTGTTACGAACCCAATGTACCGGAAACGATTCCATACCCAGATATCCCGTTATTTGAATTTTTAAAAACATCAGCCACACGTTTTCCCGATAAGACCGCTCTTTCTTTTTATGGAAAAGAGATGACCTATCGAGAACTGGATGAAGCCACCAACCAATTTGCCAATGCATTGAAAGCGCTCGGCATACAAAAGGGAGACTGTGTCGGTATTATGCTGCCTAATGTGCCGCAGTGTGTGATTGCATACTACGGTGTGTTGAAATTAGGCGCCGTCGCGGTGATGACGAATCCACTTTATGTTTCCTCGGAAATACAAGTTCAGATGGCGGACTCCGGGGCTAAAACCATTATTGCACTCGATTTCTTCTATCCGCGTATTGAAGCGGTGCTGAAGGAAACACAACTTGAAAATATTATTCTGACCTCAGTCAGGGACGCCTTGCCGTGGCTGCTTTCCTTGCTGTATCCCTTAAAGGCAAAACGTGAAGGTCAGTGGGTTAAAATTCATAAGGTGCCGCCCATTTATGATATGAAAACCCTGATGAATTCTGCTTCGGACTCCCCTCTTGATGTAGGGGTAACTCCTGATGATCTTGCGATCCTCCAGTATACCGGAGGAACCACCGGTGTTCCCAAAGGCGTCATGCTTTCTCATAGAAACCTGGTTGTGAATGCCATTCAGTGCCGAAACTGGATGCCTTCCCTTGAAGAGGGAAAAGAGCGGTTCCTTTCGGTGATCCCTTTTTTCCACGTTTATGGAATGTCGACGTGCATGAATATGGGCATTTACCTGGGCGCGACGCTCTTATTGCAAGCCCGGTTTCCCTTCATCAGGAAGTGCAACGGCAATTCGAAGCGTTTACAGGAGGAAAACTGGTTGAAGGGTATGGGCTTTCAGAAGCATCGCCCGTAACGCATGCCAATCCCATCAATGGAAAAAGAAAAGCAGGGACGATCGGACTGCCGGTTTCCGACACCTTGGCCAAGGTCGTGGACGAAAATGATTCTGATCAAATCCTGGATGTCGGAGAAATTGGAGAACTGGCAGTCAAGGGGCCGCAGGTCATGCTGGGATACTGGAAAAAACCGGAGGAAACCCAAAAGGTATTCCGAGATGGATGGCTTTATACGGGTGACATGGCCCGAATGGATGAAGAAGGCTTCTTCTATATCGTTGATCGCAAAAAAGATATGATTAAAACCAAAGGAGAGAACGTCTATCCGCGTGATGTAGAAGAAGTTCTGTTTAAATATTCCAAGATACAGGATGCAGTGGTGGTGGGTATTCCTGACCACTTTGCAGGTGAAATAATCAAGGCTTACATCGTTTTGAAAGAGAATGAATCATCAACTGTGGAAGAGATACGTGCATTTTGCAAGGAAAACATGGCGGCGTTTAAAGTGCCTAAGGACATAGAATTTCGATCCGAGCTGCCTAATACCATAATTGGAAATTACTAGCGGCGGGTGCTTCTGGAAGAAGAAATAACAAAACAAAAAGGGACATCATGAAAGAGATTGCGATTATTGAAGGCGTGAGAACCCCGATTGGAAATCTGGGCGGCGCACTCAAGGAAATAACCAATCAGAGGATGGGTGAATTGGTGGTTCGAGAAGCGTTGAAACGGGCTGATACCGATCCTTCACTTGTTGAAGAGGTTATATTCGGCTGTGTCGGACAATATAGTGACGCGACCAATCTTTCCCGTGTGATTACCCTTATGGCGGGACTTCCGGTCACGACACCCGCCTATACCGTGGCAAGAAACTGCGCCTCCGGATTACAGGCCGTAGTGAATGCGTGTCAAAATATATTATCCGGGGATGCCGACTTGCAAATCGCCGGAGGGGTTGAAAATATGAGTCTTGCCCCCTATGTTTCACGAGATATGCGTTTTGGTCAGCGACTGAAACATTCCAAAATGATTGACTCCATCTGGGAAGGCCTCACCGACGGATTTTGCGGTCAGATTATGGGGCAAACGGCAGAAAATCTGGCCGAGGAATTCAAGATATCCCGTGAAGAACAGGACAAGTATGCTGTAGAAAGTCATAAACGGGCTTTTCGGGCGACCCGTGAAGGAAAATTTCGCGATGAAATCATGCCCGTTTCCATACCCAAGAAAGTGGCCGGGAAAGAAGTGACTTCGGAACTTTTTGCTCAGGATGAAGGTCCCAACATTGCGCTTACGGAGCAAATGCTTTCCCTTTATCCCGCCATCTTTAAGGAGGGGGGATCTGTCACACCCGGCAATGCCTGTCCGATTAGTGACGGTGCGGCGGCGTTGGTCATTATGTCAGGGGAAAAAGCAAAACAATTGGGGAAGGAGCCGCTCGGCTACGTTCGGTCATATGCTTCTGTGGGCGTGGAGCCGAGCCGCATGGGCATCGGGCCTGCGGAAGCCATACCAAAAGCACTCAAAAAAGCCAATCTCTCCCTTTCCGATATCGAATTGATCGAAGTCAATGAAGCGTTTGCAGTGCAATATCTTGCGGTGGAACGGACCTTGGGGCTGAAGCGGGAAATGACCAATGTGAATGGCGGTGCCATTGCCTTGGGCCACCCGGTCGGCATGAGCGGAACCCGTCTGGTCATCACGCTGTTAAAAGAAATGAAACGTCGGAACCTGTCTCTGGGAGTTGCCTCCCTTTGTGTGGGTGGTGGCTTGGGATCGGCGATGGTTTTGGAAAGAAAATAGGAGGAGCGATGTATATTTACAAGGCGGCGGTCATTGGCGCGGGCACCATGGGCGCCGGCATTGCACAAGTCGTTACCTACTCAGGCCTACCGGTTATTTTAAAAGACGTTAACCAGGAAGCCGTCGATCGAGGGCTTGCGACCGTTCGAAAAATATACCAAAACCGGGTGGATAAAGGAAAAATGACTGCTTCGGAAATGGACCAAAAGATGGCCTTGGTGAGTGGTGCGACCGATTTTTCAGGATTTTCTGATGTGGATATTGTGATTGAAGCCATTTATGAAGATGTCTCGGTCAAGCAAAAACTTTTTCAAGAATTGGAAAAAATTTGTCCCGAAGGAACGATTTTTGCGAGCAATACCTCGTCCCTGCCGATCTCGGCCATCGCATCGGCCATACAAAAACCGGATAAGATGATCGGGATGCATTTTTTTAATCCTGCTCCCGTCATGAAGTTGGTCGAAGTGATTCCAGGACTGGGCACATCAGAAGAGACCATAGATGATGTCGTCCTGTTTTCCGAGAGTCTGAGAAAAATCCCCATCCGTGTTCAGGAATGCGCAGGTTTTTTAGTGAACCGGCTTTTGATGCCCTATTTAAACGAGGCGGCGCTTGCGCTTCAAGAGGGTGCGGCTTCAGCAAAAGAGATTGACACCGCTTTGACAGAATTCGGGATGCCAATGGGGCCATTAACCCTCTTTGATATGGTTGGCATTGATGTTTCAGTGAAAGTTTCAGACATCTTGCACGATGCCTACGGGCCGCGCGCCACGGCGGCAGAGATACTGCGAGCACTGGAAAAAGCCAATCGTCTCGGTGTGAAAAATGGCGCAGGTTTTTACACCTACAATGAAGAACCTAAAGAATCACTTGAGACTTTAATTGAGAAAGTCAATGCCGCGTCGGCCTCCTCAAAAGGCTTTTCTGCCAACCGTCTGATCATGCCCATGATCAATGAAGCCGTTATTTCCCTTCAAGAGGGCGTCGCTTCCGCAGAGGATATTGATATTGCCATGATGGCCGGCACAGGTTTCCCGCAAGACAAGGGTGGACCGCTTCATTATGCCGATCAAATTGGCGTCGATGTGGTTTTATCCGAACTCGAATCCTTAAAAGAAAACCACGGGGATCGTTTTTGGCCCGCCCCCATGATTAAACGGATGGTACAGGGTGGATATCTGGGTAAAAAATCGGGAAAGGGATTCTTTCAATATTAACTTTTTAGAACGCAGGAGGCCCACTTGACAGAGGCACTGATTCTTTCGACAAAAGAAGAGGCGGTTGCAACCCTTACCATTAACAATCCACCCAAGAATGTATTGACCATTGCTGTAATGGACGCGCTTGAAAAAGCGGTGGATGAAGTGGCCCAGGACGACACGGTGAAGGCTGTGGTGATTTCCGGGTCCGGTCCATTGTTTGTCGCGGGTGCTGATATTAAAGTGATCGCGTCGATTCAGACATCGAAAGACGGAGAAATGCTCGCAAGGCAAGGACAAGCGCTTTTTAATAAAATCGAGCAAATGCAAAAGGTTGTGATTGCGGCCATTAACGGTTATTGCCTGGGCGGCGGCATGGAGCTGGCCATGGCTTGTCATTTACGGATTGCGGGAGATCGCGCGCGCATGGGGCAGCCAGAAATTAACCTGGGAATTATCCCCGGTTTCGGAGGCACACAACGTCTTCCGAGGATTGTGGGTCAGGCCAAGGCCATCGAACTGATTTTAAGCGGAGACATGATTAATGCTGAAGAAGCAAAACGGATCGGATTGGTGAATAAAGTGGTCCCTGAAGGAGAGGTTTTAAAACAGGCGACCGGTTTGGCCAAAAAACTGGCCGCAAAAAGCAAGTGTACCATTCAGGCAACCCTCAAGGCCATCGAGGAAGGGATGAACGAACCCTTGTCCATTGGCCTTGGCCGGGAGGCGGAATTGTTTGGTGAAATTTGTCAAACGGAAGACATGAAAGAAGGCGTTAAGGCTTTTCTTGAAAAACGACAGCCCAAGTTTCAAGATCGTTAATCAGGACTCCACTTTGATTTTCAACCCATCGTGTTGAAAGTGAGGAAATATGGATTTTAATTTTACTGAAGAGCAGACGATGATTCGCGACATGGTACGGAAATTTGTTGACAATGAAATCAAACCGGCCGCGCAACAAATTGACAAGGAACATAATGTTGATCTTGTGAAAAGTATTTTCAAAAAAGGGGCGGCGCTGGGTTTATACGGCATCCCTTTTCCGGAAGCCTATGGCGGCTCAGGCATGGGAGAAACCGGTTATTGTATTTTAATTGAGGAATTATCACGGGGGTGTGCGTCCACAAGTGTGACAATCGGTGCGCATATCGGTTTGGCCGGTATGTCGATCATGATTGGTGGAAATGATGCACAAAAAAAGAAATACCTTGCTCCGTTGGCCTCAGGTGAAAAACTTGGGGCCTATGCATTAACCGAACCCGGTGCGGGTTCGGATGCCGCGAACCTGCAGCTTTCCGCCAAAGAAGACGGAGAGGACTATGTTTTGAACGGCACAAAACTCTGGATTACCAATGGGGATATTGCGGACATCGTGGTGGTTTATGGACTAAGCAATCCCGAACTCAAGGCCCGCGGAGGGATTACGGCCTTTATTGTTGAAACATCCACCCCGGGTTTTTCGGCCAATCGGATAGAAGATAAAATGGGACTACGAGGCTCGGCCACAGCCGAACTGGTTTTTGAAGAGGTCCGGGTGCCAAAAGAAAATGTTCTGGGACAGGTTGGAATGGGTTTTGCCATAGCGATGGAAACCCTGGACGAATCACGGCTTTCGCTTGCAGCCGCTTGTATTGGCGCAGCAAAGGAACTCATTGCGATGTCCATTGATTTTTCCAAAAAACGGGTGGCCTTTCAGCAGCCCATCGCCCAATTTCAGGCAATCCAGTTTATGCTTGCGGACATGACAGCGGAAGTCTACCAGATGGAATCCATTGTGTACCGCACTGCGTGGTTATACGATCAAGGGAAAAAGATTCCTCGTGAGGGTGCGATTTGCAAATTATTTTGCTCAGAAGCCCTGGATCGTATTGTCGACAAAGCAGTTCAAATTCATGGCGGCAACGGGTTTATGGGCGAACATCCGGTCGAGCGTTTTTATCGGGATTCCAGGGTCAACCGTATATTTGAAGGCACCAGCGAAATTCAGCGGATGGTGATTGCGGAAGATGTGCTTAAAAAAGGAGCCTACTGATTATGAATATCGCGGTGTGTATCAAGCAGGTTCCCTCGACGGAATCAAAAATACGTCCTGCTTCCGATGGAAAAGACATTGACCGTTCCGGCCTTTCCTATGTGGTGAATCCCTATGATGAATTTGGCGTGGAAGAAGCTCTGAAGATAAAAGAACAATTGGGTGAAGGCACGGTAACCGCCATCAGTATCGGGCCGGAGAAGGTCAGCGATGCGCTCCGTACCTGTTTGGCCGTAGGCGTGGATCAGGCTATTCATATTCAGGATGATGCCATTCATGGCAGTGACGGTTTTACGATCGCGCGAATTTTATCAGCGGCGCTTCAAAAAGAAAATTATGACATTATATTTTTTGGACGGCAGGCGATTGATGATGACAGCGGGGCCATTGGGGTTTTTGTGGCGGAACTGATGGGACTCCCCCATGCGGCCGGGATCAACAAACTGGAGATTCATCCCGAAGACAGGCGTGCCGTCGCACATCGCCAAATTGAAGGCGCAACCGAAATTGTTGAAACGCCCCTGCCTGCCCTGTTTACTTGCCAGAAAGAATTGAATGAACCCCGCTATGCGTCTTTGCCGGGTATCATGAAAGCCAAGCAAAAACCTTTAACCGTATGGGGTCTTTCAGATCTTGGAATAGACCCCGCAACTGTCGGCGCAACACAGGCCAGGATCACAGTCGATCAAATCACATCCCCACCCGTTCGCACGACGGGAAAAATCATCGAAGGCAATGCATCCGAAGCAGTTTCTGAGTTGGTTTCCCTGCTTCGTGAAGAAGTAAAAATAGTCTAGATTTCAAGGTTTTTGCAGAAGGTTGATGTTGTATTTTGTTGAATGAGGAGATTGATATGGCCAATATTCTGGTCTTTTCGGAACAACGGGATGGAAAAGTAAAACGCGTCGCTTTGGAAGCGCTGGGTACGGCCAAATCACTCGCCGGAGAAAAAGGGCAAGTCATTGCGGTTTTATTGGGTGACAATCTTGATGGGCAAAAAGAAATACTGTCTTCCGGTGGTGCCGATAAAATCTATATCGTGGACCATGCTGATTTAAAACACTATTCTTCAGAAGCCTACGGGACAATTGTTTCCAACATTGCTAAAAAAGAAAATACCCCACTGATATTAATGGGGGCAACAGCAATGGGAAAAGATTTAGGGCCGAAAGTCGCGGCAAAACTGGAAGGGCCTTTTGCCGGTGATTGTATAAAGCTCGACTTCAACGAAGATGAAAAAGTCGTTGTGACGCGTCCGATTTATGGCGGAAAAGCCATCTCTACCCTGCAGAGTCATCAAAATTCCTTTCAAGTGGTCACCCTGCGTCCGAATGTTTTTCCGCCGATTGCCGAACCCGCTTCAAAACAAGCGACAGTGGAGCCCTATGCAGGTGATGTTGATTTTTCGACTGTAAAGGCCATCGTCAAGGAAGTACTCGCCGCCGCCAGTTCTAAAATTGAACTGACGGAAGCCAGTATTATTGTTTCCGGTGGGCGTGGATTAAAAGCCCCGGAAAA
>CALZIJ010000112.1 GCA_945787655.1 Nitrospiria bacterium | reverse complement strand
CCCGCCACGGCCACGCCGTATTTTAGCCGCATGAGTTCCGAGAGCATCTCAGCTCTGGGAATAACGGGGATCTTTTTCTCCCGCGCGGCGACCACTTCAACGTTGTCTTCCTTAATGGCCGAAGAGTAGACCAGCACTTCCGCTCCCTTGATGAAGCGGGCGTCATGCCCCCGATAAATTTTCCCGCCCATGGCTTCAAGGTGTGCGGTCCGTTCGGTTTCAGAGAGATCAGAGCCACTGACATAAAATTTTAAATTCAGTAAAATCTCTGCAATCCCGCTCATTCCGGAACCACCGATGCCGGTAAAATGAATATGTTGGACTTTTCTAAACATCTCTAAAGGTTAGACCGCTCCTTTTGTGACAAGTCCGAGACTGGCATTGACAATGTCTTCTGCCGCGTTTGGATTGCCTTGCCGTCTGGCCGCTGTGCTCATTTGGTGTAATTTTTCAGAATCTGAAAGCAGGTTTGTGATGGTTTTGGAAAAGGATTCTCCGCTGAGTTCTTTTTCCAGAATCATCAGTGATGCCCCGGCAGTGACAAATGCCTTGGCATTTTCAATTTGGTGCCCGCCTGCAAACGGGAATGGAATCAGGATGGACGGTTTCCCGGTCACACCGAGTTCTGAAAGGGTTCCGGCTCCGGCACGGCTGATAATCAGGTCGGCACGGGCATAAGCGACTCCCATGTCTTCAATAAAGGGGTGAACTTCTGCATGAAACCCGGCGTTCTCGTAAGCCGAAGAGACGGTTTCATGGTCATTTTTCCCGGTTTGGTGAATGATCGTTAAGCGGGTTTTCTGATGGGACAGAAAAGGCAATACATTGGTCATGGCGAGATTAATGGCATGGGCCCCTTGACTTCCCCCTAAAATCAGAAGGGTTTGATGGCCTTCTTTTTTCTCCGGTTGGACCGCTGTTGTGATTTCCGGCCGGATCGGAATCCCGAGCCGTTTGATCCGTTTGCTGTGAAGTCCGGCATGGCTGGCCTCGAAGGTGGTGACCACGAGGTGACAAATCGGGGCGACGATTTTATTGACGAGGCCGGGCAGCACATTGGGTTCCAGAATGACCCGTTTGATTTTCAGGAGACTTGCCGCCAGCATCACTGGAACGGCCACATAACCGCCGATGCCGATCACCAGTTGAGGCCCAAAGCGTTTCAAGATCTGAAGCGACTGCGTTAATCCGACGGGAATGGATAAAATAGATTTCATGCGCGAAAAGAGTCCTTTTCCAACAAAGCCGGTGGCGGTGACGGTTTCATAAAGAAACCCTTTTTGAGGAATGGGACTTGATCCGATGCCATGGGAGGTGCCGATAAACAGGATCTGTGTTTCGGGCTGTATTTTCATGAACGTTTCAGCCAGGGCAATCCCGGGATAAAGGTGTCCTCCTGTGCCGCCGCCTGTAATTACGACCTTCATTTAATACCTTACCCCCTGGCGGGATTCCCGTGAAATATTGTAGAGAAAACCGATGACCATGCTGTTTGTAAATAAGGATGACCCGCCATAACTCATAAATGGCAGCGGCAGCCCTTTTGTGGGCAGCATGCCGGTTGCCACGCCCATGTTGAGCAGAGCGGGTAAGACAATGAGCAGGGTTAATCCAAAAGCCAGTATCCGGTGGTATGTACTTGAGGCCTGACAGGTGATGCGTGTTCCCCGCCATAAAATTGCGGCATACAACACGACGATGGTGGTGGTTCCGATTAGTCCAAACGCTTCTCCATAAACGGAAAAAATAAAATCAGTGTGGGGTTCCGGGAGAAAGAAAAGCACTTGCTTGACACCTGCCAGCCCGTTTCCGGTCAAGCCGCCGCTGCCCAGGGCGACTTGTGACTGAATGACCTGAAAGCCGCTGGTCAGGGCGGATTCCCAGGGGTCTAAAAATGACAGAATTCGTTTCATGCGGTATGGGGAAGTCATGACCCAATAAATAAAAAACGGAAGCGCTGTGCCGGTGACGAGGCCGAGTTGTTTTAAAGGAACACCTCCAAGAAAAAGGAGCATCAGCATGACCGATAGGATCACCACCGTTGTGCCGAAATCCGGCTCCAGTAAAATCAGCATGGACATCAGCCCGATGACAATCAGGGCGGGAACAGCGCCTTCAAAAAAATACTTCAGCCGTTCTCCCTTTTTATCAATGTAGTGGGCGAGATAAAAAACTGTAAATAATTTCGCCAGTTCCGAAGGTTGAATGGACAACACGCCTAATCGAAGCCAGCGGCGAGCCCCGTTGACCTCAACCCCAAAAATCAGTACGGAAAGCAGTAAAATGAAAACAAAAACCGCGAGAGGGATCATCCCGTCGCGAATTTTGGAAAGGTTGGATCGGGCGGTGATGAAAAAGATGGCGGCCCCCAACAGGAACCACAGCAGCTGCCTTTTAATAAAATAAAGGGAATCTTGATACGTTTTCTGGCCGATCAGGCTGCTTGCATTATAAACCATGACCAGCCCGGTCATGGCGAGGACGAGCACAATCGCGATCAAGAGCCAGTCCCCGGAAGAAAAAGGGATTTTTTTCGGAACGGTTTTATTGGCCGCGATTTTGATGCTCGACCCGAAGCTGAGGGGCATTTGTCTTGATGAATGGGTTTGTGTGCGCTTCATTTCAGTTGCTGAACCACCTTTTTAAACGTGTCTCCTCGTTCTTCATAATTTTGAAACTGATCAAAGCTTGCACAGCCCGGGGAAAGCAACACGGTATCTCCCGGTTTTGCGGCATCAGAAGCCAATTTGACCGCTTCCTGAATTGATTTCATGCCGTCTTTTGTATCGACAACCCTTATGCTGGGCAGCTCAGAAAAGCATTGGGCCATGACTTCTCCGGCTTCCCCGACTAAAATGAGGTGTTTCACTTTTTGGCGCATGATGCTGCGTAAGGGTGTGAAATCTGCGGACTTGTCTCGTCCCCCTGCGATTAAAACCACCGGGGCAGTTAACCTTTGCAAGGACTGCATCAGGGCTCCGGCATTGGTCCCTTTTGAATCATTAAGATACTGAACGCCATTGACAGAACGTATTAATTCCATACGATGCGGAAGCCCTTTAAAAGCGCGGAGTGTTTTGGCAATCCCTTCGGTGGCGCAGCCACAAATTTGTGTGATTGCAGTCGCCGCCAGAAAATTTTCGATGTGAACCGCGGGTCCGGGTTGGAGCTCATTCAGGGGGCAAACCGTTTCAGCTTCCCCCCAAATGGTGGATTCGATCATGCCGTTATTCAAAAAAACGCCTTTGTCGATCAGCTTGTTTTTGCTAAAACCAACCAAGGTACTTTGTCTGTTTGAAGGCAGGGTGAGCGGATCGTCCAGATTGTAAATGGCATGGTCTTCGGCTTTTTGATTTTCAAAAATACGCTGTTTGGTCTGCTGATACGCTGTAAAATCGGGATACCGGTCTAAATGATCCGGAGTGATGTTCAAAAGCGCGCCAATCCGCGGTCGAAAATGTGTGATGGTTTCGAGTTGAAATGAACTGAGTTCGGCCACCACAAAATCCCATTTTGAAGAAACCGCTTCCGAAAGGGGCAGCCCAAGGTTTCCTCCGACAAAAACATTTAAGCCCCAGTCCTTCAGGATGTGTCCCACAAGGGTGGTGGTCGTGCTTTTCCCATTGGTTCCGGTAATCCCGATGATTGGGGCCTTGATGCGGGAGGCCGCCAGTTCAATTTCACTCATTACGGGAATATTTTTTTCGGCCAGCCGGGACAGGGGAAGCTTTGATATTGGAAATCCCGGGCTGATGACAATCAGGTTTGAAGTCAGCAGGTCATTCTCCTGCCAATTTCCCAGTTTAAATTGAATGCTGGCCGGGAGGGAAGCAGGCGGGGTTCTTTCCTGGTCGTCAATCACCGTAATATCGGCCCCTTCTTGTGAAAGCAGTGTGGCCGCAGAGAGCCCGCTTTTTCCCATCCCCACGACGATAACTTTTTCCCCAACAACGTGTTCTTTCATCCGGCCCTACCTTAACTTCAATGTACTTAAACTAATGAGCCCAAGGATGATGGCGATAATCCAAAACCGGACCACGATTTTCGGTTCTTTCCAACCCTTAAGTTCATAATGATGATGAATGGGCGCCATCAGGAAAACCCGTTTTCCCCGTGATTTATAGGAAACCACCTGAAAAATGACGGAAAGGGCTTCGACCACAAAGATCCCGCCCACCAAGGCCAGTAAGAGTTCATGTTTTGATATCACTGCGACGGTCCCCAGAGCGCCGCCCAGCGGAAGAGAGCCGATATCTCCCATAAATATGGTAGCGGGATAGGCGTTAAACCAGAGGAATCCGAGAGACGCCCCCAAAATTGAGCCGCAAAATACAGCCAGCTCTCCCGCGCCCTTGATGTGCGGAATGAGCAGATATTGTGAAAAATCACTGTGCCCGCTGACGTAGGAGACAATCAAGTAAGCCATGGCAGTGACCATGACCGGGCCGACGGCAAGCCCGTCGAGCCCGTCGGTCAGGTTGACCGCATTCGAAGAACCGACGATGACCAAAATGGTGAAGGGGATATAGAAAACGCCGAGATCGGGGGCGATGTTTTTAAAGAAGGGGATGGAAAGGGTGGTTGAATAAGCGGGCGAAGTGTACAGCCCCAATGCCGTGACCAATGCGATTCCGATTTGCAAGCTGAATTTGTAGCGCGGCAGTAAACCTTTTGGGTCTTTTTTGATGCACTTAAGATAATCGTCCACGAATCCGATCAGTCCAAAGCCAGCGGTTGAAAAAAGCGCGAGCCAGACATATCGATTGGTCATATCCGCCCAAAGCAGGGTCGAGGAGAGAATCGCGATCAATATCATCAAGCCGCCCATGGTGGGTGTGCCCGATTTTGAAAGGTGTGATTTCGGGCCGTCTTCCCGAATGGTCTGTCCCATTTGTCGTTCTTTCAGCAGGCGGGTGACCCACGGACCGATAATGAATGAAATGACCAATGCAGTCACGATGGCATAAATGGTTCGAAAGGTAATGTAACGAAAAACATTTAAAAACGAGAAGGAGGTGTGCAAGGGATAAAGGAGATTATAAAACATCAGGCTTGTCCTCCTTGTTCCGGTTTACCAACACCTAAAAGCGGCAGCAAGCCTTCCATCTTCATGCCTCTCGACCCTTTGATGAGGACAAGGTCTCCAGGTTTGGCCCAGGTATTTAAAACAGGTTCGAGGGAGAAGAGATCGGAATGCACAGAAATGTTTTGATTGTTGATCTTTCCGGAAAGCGCACCCTCGGCCACTTTCCCGGCGTATTCTCCAACGGCAATCATTCGATCCACCCCGGTTCTAGCCGCGTATTCACCGATTTCAAAATGCGCATCCTCTGAAAAATCGCCGAGCTCAAACATATCCCCCAAAATGGCAATGCGTTTTCCCGTTTTCACTGGAAAGGAAGTCAGTAAGTCCAGGGCTGCTTTTACTGAAGTCGGGTTGGCGTTGTAGGCATCGAAATAGATGGTCAATCCCTTGATGTGGAGTACTTCGGTTCGTTGAGGCAATGCTTTAAAGGCCTCAAGACTTTCGGAAATGACTTCAAGGGGGATATCCAGCGAGGCGGCGGCTGCTGCTGCCGCAAGGGCGTTTGACACATGGTGTTTTCCGGGGACCGGGAGCTTGACGGGGACTGTTGCGCCTGAACGGTTTTGATGTAATGTGAATGAGGTATGCTCCGGTTCAAAAACAAGGTGATGGGCCGTGATGTCAGGCGTTTCCGAATGGTGCTGAAGGCCAAATGTCCAATGCCGGGGGATCTGCTTTTCCCAAACTTTTAAAAAACGGTCATCCCGGTTGATAATGGCCATACCGTCTGTTTTGACCGCTTCGAAGAGGCGGCATTTTTCTTTGGCGACGCCTTCAAGGCTTCCGAGTCCTTCGAGATGTGCCGGTCCGATATTGGTGATCAATCCAATGGTTGGCTGCGCGATTTCACACAGCTGGTCCATCTCTCCGGTTTGATTGATTCCCATTTCAACGACCGCCGTTTGATGCTCATCGTTTAAGCGAAGGAGCGTTAAAGGGAGGCCGATGTGATTATTGAAGTTGCCTTTTGTTTTCAAAACAAGTCCTTTGTTCGCCAATATTCCGGCCAGCATTTCTTTAGTCGTGGTTTTCCCGTTACTGCCTGAAATGCCGACCAAGGGCAGATTAAACCGTCTTCGGTGCCATTTTGCGAGCGCTTGAAGCGCTTTGAGCGGGTCTTCCACAAGAATAAATCCTTGCTTTTCATCCAGTTGTGGCCACTGACCCTGATGAACTTCAAAGGCATTGCGGGAAATAACCGCGCCTCGGGCGCCTTTTTGCAGGGCTTTTCCCACAAACTGATGCCCGTCAAAGTTAGGGCCGGAAAGTGCGAAAAAGAGGTTATTCCTCTGAAGTGTTCTGGTGTCGATGGAAAATCCATCAAATTCAATCGCTCCGGATAACCGGCCTTGAATCTCTCCTTGACAGCCTGCCAATACATCATTGATTGTCCACATTATGACTCCAGTTCGAACCTGCCGCTGGAATCTGTTTTATTTTTCCCCGTTTTAAGGGCCTGCCGGGCGGCTTCCCGATCGTCAAAAGCAAAGACATCCGGTCCGATTTCCTCTTCCGTCATCTTTGCCAAGGCCTCTTGTCAGTCCCCGAAAACCACGAGGCGGTCAGACTGAATACCGGCTTCAATCTGTTCAATAATTGACAAGGGATCTTCATTCCTAGGATTGTCCGAAGTCAGGATGATTTTGTGACTGTACGCGGCTGCGGCCATACCCATCTGGGGCCGTTTCCCACGATCCCGGTCTCCCCCGCATCCAAAGAGAGTCAAAATTCGGCGGGGCTTGAGTTCGGAAACAGCCTGAAGCAGTCTTTCCAGTGCGTCTCCGGTGTGTGCGTAATCCACGATCACGGTAAAGTCCTGCCCGGAATCAATTTTTTCAAACCGGCCGGGCACATTTTTAAGGGTCTCAATCCCCCTTGATATTTCTTCGGCGGTCAGCCCCTCATATACAGCCACCCCGATCGCTGCCAGAATATTGTAGACATTGTGCCGTCCCGAAAAGGACGATCGAACTTCAATGACGCCAATGGGGGTTTGAAGGGTCATCTCAAGGCCTTCAAGGGTGGATTGGTAGTGCAGGGGGTATAGATCTCTTTGTTGTTCGAGGCCGTAAGTCCAGACTTTTTCCGGGGCCTCCTGTTGGAGCTGCCTGCCCCAGGGATCGTCAGTATTAACAATCCATTTGCCTTGAGTTTGATAGAAAAGGGTTTTTTTCTCTTCAAAATAAGCGGCCATGGTGCGATGATAATCGAGGTGATCCTGCGATAAATTCGTGAAAACAGCGGTCTTGAATGGACAACCGGATACCCGGCCCTGATGCAGGGCATGGGATGAGACTTCCATCACGACATGGCTGACCTTGTTTTTTTCCATTTCAGAAAATGTTCTTTGCAAATCCAGGATGCCGGGGGTTGTATTTTTTGCGGGAATATCCCGATTTCCATAACGATAAACAATGGTGCTGAGCAGGCCGGTCTTTTTCCCCGCCTGTTTGAGGAGATTGTCCACGAGAAAAGCCGTGGTGGTTTTTCCATTGGTGCCGGTGATCCCGATCAGGTCCAATTTTTCGGCAGGATAATTGAAAAAATAGGGGACAAGGTGTTTTAACGCTTCTCTCGTATTGGAGACCGGAATAAGCGGGACGGGCGATTGCAATGTGTACATCACTGAGGATGTTTCGTTTAAAAGCACGGCCGCTGCCCCTTTTTGAATGGCCGTATCGATATAATGGTGGCCATCTTGGCTTGTTCCTTTTAAAGCGACAAATAATGAACCGGGAGCGACGGCTCTCGAATCCACTGCGATGTCTTGAATGTTGATGTTTTTTTTTCCTAATAATTCGATCATGGCAACGTGCTTTTTATCAGTTCCGTCCTTTTTATTAAGTTCATTGTTAAAATCTGCTATCCATTGTCCCAGGTTCACCGGGAAGGCCCGATTTCATAAAAAGGGTCTTGAAAACCGCGGTGTGTCGGGTCCGAAATTTTAAGCGCCTTAACGTTATGCTGGGGGATTTGTCCTGGAGATTCAGGTAAAGCCCGTGGCTGAGCGGGGGGGACTTTGAGGTAGTAAAGCACCTCTTTTGCGATATTTGAAAAGACCGGTGCTGCAATCTCACCTCCCCATGCAATGCCTTGAGGTTCATCCACCATGACGAGTATGGCCACAACCGGATCTCCCGCTGGAACAAAACCGACGAACGAACTGACAAATTTATCCGGTGAATACCGGCCGGTTTCAGGATCTATTTTTTGTGCGGTGCCGGTTTTGCCGGCCACACGGTATCCATGCACTGAAGCTTTCTGGGCCGTTCCGTCTTCAGAAACCACAGTTTTGAGGATATTGGTCATGGCTTGGGTTGTTTTTTCTGATAACACTCTGTGTTGAATATGCGGCTTTATGAGATCTTGTTGGGTATTTCCCCGGATTTCTCTCACAATTCTGGGTGTCATTAAATAACCGCCATTGGCTAAGGCGCTGGTGGCGGTTACCATTTGCAAGGGGGTCACGCCGACTTCCTGGCCGATGGCGATCGAGGCTAAGGATCGTCCTGACCAACGGCGGGTTTTTCGAACCAGACCGGGGGATTCTCCAGCGAGGTCGATACCGAGCCGTGTTCCGAATCCAAAAGCCCGGACATAGGAGGCCAAGCGGTTTTCTCCTAAAATTTCCGCAATTTTGATGGTGCCAATGTTACTGGAATGGGCAATGACCTGCCGAAAGGAAATCACTCCGAAGGGATCATGGTCGTGGATGGTCGTCCCTTTGACCCGATAGGCCCCGTCTTCACAATCGATCAGTTCATCCGAGGTAATCAACCCTTCTTCAATTGCGGCCGCCGCAGTCACTATTTTAAAGGTCGAACCGGGTTCGTAATAATCAGAAATGGCCCGGTTGCGCCATTGATCCGGACGGGAGACCGATACCGTGTTCGGGTTGAATGCGGGCCGAATGGCCAAGGATAGAATCTCACCGGTCCAAGGGTCCATGACGATGGCTGTACCGCCTTTTGCGCCGGTTTGCTCAACCATTTTCCCTAATTCCCGTTCGCTGATATGTTGGATGCGCTCGTCCAGGGTCAGATGTAGGTCTTTTCCGGGTGTGGGTTCTATATACTGGAGGTCTTTGGGAAACACCGACTGTCCGTATGCGTCTCTTTCAAGAATAAGGGCGCCCTCTGTTCCGCGTAATGTGGTGTCATGCTGCCGTTCAAGGCCTTCCAGCCCCTGGTTATCTAATCCGGCAAAGCCAATCAACTGACCCATCAACGGGCCTCTGGGGTAGACGCGTTTACTTTCGGTCACAAAGCGGATGCCTTTGATGTCCATTGCTTGGATTTCAGCTTTTTTTTCTGGGGATATTTTCCGTTTAATCCAGACGAAAGCCTTTTTTTTCAGAAAACTACTTAACAGTTTGTCCCGGGACAACGCCAGAACCTGTGCCAGTTGTTTTGATGCAGCGCGAGGGTTTTCGATTTCGGAGGGGATAGCATATACTGATGGGCGATCTAAATTCATGGCCAGGATTTTGCCATTTCGGTCATAGATTGTTCCACGTTCCGCTTCGATGGTGACCTTTTTTTCTTGTGCGCGATTGGCGCGTGCGGTCCATTGTTGATGTTCGATACCCTGTATGAAAATCAGACGGAAGAAAACAAGGACAAATCCCCCAATTAATATAAAAAAAATACTAAAAAGGGAGGCAGGCTTAAACGTGTCTATGTTTTCTTTTTGCGCCACAAGGGTTCCTTTCAGGATGCTCCGGATCGAGTCAATCGGACCGGATTAATCCTTATTTAAACTTTTTCCCAGCGCCTGAGTTGCGATGAATACCCTTTGACCCGGCTGGGATTGTTTCATGCCGAGTTGTTCGAGGGCGATCTGCTCGATCCGGTCGAGCGCACTCAAACGTTCGACTTCGACGAGCAATTCTTTTTGATGTCGAAGAAGCGCGCGCTTGTTGCTTTGCAGGGTTACGGTTTCATAACCGATGCGAATCATTTCATTTCTTTGCCAGACGGCGAGAAAAGAGGTGATCACGATCGGAGTAATTAAAATGAGTACGGTAAAAATTAAACGGGGCATATTTCCCTGTTAGGCCGCCCGTTGAAGCGCGCGTAGTTTTGCGCTTCTGGCGCGGCGGTTTATGGTGTTCTCCTCGATACTGGCCCGGAGTGGTTTTTTATATAAATTAATATAGTGCGGGTCCTGGTGTTTCCTGTCTTTTTTTGAAAGCGCTCTGAAAGTCTGTTTGACCAATCGATCTTCAAGAGAATGAAACGATATCACCACAAGACGGCCGCCTTGCTTTAAAAGCTGAACTGCGGAAGAGAGACCCGCTTCGATTTGCTCCATTTCTCGATTGACCACCATTCTCAAGGCTTGAAATGTGCGTGTGGCCGGGTGAATCCTGCCATGCCGAAATCGGGCCGGGGTCGCCTTCCAAACGATGTTCTCAAGCTCCTCTGTTCTTGTGATACTGCCTTTTTCCGTTCTAAAATGGATAATGCCCAGGGCAATGCGGTCGGCCCAGCGTTCCTCACCAAAGGTGCGTATAAGGAGGGCAAGCTCTTTTTCAGAAAGCCGGTTGATCAGATCGGCCGCAGTCTCACCGGATTCAGTGTCCATTCGCATATCCAAAGGGCCCGGCTTCTGAAATGAAAAGCCACGGTCGGCTGTATCCAGTTGATAGGAAGACACGCCAAAATCAAAGAGAATGCCGTCCACTTTTTCGTAACCCAGATGGCGGACAATGTCTTGTAATTCCTGAAAAGTCCCTTTGCGCACGATGAATCGGTTTTCAAGATGTTTTAATCTTTTTTTTGCAATTTTGATGGCTTCTTGATCCCGATCGATTCCGATTGCGATTCCCGTTGGGGCGCTTGCATTAAGGATGGCTTCCGTGTGCCCCCCCATACCCAGAGTGCAATCCAAATAAATTTTTTGTGAGTCCGGATCGTCATTTGAATTGTTGCAGCCCAGGGCGTCCAATACTTCTTTCACCATAACGGGGAGGTGATGTTTGTTTTCAGTTTGATTGTTCATTAATTCATTCATTTTTAAAGCCCGTTAAAGACTACAGGCCCAAATTCGCAAGTTCTTCTTGTATTTCTTCGAGCCCCTCTTCGGCTTGGGCCTCAATTAAATCCCATCGCTCCGGTTTCCAAATTTCTATTTTATTGTTATTGCCAATGACATAGGTATCCCCATCCAGTCCCGCATGGTCACGTAATTTTTGCGGGATGAGGATGCGGCCCTGCTTATCGAGGCTGCACTCTGACGCTCTGGAATAGAGTAAACGCCGATATTCTTTGACGCCCTTGTTCATGACCGGCAGATTTTTTATTTTTTCCTGAAGAAGACTCCATTCTTTAACGGTGTAAACGACGAGGCATGGGTCAAGTTCTGTTGTGAGGTATACAATACCGTTTGAATCTCCATTAATGGTTTCCCTGAACCGGACCGGAATGCTTAAACGGCCTTTTGAATCGATGGTATGGGTGAAATTTCCCAGAAACAACCCTGTTCCTCCCTATTCGTGGCAAGCTTCCTATAATTCCCCACTCTTCCCCACTTCTTATTCTGAATTATATGCGAAGGAATTGGAAAGTCAAGAATTAAATCATTAAAAAATCAAGAAAAAATGGAGTTAACTCTTATTTATATGACTAAATAAATGAGGGGCTGGTTTTGAGGTTGTTATTATGTGTCGGTTTGTTTTTGTCGGAATAATGCCGTTATTTTTTCTACCAGACGGCTTTGTCCCAATCGCCGTTTTTTTGATGTATGGTTAATTTCGCTGTTTTCCAGCGCTCGGATGGCAAGACTGTTTTTCCGGTCTGGGATGTTAATTCGGTGATGGAAATGACCGCTTCGGCTTTATTCCCAACGACGGAAAGGTCGGTGATGGACACCGCAATTTTTTGGTAGTTTTTAAAGAGGTGTTTTAAAAAAGAGACTCTTCCCCTGGATGGGGCACTGAGATTTTGAATGGCGTGCAGGTTTTTATTCTCATAGGCTTCAATGAGTTGACTCAGTATTGCACCCAAAGCGTCAAGTTGTTCGGCCTCGGCCTTGGACGGATTAATGTCCGGCCGCGGTCTCAAGGACGGATCTGGAGGGGCCGGGCGGGCTCTGAAGCGTCTTTTAGGGGTGGAGACGGGTCGGGATGCGGCCTCTTGAGATCGATTCTGTGCATGCATTTGCTGCTCTTTATTGTTCTCTCTCGTTTTTTTGATTTCGTTTTTTAACCGTTGCACCTCCTCGGCGGCTTTTTTTTGTGCTTCTCTTGCCCGGTTTGATTTTTGTTGTTCATGTTGAATGATTTTGCCTTGCGCGGTTTTTATGGCCTGAGAGATCAGGCTGTCTGTTTGCTCGTAAAACTTGAGCGCGATTTTAAGGGCGTCGCCTGCTTCCATATAATTTTTTTGTATGATAAGCCTGTTGGCCGTTTCGAGTTGCGCGCCTG
>CALZIJ010000111.1 GCA_945787655.1 Nitrospiria bacterium | reverse complement strand
ACTCTTATCTAGGGTATTTGAGTCCTAAGGCATTTGAGGAAACATGGCTTTTAAGAAAAGTCGCCTAAGAAATGTGTCCATTTTTTCTTGACCACATCATGACAAAACCAATGATTCGCGAAGTATTTCGTAAATAAGTGGCTGATCATCTCCTAGCAGATCTCCAACCAAAATACTCTGAGTTGATCGAGAATTTAGTAGTGGCAGCAATTGGTCGAATATTTTCCGACCATACAGCCCTGTATCAATTGCTGACGAGTCAAATAGAAAAATTGCCTCTTCCTTGTCCATGCTTGGCACAAGCGCAGGACGAAGTCCTGCGTAATCAATTTTCTTGGCTTTAAGAATTTCGATAAGTTCAACATGCATCCGCTGAATCTCATTCTTCATGCGAGATTCAACAATTCCATAATGATCACGCAATATTTCAAGCATTACGTGACTTCGAGTATTCACGGTGTGGATAGAATGCATGACCTATGTGTGAAACCTAACAATTGGGATTTGCTCTAAAGTCCTAAAGGTTGTTTCAAAAGCTTCGGACTTTGGGAATCAATCATCCCTCGTATTCTCATCGTTATTATCGGGAAAAGTTATTTCCCCAAAACCGCCGCCGCCGGGCGTTTCGATAATAAAAAGGTCGCCAGGGCCGACATCGCATTGGTCGCAGCCCGATAAGGGGGTGACGGAACCGTCTTGTCTTTTGACCCAGTGTTTCCCCGTACTGCCGGGTGCTCCGCCCGCAAGCCCAAAAGGGGGAATCGTTCGACGGTTCGATAAGATCGAAAGGCGCATGGGTTTTAAAAACCGAATGGCCCGGCGCACGCCATTTCCCCCGTGAAACAAGCCTCGGCCGCCGCTGCCGTGACGAATTTCAAAACGTTCGACCCGAACGGGAAATCGGGTTTCCAGTATTTCCGGGTCGGTTAGACGGCTGTTGGTCATGTGCGTATGGACGGCGTCGGCGCCATGAAAATCCGGCCCGGCCCCCGCGCCGCCGCAAATGGTTTCATAATATTGATGAACGTCGTTTCCGAAGCACAGGTTATTCATTGTTCCCTGGGAACCGGCCATCGTGCCGAGTGCGCCAAAAAGGGCATCCGTCACCGCCTGTGAGGTTTCCACATTGCCCGCGACGACTGCACCGGGAAAATGCGGGGACAGCATTGAGCCTTTCGGCAAGCGAATGTCGATGGGGGTGAGGCAGCCGTCGTTTAAAGGAATGGCGTCCGCGATGAGTGTTCTAAAGACATACAAAACGGCCGCACGGGTCACGGCGGCAGGGGCATTGAAATTGTCATCGCGCTGCGGGCTGGTGCCGTTGAAGTCAATGACGGCTTCCCGTCGAAGCTTGTCGAAGGTTATTTGCAGTTTGATATGACTGCCGTTGTCGAGGGCGTAAACAAAAGTCCCTTCGGAGAGGGTGTCGATCACTTGTCTCACGGCTTCTTCGGCGCAATCCTGCACATGTTTCATATAGGCCCGCACGGTTTGGACCCCGAATTGTGTACAGATATGATTGAGGGCTTCCACCCCTTTTTGATTGGCGGCGATTTGTGCCTGAAGGTCAGCAATATTCTGCTCCACATTACGGGAGGGGAAGGGGCCTTCTTGCAAGCGTTTTCGAAGATCCTCTTCTTTAAATCGGCCCTTTTCAACCAGTCGAATCGGGGGCAGGAGTATGCCTTCATCTGTCAGACGCTTACTGTGAGGCGGCATGGAGCCGGGCATCAAACCGCCGATATCGGCATGATGTCCCCGGCTGCCCGTAAAAAAACAAATGGCGTTCTCTTTAAAAACGGGGGTGATCACGGTCACATCCGGCAAATGAGTGCCGCCGTTGTAGGGATCATTCATCACAAAAACATCTCCCGGTGAGATGTTCTCTTTGTATTTTTTCAGGACCGCTTGAACAGAGGCGCCCATGGAACCCAGATGGACAGGAATGTGCGGCGCGTTGGCGACAAGATGGCCGTGTTCGTTAAAAATGGCGCATGAAAAATCAAGCCGCTCCTTGATATTGACCGAGGTGGCTGTATTTTGAAACGTTGCCCCCATTTGCTCCGCAATGGACATAAATAAATTATTAAACACTTCCAGCATGACCGGGTCGGACTGCGTGCCAATTTGAAAGGTTTGGGCAACTTCAGCCGTGCGATTCAGGATAAAATCGTTTCTTTCGGTGAGTTCGGCAGACCATCCCGGATCGATACGCAGGGTGCTGAAGGGTTCACAGACAATGGCAGGCCCTGAGAGACGTGTCCCCGGAAAAAGGGATTCTCTTTTAAAAACCGGGACTTTGGTTTTTTCTCCTCGAATAAAAGCAAAGACCACGGTTTCAGGCGCCGGTGGATTGAGTTTTTCCGGAGGGGGATTGTCTGTTTTGAAATCAGGGGCAGGCGCTTGATCTGCACGTCCGATCAGTTCAACGGAAACCGTATTGACAACGAGGGGTTTCTCCGGGGCCGAGAACCCAAAATATTGCTGATAGGCTTTTTTAAAAGCGGAGATCATATCTTCCCGTGCCGCGAAATCAACACCTAAGGCGGTATCTGTTCCTGATACCTTCAGGCTCATTTTTTTAAGGGAGGTGATTCGCTCAGCAGGGATACCTTGTTGTCGCATGTCTTCTGAAGCCGCCTGAATCAGTTGTTCGATGGTCTTTTCCAGAAGGGGCATGATTTTTTCATCGAGTGGGGCTTCGATGGATTTTTCACGCAACAATCGTTGGTCTGCCCGCCCGATGCCATAGGCTGAGAGCAGACCTGAGAACGGGTGGATTAAAATCGTTTTAATCCCGATGCGTTCTGCGACTTGCGCCGCATGCTGTCCGCCCGCGCCGCCAAAAGCGCAGAGCGTGTAGCGGGTGACGTCAAACCCGCGTTGCACCGAAATTTTTTTGATGGCGTTTGCCATGTTTTCCACGGCAATTTGAAGAAATCCTTCGGCGACCGCTTCCGGTGAACGGTCGTCTCCGGTTGCAGTTTTAATTTCGTCAGCCAGTTGTGAAAACTTTTGCCGGACCATATCGGCGTCTAAAGGCTGATTTTGCTCAGGGCCAAAGATATGAGGGAAAAAATCCGTTTGTAAGGTGCCCAGCATGACGTGGCAATCGGTCACTGTCAAGGGACCGCCCCGGCGATAACACGCGGGGCCGGGGTTGGCCCCGGCTGAATCCGGCCCGACCCGGTAACGGGTGCCATCAAAACGACAAATTGATCCCCCGCCCGCCGCAACGGTGTGAATACGCATCATGGGCGCACGCAGGCGAATGCCGGATACCCTGGACTCAAAGCGCCTTTCAAACTCTCCTGCAAAGTGGGCGACGTCCGTTGACGTGCCTCCCATATCAAAGGTAATGACTTTTTGAAACCCGGCCTTGGCACACGCCTCGACGGCCCCGACGACCCCGCCCGCCGGGCCGGAGAGGATGGCATCCTTTCCTCGAAACCACTCTGCGGCCACCAGGCCGCCATGGGACTGCATGAATAGAATGCGGGCCTTTCCCAGCCTATTGGATACCCGGTCGACATAACGACGGAGAATAGGGGAAAGGTAGGCATCCACGACGGTGGTCTCGCCGCGTCCAACAAGTTTAATCAGGGGAATGGTTTCGTGACTCGTGGAGATTTGGGTGAAGCCGACCTCCTTGGCCACTTCGGCGGCGGCCTGCTCATGGGCCGGATATCGGTCGCCATGAAGGCACACAATGGCGACGGCGCGAATGCCCCGGTCATAGGCATTTTTAAATGGGGCTCTCAAGGGCTCCCGGTCAACAGGCTTCAGAATTTTCCCCTCAGCCGAGATTCGTTCATCGATTTCAATGACGTCCTCATAAAGCAGGGGTGGTAGGGTAATTTCACGGGCAAATAGGTCCGGCCGGCTTTGGTCTCCAATGCGAAGCGCGTCCCGGAAGCCTTTGGTAATGGCCAGGACCATGCGCTCACCCTGACGTTCCAGCAGCGCATTGGTCGCAACAGTGGTCCCCATACGGACCACTTCTATTTTTTTAGCAGGCAGAGGGTTCTGGGCTGAAAGCCCCATTAAGACCCGGATTCCGTGGATGGCCGCGTCCGGATAGTGTTCCGGGTTTTCAGAAAGCAGTTTGTGGCCGATGAGTTTGCCATCAGGGCGGCGTCCGATTACATCGGTGAAGGTGCCGCCCCGGTCAATCCAGAATTGCCAACGCGAGGTTTTTGTGGTTTGATTCAATGCATTTGCCTTTGATGACACGATTACACACTACCGATTTTCTAAAACCGGATTCTATATTATCAATCCTCTGATAAAATCACTAGACATCAAAACACACAATCAGGTACTTTTTAATCTCGGCTGAATGTTTTCTCCTTTATTTTGGGGTGGTCTACTACAAAGATGGACATTAATGAGCGAATTATTTCTTCTGATGCCAATGAAGAGGAGCGCCGATTTGACGGGAATTTAAGGCCGTCTACATTGGATGAATATATCGGCCAGGTCAAAATTAAAGAAAACCTCACAGTCTATATTCAGGCGGCGAAACAGCGGGGGGATGTGCTTGACCATGTTATTTTTTACGGTCCACCCGGCTTAGGCAAGACGACCCTGGCCAACATTATTGCCCGGGAAATGGGTGTGAATATCAAAGGGACTTCCGGCCCGGCCATTGAACGCCCGGGTGATCTGGTGGCCATTTTAAGTAATCTTTCGGAAGGGGACGTGTTTTTTATTGATGAAATTCACCGTTTGCATCCGACTGTGGAAGAAATTCTTTATCCGGCAATGGAAGATTATCAGGTCGATATTATTATTGGACAAGGGCCGTCTGCACGATCGCTTAAGCTCAATCTGCCCCGGTTTACGCTGGTGGCCGCAACAACGCGTGCGGGCTTGTTGACGTCACCGCTGCGCGACCGTTTCGGCGTGGTCAGCCGGCTTGAATTTTACCAGCCGGAGGAACTTCAGCAAATTGTCCTGCGGTCCGCCGGTTTGCTGAATTTGTCCATTACGCCTGATGCGGCGTTGGAAATTGCCCGCCGGACACGTGGGACACCGAGAATCGCAAACCGGATTTTGCGCCGGGTGAGGGATTTTGCCGAAGTGCAGTCCAATGGGGAAATCAGTCGTGAGGTCACCCGGCAGGCGCTCGGCCAAATGGAAATTGACGAAGCCGGTTTTGATCCGATTGACCGGAAACTCCTGCTGCTGATTATTGAAAAATTTAACGGTGGTCCGGTGGGTGTTGAAACCCTGGCAACGGCCGTGGGGGAAGCACGTGATGCGATTGAAGATGTATATGAACCTTTTTTAATACAGGAAGGGTTTCTGGCCCGTACCCCCAGGGGCCGGGTCGTGACGGATTCGGCCTATGGGCATTTTGATTTGAAGCGGCCGGAAAATACGAATCAAGCGAAACTTTTTGAGTAACACCTTTTTGAGTCACATCTTTCTTAATGTTAGATCGGGGGAGGTCTGTACATGATATCAGTGGGTATTTTGACGATGAGCGACAAAGGCTCTGCGGGAAAACGTGAAGATGAAAGCGGCCGGGTGTTGCATGAAATGGTCGAAACGCTGCCGGGAAAAGTGGTGATCTACAAGGTCATTCCTGATGATCGAACGGCCATCCGTGAATCCCTGATTTCTTTTTCAGATGAATGGCACGCCAATCTGGTATTGACCACAGGCGGCACAGGTATTTCTCCCCGCGATGTCACGCCGGATGTCACGGAGAAAGTGATTGATTATTTAATTCCGGGTATCGGAGAAATTATGCGGATGGAAGGGTATAAAATAAACCCAAGGGCAATTATTTCAAGGGCAGTCGCAGGCGTGCGGGGAAAGACCTTGATTGTTAACTTGCCCGGAAGTCCGCGTGCGGTGCGGGAAAATTTTAATATTTTGTTGCCCGTACTGCCTCATGCCATAGAAAAAATGCTGGGAGAAGAGAGTGACTGCGGCTGATCGGTGTAAGTCCTTTTTTAAGGAATGTGGCCAATGAAACTAAACCAACCGGTTTCGGCCCCGGATTGTTTCAAATGCACGGTTCGCAATGCATCCCCCTTTTGCGGCATGTTGACGGAAGAAGAACTCTCCCTTTTCATGAAAGTGAAAAAAGATCACATTTATGAAAAAAACCAGGCCTTGTTTTATCAGGGGAATACTTCTAGCGGTTTATATTTACTGTGTTCCGGCAGCGTAAAACTGGTACAGTCCTCGCCTGCCGGGCAGCAGCAGATTATTGAAGTCATTTCTCCGGGAGACTGGATAGACAAGGGCAGTTATTTTGCCTCCGGCCGACATTCAGCAACAGCACAAGCCATAGAACGTTCCGAGGTCTGCCTCCTGTCGGGAGAGGACTTGAAGGGCATTATACAATCCCTGCCGGGTCTTTCCATGACCTTGATCCAGGCCTTAAGCCAGGCGGTTGAAAAAAGCAGGGAGAGAAGTAACCATTTTATCTCAAAGAGCGCGTTGGCGCGTCTGGCGGATGTTTTGATTGAATTAAGTGAAAAACACGGTATCCGTCAGGACGAAGTGGTTCGAATCCGTCTTTTGTTAAAGAGAGAAGAGCTGGCCGAAATGGTGGGCGTGACCCAGGAGACCTGTGTGCGTTTATTGACTGCTCTAAAAAGACAAAAATTGATCGCTTTAAAAGGCCGTGAAATTGCTATCCTCGACGTTGAAAAACTGGGGGCCTTAAGAGATTAAATTAATCCGGCATTTCGACACTCCTTTCGATTGATTCCCCAAAAACCCCCCTCTTTTCTAAGCATGATTTCTT
>CALZIJ010000110.1 GCA_945787655.1 Nitrospiria bacterium | reverse complement strand
ACGGTTCAGCAGATGAGGCGCAAGCGGCAAGTTGTGCTTGCTGTCCGTCGTTACCTTGAATTCCTCTGTGTATTTCTTCCTCTTCTTTGGCATTAAACACCTCCTCGTGGAAATCCAATCCACTCTTAAGAAAGTGTCCATTTTTATCATGCCACCTCAATGTGGAAAGGGTTGTTTCTGGTTGACTCCTGCGGGTACCCGGCCGGGACCGCATATTGCCAGAGACGATGTCGAAATTTTAACCACTCGTCTAGGCCAATGGGGAGGTTTGATGCAGAATAGGCTTCATTGTTAATCCGTCGAGATGATGGTCTCCCTTGGATATTATCCAAGGGGTAACGGATTCCCAAAATTTATGTCAGAAAATTATCTATTATTCTAAAATAATGGGATGTAGAGTCTGAAACAAACCAACCTTTTGAAATAAAACAGTTCTCTATAGGCCGCATTATACCGAATAAAACCATGTGTGGGTCAATGACAGCTACAGACGTAACCCGATAAAAGATCATAGATCCTGATTACTTGTCTTAATAAAGTAAGAACAGACTGGGTATTCTGTTTGTGTGTTGACATATGACCATAGTGGACCGTAGAGGTATATCCTATACGCCTCATAGCATTCACTTTTTGAATATAAATGGAAAATTAAAAGAGATCTAATTCCGGTGTGGTTTTATCTGGTATTCAGTTTTAGGTTCTGGTAAATTCCTTTTTGGTTTTTAATGTGAACAACATGGAGGATATTTAATGAAGAAAAATGGACTTTTCTTGCTTGCTGCATCGATTCTGTTCCAGGCGAATATCGGTTTAGCGGGCGAAGGCCATGATAGAAATGGCCCGGTTCCGGACAAAGTGATTAAACAGCAACGCGCTGCGCTTTCCAAAAATACAAAAGGCAAAGGGTTCGGCCCTCAATCACCGAGAGATATTGATACCATTGACGGAAAAAACACCCGTGAATTTAATGACGCCCCACCACATACAGAGATGAATCTTTGTAATATTCATTTTCATAAGAATGCTGAACACAAAGGTGGAGAATTTACCTTGTATGCAGGAAATGGCGACGGCCACGGATACCAAAGCGGGTACAAATATTCCGGTAAGCTGAGCGAGCAAGAACTCAAACCATTTACGATCCCGGATAAACATGGCGGTCTTTCCTCCGGAGATACCATTGAAGTGCATTACGTACATTCAACGGCGCAGGTCAAACCAGGCCCAACATTGGGCTCTTGTCTCAGTGATTCAATCGGCAATCCGCAGTTACGGGTGGAAACGCAAGTCTATGTTTTGGTGAATGACGAAAAAGCACTTGATTTTCGTGAGCTGTCGAAGCATGGTCAGAAAAATGGTCTGCATCAAGCCTTGAATATCCCGGATAATACGGGCGCGCCCGTTTTGTACGACGGATCAACGACGGGTCCGGGCTATAATGAAAAAGGGTCTCCTTTTCAAGTGACATGGAGTGTCCGGCCGAAAGTGCTCAAGGTGAATATTAAAACCGTGGCTGAATGGTTCAAAAAAAATGTTTTTGACGAAGATCATGCCCACGGTGTAAGAAATCTGGTGATTAATCCGGACCTGCTTTCAGATCCTGGTTAAGCATTAAATCGGACCTGTCAAAAAAAGGAACAGCGGTAGCGGATGTTTGAACCGGGTCTTTTAAAAAGCACTTTGAGTGATGCGGTGTTTTTGCATCAGCTTGGGCTTGGGAATCTTGGTGAGAGACATTTAATCTGTCCAGGTTTCTAATGCGCAGGAGAGGAGTCTCCTCTCCCCTTAGAAAACCGGTCCTTTTCAGCGCGAGCGAACCTGACTGTAACGTATTTGGGCGATATTCATTTCTGTTTTACAGTCAGGTTCGCTCTATTGAAGCTTTGCGAACGAGGCATGCGTAGGCAGGTTCCTTGTGTGGGCCAAATGCAGAAGAGATTTTTTACTCGATTGCCAAGTTCTGCTGTCCATAAAAGGGTTTAGCAGAGTCCTGGATCATTTGCGGCGTTCTTCTGTTTTTTCTTTTTAAGCCTGCCATGCCGATTTAGGCACAGGCCCTCTTGATATCGTAAAAATGCGCTCGCGGCACATAAAGCAGCCGGAAGCCTTTTTTACATTGGTGCTTGGTTGTGCGGAACTTAAGTCTCCATTATATATTCAGTATTGCACACCCTGGCGGTCCTGATTGGATAATCTTCCCCATCGAAAACCCGGCAGGGTTTTGTGATGACCGGTGCCGATGAAGACCCTGCCCTCGTATGTTGTATTTTCTGACTATTGTACTGTTCCGCCCACTTTGGGCTATAATGCCTGCACTTAAAAATCGTACGCTTGGAATCTTTTGATCGTGTTTTAAACGTTATCTTTATTCGGGAGCCACAATGCCCTATACCGACCTGAGACAATTTATAAACTTCCTTGAACAAAAAGGTCTGCTTGTCCGCGTGAAACAAGAAGTGGACCCGTATCTGGAAATGACGGAAATCTATGACCGGCTCATTAAAAAAGGCGGTCCGGCCATTTTGTTTGAAAATCCGAAAGGCTCGAAAATTCCGGTTTTGATCAACCTGTATGGCACGGTGGAGCGGGTCGCGATGGGGCTCGATACGGATGAAAAAGGCTTGTTGGAAATCGGGGAATTTCTCGCTTTTTTACAACATCCGGAGCCGCCCAAGGGGTTTGTGGACGCAGTGAAACATTTACCTTTTTATGCGCGTATTCTGCACCTTTCTCCGAAAAAAACACGCACCGCCCCGTGTCAGGAAATCGTGCTGACCGGAGATAAAATCGACCTCGACACCCTTCCCATTCAACATTGCTGGCCGGATGATGCGGCGCCGCTTATTACCTGGCCGCTGGTGGTGACAAAGCCCCCGCCCGGAAAAGAAGGCAAACCGAATATCGGCATTTACCGCATGCAGAAAATCGACAAAAAAAGCACGATTATGCGATGGCTCAGCCACCGGGGCGGCGCACAGCATTATCGGGAGTGGATGGCGGAAGGCAAGCCCATGCCCGTGGCGGCGGCCCTGGGCTGTGATCCGGCGATGACCATTGCAGCCGTCACGCCGGTGCCTGAGCAAATTGGGGAATTTCATTTTGCGGGGCTTTTAAGGAAAAAACAAATTGAGCTGGTGAAATGCAAAATGTCAGACCTTGAAGTCCCCGCGACCAGTGAGATTGTGATAGAAGGTGAGATTCATCCCGGTGAAATGGCGGATGAGGGACCGCATGGCGATCACACAGGTTTTTATAATTCAGTGGAACCGTTTCCTGTTTTTCGCGTGACCTGTATTACACACCGGAAAAATCCGATTTATCTTACAACGACAACAGGCCGTCCGCCGAGAGAAGACGCGGTGATCGGACTGGCGCTGAATCAGATTTTTCTCCCCCTTTTAAAACAGCACTTCCCGGAAATTGTTGATTTTCACCTTCCGATGGAAGCCTGTTCCTACCGCGTGGCCGTGATTTCAATGAAAAAGCAATATCCGGGACACGCCCGACGGGTGATGATGGGGTTTTGGGGTTTTCTTAAGCAATTCCTCTATGTTAAATTTATTATTGTTGTGGATCCTGAAATCGATATCAGAAACTGGGAAGATGTCATCTGGGCCATTTCTACACAGGTTGATCCTGCAAGAGACACTTTTGTTTTGGAATCCACACCCATCGATTATCTGGACTTTGCTTCGCCGGAGGCCCGGCTGGGATCGAAAATGGGGATGGATGCGACGACCAAGATTCCGCCCGAAACAAAGCGGGAGTGGGGGAAAGGGATGTCGATGGACCCCGATGTGGTCAAAAAAGTGGATGCCCTTTGGCAGGAACTTGGATTAGAGTAATGCGTTCTCTCTTTATGATCATTGTTATTGTCAGTCTTTCGATTGTTTCGTCCTATTCTTTTTTAAAAAGTGAACCATTAAAAGCGGTCACGGAATCGGATGAACAACATAAAGAAAAAGATCAGATAAAAGGAAGTTGTCAGCATTGTCACGGCGGCAGCGGCCGATCAATAAAACAGGATCTTTCCGACCCGGAGTGCCAGGAATGCCACGGCACGCCGACGGTCCCGACTGAAGTGATTCCCGTTGATGTGCCGGAAAACCAAACCCTCATCGCACAAAAACTTATTGAAATCCCGGCCGGAACCTTTATCATGGGCAGCCCCGGCCGCCCCGCGGCAGAAGGACGCGGCAATGCCGACGAAGGCCCGCCGCATGAGGTTTTTGTGGATACCTTTTACATGGATCTCTACGAAACAACCAATGCCCATTATCAGGAATATCTTACAGCGACAGGCGCCAACCCCCCGCTGCTTTGGCGGGGAGGTATTTTTCCCGAAGCCCTGGCCAACCACCCTGTCGTTTATGTGGACTGGTATGATGCGGAGGCCTTTTGCCAATGGGCAGGAAAACGGCTCCCCACGGAAAAAGAGTGGGAAAAAGCGGCCCGCGGCAATGACCGACGGAATTTTCCCTGGGGGGTGCAGTTTGATGTAAAAAAAGCCAATACGCCTCAACACTGGTTGTCCAAGGGCATTGAGGTCTACAAGGGCAGCACCATGCCGGTCGGCAGCTTTGAATCCGGGAAAAGCCCCTATGGGCTTTATGATATGGCCGGCAATGTCTATGAATGGGTTAGTGACTGGTATTTGCCGTACCCTGGAAATCGGGTGCCCAATGTCCATTACGGGAAAAGAAATAAAGTGCTTCGCGGCGGATCGTGGTATGACTGTATGTCCTACGGTTGCGGTCTTTCAGCCCCGGTCTACAACCGCAGCCGTTTTACCCCGGAGATTAAAAACAAGGGTTTTGGATTCCGTTGCGCCAGTGATATACCGCATCCTGTAAAGAAGAAAAAAAATCAGGAACAAGAACAGATTTCCTGAAGCACCAGAAAAAATCACACAATAAGCGCTTTGCGACATGCCTTCAGCTTCTTCCCGTATCAGTGTTTTTCTAGTTGCGCCATTCTATCCGCTGTTTCAAATGACATTCGTTAGCTTTGACTGGTAAACGCTGATTTCGAATCACACGAACTCATGCGATCTTTTAAATGGAAATAGATAACCCTGTGACAAATTTCTTCAAGACTCTTGTCCTTCTATTATATTGTAGTATGAGCATGCGGGAAGAAAGGGGATTTACATTCCGGAACACATGAGTTATTATATTTAATAATGTGGGCCATTAAAGAGCATCGTGATATCAAGAAAGCCTGCAAAAAACTACCCTCTTCTGTGGTTAAGAAATATGAACTTTGGAAGAAGATTATTGTTCGTCATGGCCCTGAAAAATTAAGAGAGTTTCCCGGTTTTCATGATGAGAAGCTAATGGGTAAGCATGCGGGTGAGCGCTCATCTCGATTAAGTTTGCAACATCGGGTTATTTATTCTGTCGAACGGGGAATTGTAACCGTGTTTGTATTGGAAATAACGCCGCATAAATATTAGGAGGATTGATGAAGTTGCATTCAAGCCGTGATTTTATAGCCGCAGAAAGACATACCCGCCTCACTACGGGTGAAGCACTCCGAATGCTCCGTGAATTGAAAGGGTGGACTCAAAAAGAATTATCGAAACGCTCAGGCATCCAAGTTTCTAATATCAGTTTATTGGAGAACAATAAGATTGAGATCGGAAAAAAACGTGTCCTCGGGCTCGCAAAAGCATTGGGTGTTCATCCAGCTATTATTATGTTTCCCGAATATGAGGAGGAAGATATTAGAATTGCCTCCTGAGTAGCCCCCTCAAAATGATTTTGACTGAAAATATCTTTTCTTCCCATTATTCACATCACAATTTTATTCAAGCCCCGAATGATTCTGCTCGAAACCCTCACCTTCGATGGTGTCTTAGTTTTCAAAAAAATCTTAAAAGCTTCATTGCTTGATAGCTCTAAAAGTTGAGGAATGCCAAAAGAAGTGTTCCAAAACTTATTTTAAACTCCTAAGTACCCTAGACGTTTGCATTGCCTCTTGTGTAGTATCAAATAAATCTTTCAGGGCCAACATGCCAAGGGGATATTTCCCCTCCGAAATCTCTTTCTTACTACTTTTAATATCCTTTGAATCTCCAATGCCAGTAATAGTTTTGCCCCATACTAGGCTCCCTGAAGGATCCAATATAACCCAATCGATCCTAATTGTAATGGCTTTGTCATACGCGCCCTTGTGATGCCACGCCACGCCGAGATTATTGTAACTGATGGCGACCTCGGGGTGTTGATCGCCCAAGACCTTGCGGTCGATGGCCAGCGCTTGGTTATAAAAATCAATCGCCTTGCCATAGTCGCCTAATTTGTGGGCATTTAATCCAGTTTCGTTCAAATAAAGTGTGTTTTCAGGGGCTAAGCGTACGGCTTTTTCATAATAAATTTGGGCATTGCCGTAATCTAGTTTCAATTCATAGATTTGTGCCTTGGCAAAACGGGCTTGGGCGATCTTCAAAACCTGTTGGTCTTCTTTCCCTTCGTGCTCTGAGAGCAGAGCCAGGGCCTGATCCAGTTCCCCAACAGTAATCAGGTTTAGGGCTTCTTCCAGTTCTGTGCCCTTGAGTTCTTTTTGTAATTCCGCGATGATTGTGGTCGTCCGCTGTTCTTCTGCGTCGCTTCTCCGTTCTGCATTAAGATTGGAGGGGGTTTGTAAAAGTCGCTGTTTGACCCAAAGGTACAGTTCATCCTCAGCGTCAACTGCTTTGGCAATACCAACATGATCTTTTATGAAACCCTGTATCTGTTGTCCAAAGCGTACAGCAGAGTCTTTCTCGACAATGAGTCCAATGACAGGGATTGGAGCCAGTTCATAACCCGCAGAGAGTGAGAATGATTTCTGTCCGTCATCTTGTTCATATTTT
>CALZIJ010000109.1:6956-7744 GCA_945787655.1 Nitrospiria bacterium | reverse complement strand
CTGCCACAGACAATGTCGCGGTGACCGGTTATGAGGTCTTCAGAAACAGCACGCTCGTGGCCTCAACCACCACTCCGGCGTTTTCTGATACCGGCCTTTCAGACAATACGCTCTATACTTACACGGTCCGTGCCTTCGACAGCGCGGGCAATCTCTCCGGAAATTCCAGCCCCGCAACCGCAACCACGGATCCCTTACCGGGGCCTCCAGCAGGCGGACTGCTTATCAGCAACATCATTGCAAACAGTGGACTCGCCTATGAGGCCGTTTCTTACGGCCTGCTTACCGACGCACTCATTTATATCGATCGTAACTATGTGTATACAGACATTCCGGCATTTATCTCCGGTGCGACTTATATCAAAACAGCAAATAATGACAAAGCTTCCACCGGGTCTGACTTTTTGTCTTTTGATGTCAATAAAACTGTAGCCGTTTATGTAGCACATGATGACCGTCTTTCTCTTAAGCCTGCATGGATGAATACCTTTTCCGATTCAGGCGAAGATATGGTAATCGCCAATAAACCACACAGCCTGTACAAAAAAGAGGTCCCAGCCGGAACAGTTATTTTAGGTGGAAATGAAGCCCCAAAAGCTAGCATGTACACGGTGATCATCTTGGAACAAGCGACAGCTCCGCCATCGGACACAGAGGCCCCTTCCGTCCCCGGAAACCTGTCGGCTACAGCCCTTTCCGATTCTCAAATCAGCCTTTCCTGGCTCCCTGCCACAGACAATGTCGCGGTGACCGGTTATGAGGTCTTCAGAAACAGCACGCTCGTGGCC
>CALZIJ010000109.1:0-6947 GCA_945787655.1 Nitrospiria bacterium | reverse complement strand
TCAAATCAGCCTTTCCTGGCTCCCTGCCACAGACAATGTCGCGGTGACCGGTTATGAGGTCTTCAGAAACAGCACGCTCGTGGCCTCAACCACCACTCCCGCTTTTTCTGATACCGGTCTTTCAGACAACACGCTCTATACTTACACGGTCCGTGCCTTCGACAGCGCGGGCAATCTCTCCGGAAATTCCAGCCCCGCAACCGCAACCACGGACCCCTTACCGGGGCCTCCCCCGCCGGGATGGCCTTATCCGGCCAGCAGCATCATCTCTGAAATCATATGGGATACGTCCAGCCTTTATCGGACCGCCTCCGGAAGTGACAACTGGGCTGTCACCTGGGGCCCGGATGATCATGTCTATACCACATGGGGTGATGGCGGCGGTTTTGGCGGCGCAGATGCCGGCCTGGGAGTCGCACGGATAGAAGGCACGCCTTCCAATTTCACCGGGTTTAACCTTTGGGGAGAACCCAGAGGATATTTAGGCGGAAAAAGCTTGGGCATTGTGTCCATTGACGGCATACTCTACATGTGGGTCGGCCCCCACGCAGGGTCAACTGCCGCCAGCGAAAACTGGCTGCAATGGTCAACAGACCTGGGAAATTCCTGGCAAAGGAGTGAGATATTTTTTACCTACACCGACGGATTCAGCAAACCCTCTATCTTAAACTTTGGACGGGATTACGCTGGAGCGCGGGATAACTATGTTTATAGTTACGGGTTTGACCGTTCCGCAGGAATTAATACACGTTCGACCGAGCTTCATCTGGCCCGCGTATTAAAATCAGAAATAACAAACCGGACGGCATATGAATTTTTTAAAGGATTGGATATCAACGGAAATCCACTCTGGACCAGTGATGTCGGTCAGCGGTCTGCCGTTTTCACTAATCTTGCGGGCGGCATCTCAGATACCCCTTCTGTCGTTTATAATCCGGGACTCGATCGATACATCATGTGTAAGACATTCGATACCAATAGCAGCACGCCGCACGGCGGACTCGGAATTTTTGAAGCGCCTGAACCCTGGGGCCCCTGGCGAACCATTGAATATACCGAGAGCTGGATGGGAAGCGACAATATGTATTATTGCAATTTTCAGCAAAAATGGACCAGCTCTGATGGATTGGACATGTGGATGGTTTTTACCGGTTATGGAAGTGATGTCATTGCAAAAGACGCCTACCAACATATGAAAGGAACCCTCGTACTGACCAATCCGCTTCCGTTGGCGATTAATACGCAAAACCTTCCAAACGGTACTCAGGACATCCCCTATTCGGAAACACTCCTTGTCTCGGGCGGCACCGCCCCTTATAGCTGGTCCTTGATCGCGGGCAACCTGCCAGCGGGCCTTTCCTTATCGACAAACGGCGTACTCAGCGGCACCCCAAGCTTGAATGAAAGTGCCGCGTTTTCAATCTCTGTTCAAGACAGTACCGGGGACACCAGTACCCGCGCTTATTCGATGACGATTAATCTCTCATCGACAGGATACACTGCGGTACACAGTGTAGGGGGGTTGGGGCGTGATTTTACTTCGCTTCAGGCTTGGGAAGACGCGCGGCAAGGAAACCTCTTAACCCGGCACGTCTTTTCCACTTCAAACCAGAATGCTCCCTTTATCGCCGGGGAAACGGTCATCGGGCAATCTTCCGGCGCACAGGGGGGGTATGTCAAGGAACGCGATATCCCTTCGGCCTCGGAATCCTTCATGAGCCTGGATACGGTCTCCGGCGTCTTTCAGGCCGGAGAAGTCCTGACCGGACTCAGCTCCGGGGCGACGGCGGTTTTGGATACGCTCCTTTCCACCCAGGGCACGATTGAAAAGGCAGAGGTGTTTCCCGACCGGGTCTTCTCCTCAGGAGTCATCATCGAAGGCTCCACCACGGATGCAGACCATTATCTTGATTTGAGTGTTCCCGAACCATGGCAGCACAAGGGACGGCCCGGAACCGGCGTGGTGATTGATCCCGACGGGTTTTTTCATGCCTTTGATGTCCGAGACGATTTTACCCGGATCGCGGGATTCGAGATCACGGGCTGGCCCAATCAAAGCGGCAATAGCAGTTGGGAAGGGGTGCATGTCCACGCGGATAATGTGCTACTGGAGTTCTTATTGATTCATGATGATGATTTTGGAACCTACAACAATCCCAATTCCGATGCGATTAATTTAAACCATATGATCGCCGGGCAAAATATCACAATCCGTAACAGCATCATCTACAATATCGGTCGGGGCGGGATTAATTATCAGGGAACCGGTGCCATTACCGCCACGATCGAGAATGTCACGATTTTTAATACGGGCCTGGTGGGGGCCGACGGGGACGGCGGGATTAACAATAACAGCGCTTCGGCCACCTTCAATATTATCAATACGATTTCCATGGATTCCAACAGCGGGGCCGATTTCAAACATCCGGGGATTTTGGGGCTTTCCTCGAACAACCTCTCCTCGGATGCTTCCGCACCCGGCTTAAGTCCGCTCACCGGACGTTTCGCTCAGGACCAGTTTGTTTCAATCACACCCGGTAGTGAAGATTTTCATCTCAAACCGGGTGCAGACGCCATCGGCGCCGGGGTCGACCGCAGCCTCCGTTTTACCAAAGATATTGACCTCATCACAAGAACACTCCCCTGGGACATCGGCGCCGATCACTCGGGGAATTAAAAACAGGAGGATTTTGGTTTAGAGATCTACACATCATTTACAAAATATGTTAGGATTCAAGGCCATGAAATTTGCAATTCGTGCCCTGAGTCTGATCATTTTTTTTACATTTGTCTTGCTTCTTTTTTTTGATGCGTCATTCGGTGAAGTTATTTCACAAAAAAAAGAAGATCCCTTTTCGCGCGAGGAATGCCGCTACTGCCATAAAGGACCTCAAAGAAGTCAAATAGATGATACCAAGGGACCGTGGTGCGTCCCTTGCCACGCCATGCATAATGTAGGGACGACCCTCGGACTGAATACCTTTATTAAACAATTCAGGAAGACGGCAGATCCGAGTCAACAAAAACCTCAACATGATCCCATTATTTTGCAAAAGATGGTTTTAATCCCGGCTGGAGAATTCATTATGGGAGAGGACTTCACTAAAAAGAGTCTCGGGCCGCGGCATACGGTATATCTGGATGATTATTATATCGATCAATACCATGTGACAAATTATTATTACCAGACCTTTATTGACGAAACAAACCGGCCTGCCCCGCCTCATTGGCGAGGTGGCCGCTTCCCCGCAGGAGAAGGAAACCACCCGGTCTCTTTTGTCAACTGGTTTGACGCCGCAGCTTACTGTCAGTGGGTCGGCAAGCGCCTGCCATCAGAGGCAGAATGGGAAAAAGCCGCCCGTGGAACGGATGGGCGAATGTTCCCCTGGGGGAAAAAACACCAACAACAACATGCAAATATCCACCAGGAAGGAAACAAAGGGACGACACCGGTTAATCGCTATCCAAAAGGGAGAAGTCCCTATGGACTCTATGACATGGCCGGAAATTTATTTCAGTGGACTTCCGATTGGTTTTTACCCTACCCTGGGAACGAAGTCCCCCACCCTAATTTTGGAAAAACACTCAGAGTCTTACGCGGCGGATCGTTTTATGATTGCAGTAATTATCGGTGCGGCATTTCATTCCAGACCTTTAACCGGATTGCATTGCTCCCACAGACCCGTGCAATCTCTGCCGGATTTCGCTGTGCAAAATCAGCCCCCTCTAAAACAAAGCAAAATGGAAAATAATGATGAAGACACCAACGCATATTTGTATGACCCTGTTTAAAAACCTGACCGCTATTCTGCTTATTTTTTCAGGACTTTCAGCCCATGTGGAAGCCGCTGAATCCAAGTGGGTTTTGTTCGGAAAAGATAAAATGTTTGACCACTACTATGATGAGGCCAATTTTATGAGAACACCGGAAGATATCATTGGCGTGTGGCTCAAAGTGGTTCCCACCCAAAAAAAAGCCAAAGACGCTTTATTGGAAGAAAGGCGAAAACGGGCTTTTATCATGGACGGTTATGAAGGGTATCAATTTACCGTCACCGCAATGGAAATTGACTGCCCTCGAAAAATGCGGGCACTCATCGAAAGCCGGGACTACGGCGAACAAGGCCGGGTACTCGACAAAGTCAGCGCGGTGACGCGAAACTGGATTCCGATAGACCTCTCGGAACATCCGAACGGGTTTTACCACCAGGTCCTCTGTAAGAAACACCCTAATTAATGAATCGCACGCATCCCGGGAACGGGATAAAAAAGATTGCCCTCCACTGGCAAATTTTAATTGCCCTTTTATTGGCATTATTGACAGGCATCATTGTCCGGCAATTACCGGATGGCGCGCAGGCCATGACAATCTCTTTTTTAGAGTTTGTTGGAAAAATATTCCTGCAAGCCCTACGCATGTTGATCGTCCCCCTCATCGTCTCCTCCATTATTAATGGAGTTTCCGGCATTGGCAGCGGTGAAAATGTAGGACGGTTGGGCCTAAAAACCCTTTCATACTATGTGGTCACGACCCTTTTTGCCACAGTGGTTGGCCTGACAACGGTGAACCTGTTCAGCCCGGGCATCTCTAATGGACAGCCTGTTGGCAAACAAATTGGTTTAAGTGAAAGCACTGATGAGGTCATGTCTCAAATCGGGGGACACGACGCGACACAGCTGGTGGATATCTTTCTTCGCATGGTGCCGACCAATATAGTCTCTGCGGCAGCCAATGGGGAAATGCTGGGCTTAATCGTATTTAGTCTTCTTTTTGGATTGGCCATGACGCGCCTTCAAGGAAACCATCTTGAAATATTGTCGGGTTTTTGGCATGCCGTATTTTATGTCATGATGCGTCTGACCGAGTGGATCATGATTTTTGCCCCCATCGGAGTATTTGCCCTCGTGGCGAAAGTCGTTGCTCTAACCGGTTTGGGAGCGCTTAAACCGCTTTTTTCCCTTTTGTTTACCGTATTGTTTGCACTCGGCATCCATTTTTTTGTTGTATTACCCATTCTGCTCAAATGGGTTGGAGGAATCCGTCCCATCGACCATTATAAAGGCATGGCGCCCGCTCTCCTGACCGCTTTTTCAACCAGCTCTTCCTCCGCCACCTTGCCCATCACCATGGAATGTCTCGAAAAACGCGCCGGCCTCTCAAACCGGATGACCAGTTTTGTTATCCCCCTGGGCGCGACAGTCAATATGGACGGCACAGCTCTGTATGAGTCGATTGTCGCCATGTTTATCGCCCAGGCCTACGGAATAGAATTGGGCATCACGACCCAATTTACAGTCGTCCTGCTCGCCTTGCTGACTTCGATTGGCGTTGCAGGGATTCCCTCGGCCAGTCTCGTGGCCATTGTCATTATCCTGGAAGCCGTGGGGCTTCCAATAGAAGGAGTGGGCCTTGTTCTGGGGATCGACAGACTCCTTGATATGTGCCGTACAGCCGTTAATGTTTTCAGCGACACCTGCGGCGCAGTGATTATCGGAAAAACAGAAGCAGAAACCCCCTATGCGAAGGTCTAGGACAAAACCCCTTTAATATATCAACCTGACACATTCAATATTCCCACGTCGATGCGATTCATGTAAAATAGAGATAAAATGAAAACACCCATAAAATCAATGCAAAACAATAATCACTTGGCCGCCAGTATCCTGCAGCACCACCTCAAAGGCATTATGATCACAGATCTGGAAGGCCATATCCTGCTCGTCAACAAAGCCTTCTCTAATATTACGGGATATGCTTCTGAAGATGTCATCGGAAAAACCCCTACATTTTTATACTCGGGACGGCAGGGAACAGATTTTTATAAAAAAATTTGGGCCACTCTGGACAAAACCGGGGAATGGCAGGGAGAAATCTGGAACAGACGAAAAAGCGGGACAGTGTATCCCGAATGGCTTAGCATTAGCGGCATCCGTGACGATACGGATCAAGTCACCCATTTCGTTGCCATTTTTTCAGATATTACCGAACGGAAGCTTTCCGAAGAGCGGCTGCTTTATCTCGCCCATCATAATATACTAACAGAACTTCCCAACCGCCGGCTCATTTCTGAACGCCTGGCCCAGGCCATCAAACAAGCGGAGCGCAAAAAGAAAAAACTGGCTTTTCTTTCCATTGATCTCGATCATTTTAAGCAGGTCAATGAAGCATTTGGCCGCCCAGCCGGGGACGAACTGCTGATTACAATTGCCAGCCGCCTGAAAAGCGCCGTCAGAGACTGCGACACCATTTCCCATCTTTCTGGAGACACCTTTGCCATTCTGCTCACAGAAAGCAGCGAAATTGAACACACGGCCACCATCGCACAAAAAATTCTTAACCTATTGTCCAAACCCGTGAAACTGAATCAACACACCATTATTATCAGCGGGAGCATCGGGATCAGCCTTTATCCCGCAGATGGGACAGAGAAAACAAAACTCATCAGTCACGCAGATCAGGCCATGACACGGGTTAAAAAACATGGCGGGAACGGTTATCAGTTTTATTCTGAAGAAATTGGAATTCATTCACTCGAACGCATAGAGTTAAAAATGGCCATTCACCGTGCGCTTGAGCGCAATGAGTTTGAGCTGCACTACCAACCCAAACTGGATTTGAAAACCGGAGAAATTACGTGTCTGGAATCTTTGATTCGTTGGCGCCACCCTGAAAAAGGCATAATTCTGCCTTCTGCCTTTATTCCGATGGCGGAAGAAACCAATTTAATCATTCCTATCGGCGAATGGGGATTGCGTGCGGCCTGCGAACAAGCTCGTAAATGGCGCGATAAAGGAATCCCCCCGCTCCGGATCGGCGTGAATTTTTCCGCTCGCCAGTTCCAACAGGAAAACCTGCTCGAAAATGTCCTTGGTGTCCTCGAAGAAAACGGACTTGAACCGGCTTCCCTCGAACTTGAAATTACAGAGAGTATCGCTATGGATCAAGT
>CALZIJ010000108.1 GCA_945787655.1 Nitrospiria bacterium | reverse complement strand
AACCTTTTTAGGGCTTGCCGTCCGTACCAAATTTTATTGCCACAACTTAAATCGTGTTTCTTCATTAGCCGAATCAGAAGCTGTCGGCAGATCTCCATCTTCCGCGCTGCAACGGTTTGATTCCAGCTTGTTTCTTTCAGTGCAGATTCAAGCAGCGTCTTTTCGAATTTTTGCATTTCGTGTTGGTAGCTCTCCAGATGGTATTGGATAACCTCCTTCTGAAACAAGGGGTCGCCTTGTACCCTACCCGGCAAGTCTATGTCCCTGGGTGTAAGATATTGGGCATCCGAGCGAAGCAGCGCTCGTTGAATGACGCGTGCCAACTCTCGCACATTCCTAGGCCAGTCATAGTTCATCAGCAATCGGAGTGTTTCTGGAAGTGCTGTACGCGCCGGCCCCTGTTGACTTTTATCGCGATCGATGAAGTACTGCACCAGGAGCGGAATATCTTCTTTTCGCTTCCGAAGGGGAGGCAGGACAATGGGCACTTCATTTAAACGGTAGAACAAGTCTTCTCGAAACTTTCCCACTTCAACAGCACGCGGCAGATCTGCATTGGTGGACGCGATGACTTGGGATCGAAGCGGCAAAGCTTCATGTGTTCCCAAGGGGGAAAAGGTTTTTTCTTGCAACACACGCAACAAGCTCGCTTGAAGGTCCAGGTTCATATTTCCAATTTCGTCCAGCAATAGGGTTCCTTCTTCTGATGCCTCCAGCTTTCCGACCAGTTTTTCCTTGTTGTGCATGCCGGGATAGTTTTCGCGGACCCCAAATAACTCGCTCTCCAAGAGACCTTTGGGCAAGGCGCCACAGTCGATAGAAACAAAGGGCGCATCAATCAGTTTTTTGGAGTGGATCGCGTCTGCGACCACTTCCTTTCCCGTGCCACTCTCGCCAAGGATCAAGGTATTGATTTTCTTCTTCGAAACACGCTGAATCAGACCGTAGACTTCAAGCATAGCGGGGCTTCGGCTTCTCCTTTGGTATTCACGACAGAAGGACAATCTCCTTCGCGATCCAAGATCAAGAGGACCTCTTTCAGAAGTATGAGAATTGTGCCTTTGAGCGCTTGAATATGATTCTGGTAAAACAGCGTGATTTCCTCATGTTGAAACACCGGGGGTATTTCGGGGGTTCCGCCACAAGCGGCTTCGCTCAAGATCGGTTCTGTCTCGTTTTTTGCGTTGGGCGCTTTCCACAATTGGGAAAGGGATTCAAGGGCAATTGCCCGTTTCTGGCCCGCTGCCCGCTTTTTAAGCACGCGCTTCATCACCATCCAGAAGATCAAGAGGGCCGGGAGGAGACCCAGCCCGTACGGGGAACCCAATTCCATTTTTCACCTCGTGTGACCACTTCCGGGACCTGGATGTTGAGATAGGGATCCGACACGTCCAGAGACTCGGCGATATAAGGTCCCGCGTAGGTCGTCAGATAAAACCGGCGAGGCGGGAGATTCAACACTTCTGCAGGCTTAACCAGGTCTTCTTCCGTCTCGCGCACGGACATGCCGCCACCGACATTTAAGATTGGAGAATAGACGCGATGGGTGTCAAAATGTCTTGTCACATACTTCGCGGTCTCCGGATCCGGTACTCTTAAGAAAATTTTGGTGTTCGTATTGTCCAGAATGGCGTTGCCATAATCTTTCCCAATTTCTTTGAAGATCTGAGACACTGATTGCGCAAAGCCATGGACCCAGACCCCTGCCCCACCCGCTTTGGCGAATAAGTCGTCTATGCCGTGGTAGAGCACGTTTTGCGCCTCATCGATATAGACGCAGAGCGGCGGAGACACCTCTCGGCCCGAGGCAAACACCCGGCCCACGAAGCTCTGTACCATGGAGACCACAACCTTGCCCAAGGTGGATGCGGCGGGCCGGGTCAGCATGGCACCGAGTTGGACCACCATGATCACACGCTTTCCTTCTTCGAGGCGTTTGAGAAAGCGGTTGGAGGGGGCTTTTCCGACAACCTTGCCGATGTTGCCACTGGTCAATTCCATGAGGGCCACGCGCAGACTGGAGGAAACTTTCCCATAATAGTCCGGCGGCGAAGCCAGAATCTTCTCAAGGTCCATGACCAGCTGTTTTTTCTCTTCGTCAAAGGCCTCCCGTCCACTCTTTTCATCAGGGGCTTCCAGGGATGCGACTTCTTCTTTGAGCCGTTCCAGCTCCTCTCGGGAGATGCGGTTCTTGATGTCATTCAAGTTAAAACGTGGGTTTTTGCCTTCAGCTCTGGCCATCAGCAGCGACTGTACGATGACGAGACTGATTTCGTAGGCGACATGAAAAAAAAACTTCTCCTTGCCCACGGAGACGCCGGAAACAATGTGGCCCACCAATTCCTCGGGCATGTAGTAGTGTGATAAAGGGTCGATGACGGCCGAAACCTGGGGAAAGATGGGCGTGACCAACATCAGCTCTTCCTCACGTTTTTCTTCGTAGGCCACCTGGACGTTCTTCTCGAACAGGTCCAGATCCCCTTTCGGATCCAAGACCAAGACGCTGTAGCCCTTGCGAATATCCTGTTCGACCATGTTCTCCAAAACGCGCGTTTTGCCCACACGTGTTGTGCCGAAACACCAGAAATGGCCTTTCCGATCGCTGTCGGGAATGGTGATCTCGGAGATTTTGTCGTTTTTGGACAACCTGAAACCCCGGCCCAAAACTGTCTTGGCTATGTCTTTACCAAAAAACACGGATACGCTCCTTTACTTCATTCGATACCGATCGAATCAAGGTTCGCGACAGCTTTTGTGTGCTATGGACTTCACTGAAGGCCCCGGCGATCAGGGCACGGCCGGTTGACGTGCTGACGATGTGTTTCTTTTGGCGGGCAATCAAGTTCCGTTTTAGCAATGTTTCGATGATGGATGCGCGGGTTGCTTCGGTGCCAAGGCCTGCCGTGGCTTTGAGTATGGATTTTTCCGCCGGATCTTCGACCTGTCGGCTCACGGATTTCATGGCCGCAACCAGTGTCCCTTCGGTGAATCGCGGGGGAGGCTGTGTTTGGCGGGTTTTAACTTCCGTGGCTTCCATTTCGGTACGATCTCCGACAACGAGCACGGGAAGGTTGGGCGTCCCATCTTCCTGCGGAGTGCTGTCTTCACCCTGAAATATCGATTTCCACCCTAGAGCGCTTGTTCTTCTGCCTGTGGCCTGAAGCGCTCGCCTTCGACGTTGATTTCAATGGTGATTTGCTCATATTGGTGATCCGGGAAAAACTGGGCGATGTAGCGGCGGGACGATGAGGGCGTAAATCCGCTGCTCGGCTTCGGTCATTTTTGTGAGCTCGGCGCGTCCCTTGTCCGGAATGTTCGGGATGATGGCGTGGTGTGCCATGATTTTTTTGCCGTTCCAGGTTCTTGATTTGATTGTTTGGTCTGCTTTGTCGAGGAGCCAATGCAAACTCGAATCGCTTGCGTTGAGCATCGCCAATACGCTAGGCGCATCCTGATGTTGGCTTTCGGGCAAGTAGGCACAATCGGTTCGAGGATAGGTGATGGCTTTGTGCGTTTTATACAGGCTCTGCGCGACGTTCAAAACGTCCTGCACCTTCATGCCGAAGCGGCGCGAGGCTTCTTGCTGAAGGGATGAGAGATCAAAAGGAAGCGGCGGTGCTTCCGACAAATGCTTGGTTTCGGATTTGCTGATGTGTCCTGTCGTATCCTGGATCTTGCTTTCGACATTTAATGCCTGTTTTTTATTGAGGCAGCGGCCTTCCGGATCCGCCACGGCTTCCGGGACAACCCATTTGGCTTGGATAGCCCCCCTTATTGTTTTAAAAGACGCAAGCAGTTCGAAATATGGGATAGCTCGAAACCCCTCGATGTTTAAATCCCGCGCGACGACCAGGTTTAGAGTGGGTGTCTGCACGCGGCCAACGGAGAGCACGCCGCGATGTCCCGCTTTCTGGGCAATGAGAGTGTAGAGCCGGGAAAGATTCATGCCAACCAGCCAATCCGCCCGGGCGCGGCCAAGGCCGGCGAGATAAAGTGGCGCGGTCTTGTCGCCGGGAAGCAGTGCGTTTGACCCTTTTCGGATACTGGTTTCGTCCAATGCGGAAAGCCATAGTCGCTGGATAGGTCCCTTCCAGCGACAGCGCTCCAGGATTTCGCGTGCAATGGTTTCTCCTTCCCGGTCGGCGTCGGTGGCAATCACGATTTCTGAAGCTTGTGAAAGACAATGTTTCACTAGATTAAATTGTTTCCGATCCGATTTACTGACTTCGAGTTGCCAGGACCTGGGAATGATTGGAAGATTGGCCAGGTCCCAGCGTTTGTAGGCCTCGTTGTAGGCCTCCGGCGGAGACATTTGCAGAAGATGGCCGATACACCAGGTGACAACGACGCCGGAACCCTGGAGACAGCCTTCTCCTTTTTGCTTGGCGCCGAGCACACGTGCGATATCTCTGGCCTGAGACGGTTTTTCGCAGAGAAATAAACGGCTCACGGTGAATACCTCGGTTATTAAGGAAGACAAGTCGTCCTATTGTATATATCCGAAGTAGTGCAACCTGTTAGAAGCGGAATTGGGAAAGGGTCTTATAAAATGACTTGAATGGACTATTTTCCGGAACCCTTGGGTTGTCCGTTGTCAACAGCAATTTTTAAGAGCATCAGGGCGATCTTCCAGGCCGTTCTTGTATCGAATATGAATCGCTGTTTTAGAGGATGTTTTTCTACGGTACTTCTGGAAACCACATCAAACGCACCCAACTTTTCGCCGTCTTGTCGTTCTAATTGGATCACGTGGTAAGTCCATTCCCCCCACTCTACTGCGCCGAGTGATCTTTCTTCTCTAAATTGCGTTTGTTCGGACTGTCTTTGTTTGCTGTTTTCCCGACGAGGGCTAGTGCCTCGTCGGGAATATCTTGTTTCTGTCGTCGCTTCCGATGTTAGAAAAAACAGACGCCGAAGACCTTTAAGCGTCAATTTAAGTCGGTTTTTGATGGACAGGCGCTTACCCACTTTTTGCTGACACCCCCTAAAAGATCAATGCTGTGCTTGTTTCCATCGCAATTCTCGTACCAAGGCGAAAAGTACTCGTAGAGGCTGTTTTTGAGGACATCTTGTAAGCATGTGGGTATGACACTGTAACAGATCAGTGACAGGTGTCACCTATCCGTGGCAATCGCCAGTTTGAGTCCGAAGTAACACCGTACCCGCGATCAGAATCGCAAGCTTGAAAATATCAAGGAAAGCGGGAAACCCTCCCAGCAGTCTTGCAAAAAGTGACGGAGAATATACAGGCGGCCCTTTGTTTGCTTAAATCATGCGTTCCTACAGAAATATCGTTTTCATTTTGGAGGGAAGCTATGGCGTATTACGATTTTGATAAGCATTATTCCAAGGGAATACGGTTCGCTAAAGAAATGCTAAAAGCAGCATTCCATCGATCTTTGCCCGAGGACTTAGATTTCCAGGCCTTGCCCGATCAAGCGGCTACTCTGAGAGGAAGGCTTTTGATCGTCGATTGCGATCCTGGATTTTCCGACTTTATTATTCAAAATATAGATGAACGACTCACCGTGTTCACTGCCGAAAACACTGCTGACGCGATGGATGTGCTTTACGTCAGTGAGGTTGACGTGGTGTTGGTGGACCCAAACGATCCTTCGGGGCAAAACATAAGCTTGATTGAAGAGATACGCAGGGTATGTCCGCATGCCGAAATCCTTATCGCAACGGCCTTCGGGACCGTGCAAAGCGCGATCGCTTGCATGCGGTTGGGAGTTAGGGATTATTTTCTGAAACCGGTCGAGGCCCAGACGATCTCGCTGTCCGTCCAACGCGCATTGGCCTGGAAGAAGCTCGTGGATCAGGTATCGGGTGTATAGTCCGTATTTTTCCGACTGGACATCTCAATCATTCTCTTCCTTTTCCTCAATATTTTCCAGATAACCTTTACTCAGTATTTTTCCTGAACCATCGAATACTGCTCGAAACCCTCAAAATCGGCGGAGCCCTGTTTCTCTCAGATCCATCTTATATTTTATGAAATTCTAAACTCTAAAATTTATCGAATACGCCTACAATTCTTCACTTCTGGACTATCTCAAAGTTGATGATTAATTGCATTGATGTGATGCTAACGCCGCAAACACGGGCATTAAGTGATTTGCCTTGTTATGCATAATACCTATATTTAGGTTCTTTCTTGGATTTGAAACTCACCATCAACAATTAATAGCTTGAGAGGCAAAGGGCTTTGTCTGCTGGTCAGATACTCCAAATTCTTTTAAAGAATATATATGTCCCTCTAAATCATCGTTTATCAGAGGAGAGCTACCTAGCAATATGACTTCCTTTCAACAGCTACCGGAAACAACAACACCGATTGGCCTTCCTCCAGCGGCAAATGAGTCGAAAAACGAAATTTAGCCAGAACTGGCAGAAAGCCAAAAAACACGCGCAAAAACTTCATTCTAAAATAGCCCGTATTCGACAAGACAATCTTCACAAAACCTCGACCGAAATCAGCAAAAACCACGCGATCATCGCCATCGAGGACTTGAGGATCAGAAACATGTCGCACTCGGCAACCGGAAGCATCGCGAATCCAGGGCGCAATATTCGTGCGAAAGCGGGTCTCAACCTGTCCATTTTGGATCAAGGCTGGTTTGAGTTTCGACGGCAGTTGGAATACAAACAGCTTTGGCGCGGCGGTCAAGTTGTCCCGGTTTTGGCAAGAAACACAAGTCGAAAGTGCACGGTTTGCAGTCACATCGAAGAAGAAAACCGGAAAACACAAGCTGTCTTTGAGTGTCAAGGCTGCGGTCATAAAGCCAATGCCGACATCAACGCGGCACAGAATATACTTGCGGCAGGGCATGCCGTCTTAGCTTGTGGAGAGTGGGTGCAGCAAGACCCCTCGATGAAGCAAGCACCCACCGAAGCGATATTGGCCTTAGCCTGATCGCAGTAGGAATCCCCTTCCTTTAGGAGGGGAGGATGTCAAATCAGGTGTTCGACAGGCGCATCGGGGGCGGTCTTCTGGACCACCTCAATCCCGTGATCCCGCGCCGCCGGGGTGCTGTAGGATTCACTGACGCCGATG
>CALZIJ010000107.1:7129-8657 GCA_945787655.1 Nitrospiria bacterium | reverse complement strand
TCATTAACAGGGTTTCCAGGGACAAGGGACGGTTTACATTGCGGTTCTGAGCAGCCAGAACACGCTGCATGTCTTCCCAAAGGTCATGAATTTCTGAAGAGGTCATTTGTTCCGCCCATGCTTTGATTGCCGTATGCCGCCAAGGGAAATACAGATTAATATCCGATACATTCTTTTCTTCATTTAAGGACTTGACCAGCAAGACATCTCGAAACCAGTGCATTAAATATTGAAGGGCATCTTCAAGGGTTTCCCGGTCTTGTGAAAAATTGGCTGCAGTCTCAAAAAAATCTGCGCACTCTATCAATACATATCGTTGTTCATCCATCTGGCGCGCGGCTTCTATTTCCAAGGTTCTGGCCATGCCCAGCCGGCCAAATGCAGTCGCCGCAACAAGATGGGCATCCATTTCGGTGTATCCCTTTTCCTGCATAATGACCTTGCGGACCTGCGAAAAGGAGAGCGGGTGAAAGGGCACAATCTGACAACGGGAACGCATTGTGGGCAAAAGCGACCCGCCTTCGGCACTGATTAAAATGAGGAGCGCATAGGGGGGCGGCTCTTCTAACGTTTTAAGCAAACCGTTTGCTGCGGCAGGATTCATCTTTTCAGCAGGATCGATGAAAATAATTTTTTTTAAACCACTGGCGGGTTTATAGATAATCCGTTGTTGCATCTCGCGGACCTGGTCGATTTTAATCGCGTTGCCTTCCGGTGCTATGGGCATAAAATCCGGGTGATTCCGGTTTTGTATTTTTTGGCAGGGCAGGCAGTGACCGCAAGGCGCCCCGGCGTCGATTAATGGCGCGTCACACAAAACCATTTGCGCAAAGATTTCTGCGGCCAGGCGTTTTCCGACGCCGCGTTCTCCCTCAAAAAGCAGGGCCTGCGGATAACTTTTCTTTTTAAGAAAGGATTGTAAAATGGAGGTGCTGCGGCGCTGGCCCACAAGATCATCGAAGGACGGCATCAACCCGCTCCTGTATTTTAAGTGCAATGGCCTGAATGGGGTCTGAAGCATCAATGACGGCAAAACGTTTAGGATCGGCCTTGACAAGACCATGATATCCTTCATTGACCGCTTCATGAAAATCCAGCGTTTCCTGGTCCATCCGGTTTATTTCATCCCTGCCTTTTAAGCGGGCAAGGCCCGACTTTACATCCAGGTTCAGGAAAAAAGTCAAATCCGGTTCAAGCCCGGATGAGGCAAAACGGGTCATTTCCGTAATCATCTCTTTTGGAAGCCCCCGGCCATCACCCTGATAGGCCAATGTGGCATCGGAAAATCGGTCACACAATACGATTTGCCCTTTGTTTAAGGCGGGCAGAATCACTTCGGCAACATGCTGGGCACGGCTTGCAAGATACAGGAAAAGCTCTGTTTTAGGGGCCATTGGGGCTTCGTCCGCGCCGACCTTTAAAATCAATCCCCTGATGGTCTCCCCTAGCGGGGTTCCTCCTGGCTCTCGAGTTTGGATCACCGCACACCCTTTTGCTTTTATATAGGCGGCAAGAAGCGCAATTTGTG
>CALZIJ010000107.1:0-7062 GCA_945787655.1 Nitrospiria bacterium | reverse complement strand
GTCTTCCCGCTTCCTTCCCCTCCCTCAAATGTAATCAATAATCCTGCATTCGCCATGCCCCATCTTAGAGGAGGGGGGGCAAGAATTCAACGCTGATGATTGTATCTGTCAGTTTTTAGAGTTCCGGTATGTTGAACTATTGAAAGAATTTCTAGGAAGCTTCTTTAGGGGATGTGGCTTTCTCATCGATCAACCCTGACAAGCGGAACGCCATTTCAGCCAGGTTTTTTGAAGAGCCCTGTATATGATCCGCTGCTGTGGCGGTGCCTTCCGCGGCCGAAAGGATGCCGCTGATATCCCGCGCCATCGCCTCTGTCCCTTTCGCGACCTCTGTCATGCTCACACTAATGGTATCCGTTGTTTGGGACTGCTCTTCAATGGCGCTGGCGATGGTCATGGCAATTTCGTTGTTGTAGGCAATAATTTCTGTAATTTCCTTAATTGCATTGACCGCATGTTTTGTATTTTCTTGTATCACACCGATTTGCGAGCCAATTTCATGTGTGGCATCGGAGGTGCCTTTTGCGAGATCTTTAACTTCGTTGGCAACAACGGCAAAGCCTTTTCCGGCCTCACCGGCGCGCGCTGCTTCTATTGTCGCATTTAAGGCTAATAGATTGGTTTGCTCGGCGATATCGGTAATCACCTTGATCACTTTATCGATCGCTTGACTGGAATGATCCAGCTTTTCAATCATCTTATTCATATAAGCCGCTTTTTCGACGGCATTTTTTGAAACCGTACGGGCTTCTTCCATATTTTTTGAAATTTGACTGATTGTGACGGACATTTCTTCTGAAGCCGTTGCGACCGAATGCACATTTTGATTGGTTTGTTCACTGATGGAAGCGACGGTCATCGCTTGACGCGTGGTGTCTTCTGCTGAAGCACGCATTTCATGACTGGCCGTTTCCAATTTACTTGAAGCTGTCGTCAAAGAAGAGGTGGTTTCTGTAAGAGAATTCTTAATATTGCTTTGCTCTGTCACAATCGACCAGTTGGCCATTGTCCCGATTCTTGTCTGATTGTGGTCATAAATCGCGCTGGCCGTAAATTTGATGGTTTCACCCTGAAGCTGTATGCTTCCGGTATAGGGCAGTCGCTTTTCATCTTCAATCGTTTCCCGGACCCTGCTCTCATCCACCGCGAAAAACTCTACTTTTTTCCCAAGAAATTCATCGACGCGACACGGAAGAAGGGACTCTATCTTCATGAGGGTTTTTTTAGACGCCGGATTCATATAGGTAATCATCCGGTCATTGTCACAAAACATAAAGTTATCAACCGCATTTTCAATCATGGCTGAGACTCTTGCCATTTCCCCTTTTCTTGCTTCACCCCGCTTCAAACCTTCCATCATGGAGACAACTCCTCGTGTGAGATCTCCGACTTCACCATAACTTTTAGTTTGAATCTGATATTCCAAATCTCCCTGGGTAACCGCATGTACGGCCTCTTGTAGCAGCCTGACCGGACGGGCAACCGATCTCCCGATGATAAAACTGACAACCCCAGTTACAAAAACACCCGCCAATAAGGTCACAATGGACAATACTGAAAAGCGTTTGTTGTTGTTCAGGCTTTCAGAAAAAACATCTTCTGCTTTTTTTATTAAGGTGGCTTCCGCATTTTTCATGGCGGTGAGTGACTCCACATTCAGGTGAATCATTTCAGCAATGCTTTCACTGACGCCTTCCATGGCCGCCTGAGCTGCAAAGATCTTTCCCTCCCCTTCCGCCGTGACCTTTCGGTCGGCCAGATCAAAAACCCGGATGGAAAGATCTTTAAGTTTCTGCGCATTTTTTTCCGTCTCAGCGATATTTTTAATAATATGATTGTCGTCTTCTTTCTCAAGCAGGGTTTTCAGATGCAGCATTTCCTTTTGGTATTTCAAAAACCTCTGATCAAAAAGTTTCTTGCCTTCGAGCACATTCCAGTTATGGAGCACGGACGTAATCGGGTCCGAGGTTAACTGAAGGGCACCGGATGTTCTCCCTACGGAGTCGGCAACCTCGAGCATCGTATTGGCGATTTTATATGTGGTATCTGAAGCTGAGATAATTTTTGAAATCAGAAACCAGACCACGGCAATCGTGACAAGGCTGACCCCTGTGCTGCACAAGAGTTTATTCTGAATGCGCATTTCTTGAAAACGGTTTATCACCTTTACCCCTACCTGTTAATATTTTTGACAGCCCCACACTTACGGCATGGGAACGGTCCCTACAACTTTGACCCCAGAAGTCCCTTTCACTTTATCGGCATTGACATAACTTATGGCCCCCTCAAAGGCCTGAACATATTCGATAATCTGCAGGTCTCCACTCAGCCTGGGCGGCACAGGAATCCCCTTCTCATAACGTTTGCTCACCCAATATTTATCTAAATTTTCAGGAGACATATGGGCCACTTCATTCAAAAAAGCCTTTCGTTCCGGAGGCAGACCCTTCCGATCAACCGAGCGGACTTTCGAACCGTTTGGCCAGGATATTTTTTCTTTTAATAGATACTTTCTGATTTCGATCATATTCAGATTTTCTACCGGGTTTTCAGAATTCACAATGATCGCAATTTCTCCTGAAAGTGCCTGCGCCGGCACAATCCACAGTAAGAGAACCAAGGCCATTTTATAAGATAATATTTTCATGTTGCGACTTCCTCCCTTATCACCTAGTCAGACCCTAAAATGCATATGCGGTTTGAATGGTCAGTCCGTAATTGGATCGCGGACCGTCAAAATTATGAATCAACTCGGCCTTAATTCGATTTAAGGCAAACAAGTCATAGGCCACACCCACCATGATGGCATTGAACTCCGGAATAAACTTTCGGGTCAAGGTGCCGTCTTCATCTCTAAGTGTCAGGTATGGCCCCCCGGTTCCGGGAAGTTTTGTAAAATCATAACGCACGTATGGATGCAGTTTATCGTCCATCAAGTTCAGGGAAAATTCTCCAAAAAAAGCTGAAAAATCAAAGGGACCACCAGGAACATTGCCGCGTTTGTCTCTTTGCTTGGAGGTCACATATTCCAGAATCAGATTAAAATTTTCCTTATATAATACAAGATACGGGTTAAATCCAACCTCTTCCAGTTTCACGGGTTCCCCGGTGCTGATCGAAACAGAGTCCCCGTAAGCCGGTCCGACCTTGAAGGTATTCAGCTCGGCAAGCCACCCGGAAAGCCCGATTCTAAAATCCCGATATTTAGGCACAACCCACTCCAGAAGCCCAGTCACTGTTTTCCGGTCTCCTTCATCTCGATTAATGATCAATGTGACCGGATCCGGTCCCCTGGAGTTGGCAAGAGACACCGCATAGTTAATCGAATGGGTTCCGCCTGCAGGCAAGTTTCCGTAGATGTGAATCCCCGTTGAATGGCTTGGAACAAACCCCAGTTCTTCTTCATCAAAATCCGGGATCTGGATGGAAGTCATCAACCAGGCGCGGCTGTACAAGGTTCGGTTATGAAAACCGATGGGCGTAAAGAACGATCCCACCTGTATATTAAATTTGTTGTTAATCCGGTAATCAACATAGACGCGCTCCAGATCCAGTCCGATGTCACTGCTGCCGCCGCGTTCAAGTTGAAGGTTCACTTCACTGAGCGCTGTCAGGCGATCCGTGAGTTCAGCCAGTACCGTGAAATCGATGCCGACATTTCCAAAACCGTCGTTCTGGCTCAACGGACTCGGATCAGTCCCATGGGTTTCAAAAAGCACGGCATCCGCCTCATCGGCAGGGCCGTCCCAGAGATAGCCATACGAAATATCCCCGAAACCGGAGACTTCTATATTCGCGGCAATGCTCAACTCTGCTGTCGAAAATAACAAGAATCCCATAAGAAAGAGTGTTCTTCGTTTGATAAACATTATGTTCTTCCTCCCTTTAACACCGACGGTTATTGACTTTGATCAGTTTTCAAGTCCAAACTCAAACAAGACTTCGGTGGTTTCCCCTTTTTTCACATGCACCTCTTTCACAATACGATGCGGCTGTTCATAAATTGGACGAAAACCTTCTTCGTCTTTCTGATGCATATTTTGAATCCTGTATCCACTCTGAAGGGCAACAAGACGGTATATTCCCGGCGGCACGTCGCTGAGCTCAAAATGACCCTCTCTATCAGTCGTATCAAAATAATCGTGTTCGAGAGAAATAATCATCCCGTTCATGTGGGCATGAATGTCACACTGCATCCGAAACAAACCGGTCTTGATATTCTCTCGCGTCACGACCTGCTGCCACCGGTGAATGGGGAGCCCGATGTTAAATACAGTGGCGTTGTTATCCAGCCGGAAAAGATGGATGTTATGTGTAATGAAGTCATCGTGACGAAAACCGATTAACGCGCCTTTCACTGCCCCCATCATCCTTGGAGTAAAGCGGCATTTCTTGATAATATTCATCTGCCGGGAACCGGGGTCTCTTCCTTCTTGTATATTTTCAAGAAAAACCACGACATTCTCCATGCCCCGATGCTCAGGATGAACCGTTAACGCATCGTCTAAAAACGTTCTCCCGCAAAAATCAGGATTTTTATGCACTTTATGGAGATATCTCTCCGGGACAGTTTCATCTCTCCATTGCACAGTCCCCTCGATGCGTTCACCGTGAACAATGGATATGGTCTCGTAGGAAAAGGCAGGGCTAAAAAAACCAACAGTGAGCAGGAAAAGAAACCCTCCTCTGATGAAAAGCTTAAATCCTTGTGTTGAAATAAATTCCATAAACTGCCATCAAATGAATACAAAAGATCTCGACTTTTATCAGTAAATGTCGAGAGCGCTTTGTTGCTTGAAAGTTCTATCGGCAGATCCAAGGAAATACTTGAGCCTCACTCACATTCTATGGGCATCTATTGATTGACAACTCTAATCCTAATCCGAATTTCCGATCTGTCAAATTGGGCCTTATTCCGGGTGATGCCATCCCGCACGCAACTTGCTATCCCAAGTTTCGTGTAGTACTATCGATTCAAATTTCGAATAAGCAGAATGTCACATCGAACATGCGTCAAATTTGGAGGGAAAAGAATGATCAGCTATTTTAATTTATTTCTGACTGTTTCTATATTAATGATGACTGTGATTTCCGAAGCATCAGGCGAAGAAAAAAAATTGCCTGACGGGCTCTACGCCATTTTCAATACGACCGAGGGAAAAATCACCATTCAGCTTTTCGAAAAAGAATCCCCCAAAACCGTGGCAAACTTTATCGGACTTGCCGATGGCACAAAAGAATGGACGGACCCTCAAACACGCGCCAAAGTCAAAAAACCGTTTTACAACGGGCTAATCTTTCACCGTGTTATTCCCGGTTTTATGATTCAGGGCGGTGACCCGATGGGTTCCGGCATGGGTGGACCCGGTTATCAGTTTGAAGATGAATTTGGTTCAGGTTTGAAGTTTGACCGCCCGGGACGACTCGCCATGGCCAATGCCGGTCCCAATACCAACGGCAGCCAGTTTTTTATCACAGAAGGGGCGACCGATCATTTGAACAACCGGCATACGATTTTTGGACAGGTTTTTGAAGGACAGGATATTGTTCGAAAAATTGCCCGCGTTCCGCGGGATCAAAGAGATCGCCCGAATACTCCCGTGGTCATGGAAACCGTTGAGATTGTGCGGGTGAAATAAAAAAGATTTGAAACCATTCAGGTTTCTTCTTTAAACTGATACCCCTTTGTCACAACGACAATTCCGTTTTCTGAAACCACGAAGCGCTTTTCATCCAGTTCGCGATTCCATCCGATATTGGCTCCGGGTGGAATCGCAACTTCCTTATCGATAATACATCGACGAATACGCGCCCCGGCACCAACACGAACACCGTCAAACAAAATCGACCCTTCAACCAGCGCATGGGATTCGACACGCACATCGTGAGAAAGAATGGATCGAATGACACGGGCTCCGATAATCACGTCCCCGCCAGCTAAAGACGCATTCTCAACAAAACCGACCTCCCCCGTCGCGGAAGGCACCATGCGGGCAGAGGGAAATTGCCCATGATAGGTTCGAATCAGCCAGTCCTTTTGATAAAGGTCAATCGGCGGAACCGGCTCCAGTAAATCCATATTGGCCTGATAATAGGCATCCAGCGTGCCGACATCCCGCCAGTAAAAATCCTGTGTCACCCGCCCTATTTTTTCTCCGAAACGATAGGCCCCCACTGTCGCATCGGACTTCATCAAATCTGGAAAAATGTTTCGTCCAAAATCATGCGCGGAAGAACTCATCGTGTGATCCTCCTGCACCACATCGAGCAGGGATTCAGTATTGAAAATATAAATCCCCATTGAAGCCAGTGCAGATTTGGGGTCACCCGGTATCGTGGGTGGGTGGGGTTCCTTTTCATAAAATTTTCGTATCAGCATCCGGTCATCAATTTCAACGACACCAAAAGCCGATGCCTCCTCAACCGGGACCGGCATGCAAGCCACCGTCACATCGCGTTTACGATTAATATGGTCTTTCAGCATTTCCATATAATCCATACGGTATATGTGGTCTCCGGCAAGGATTAGGGTATATTTCGAGCTGCTGCGTTTGATGATATACCGGTTTTGATAAATGGCGTCGGCCGTTCCCGTATACCAGTCTTCCCCGGTTTGTTTCTGTGCAGGAATGGCCGTAATGTATTCCCCGATTTCAGGATTAAAAATCGACCAGCCATCCCGAAGATGTTTATTCAGTGAATGGGACTTGTATTGGGTCAATATCAGAATTTGGCGCAGCCCTGAATGCAGGCAATTGGAAAGCGCAAAATCGATAATACGGTAAATGCCTCCGAAAGGCACGGCAGGTTTGGCCCGGTCTGCTGTCAGCGGGTTTAAGCGGGAGCCGACTCCGCCCGCAAGAATGATCGCAATCGTATTATTGGCAGCGTCCACAGAAGGCCTCGTTTAAATTAAATACCATTACTATATGCATTAATCATATGGGAATACTGGATAAAATTCAAGGCAGACTGCTTTTATCAAGGTGCTTCTCTTCTTTATTTATGACTAAAGGAAACAAAAAAAAGCCTCTTATATTCAAGCCGTCCGGCTTGAATATA
>CALZIJ010000106.1 GCA_945787655.1 Nitrospiria bacterium | reverse complement strand
GTAAGGATAAGTTGAACCCAGTGACCGTTTTTTAGTTGCTGAGATATTTAAAAAGTGCATAATAAAAAATTGTGATGTGGAATTTTGTGAAGTCTGGAATGGGCATATAAAAAAATGCCTGATAAAGGGAGGTAAGATTCTGTGTATGGCGTAATTTTAGCTGGAGGAAGCGGGACGCGTTTTTGGCCGCTCAGCCGTGAGGAATATCCGAAGCAGCTGCTTAAGATATTTGGAAATCAAACTTTAATTCAGGTAACGCTTTCCAGGATTTCAAGTCTGATTCAAACAGAATCATGTTATGTGGTCACCAATCCGCAGCAAATAGAGCAAATCCGTTTGCAATTGAAAGAATTGGGTGGTTCCGCATTGAACTACATCTCAGAGCCCGAAAGAAGAAACACCGCGGGGGCCATAGGGCTTGCGGCGATCAATCTTCGGAAAGCAGACCCGGAGGCGGTCATGGTTGTCCTTTCCGCCGATCATTTTATTCGGGATGAAGCCGCCTTCCATGAGTCTTTATTGAAAGCCTGCCGTATTGCAGAATCAGGGCGACTTGTGACCCTTGGCGCCAAACCGACGAGACCGGAAACGGCATACGGATATATTCAATGTGGTGCTCCGCTCCAGGCTTGTGATGATGCACATGCTGTTAAAAGATTTATAGAAAAACCGGAGCGGGAACAGGCTGAAAAATATTTGGCCGATGAAAAGACATTGTGGAATACAGGTATATTTGTGTGGCGCGCTGATGTGATCTTAAAGGAAATCGAAAAATATATGCCCGAATTACATAAGGGGCTTCAGGAAGTCGAAGCCAAGATCGGAACAAATTCGGAAGACGAAGCGCTTCGCCAAATATATGCCGGTCTCCCTTCGGTATCCATCGATTATGGCGTGCTTGAACGTTCAGAACATCTGGCGGTTGTTCAAACAGATATGGGATGGGAAGACGTCGGTTCCTGGAATGCTCTGGATGAAGTGGTTCCCGGTGATGCGGATGGCAATATTATATCCGGAAATGTCATTAATATTGGCTGTCAAAACAGTACCGTTTATGCAGAAAAAAGGGTGGTCGGTGTTGTGGGTCTGGAGAATATTGTTGTCGCGGATACTGAAGATGCCACGCTGGTTTGCAGTAAAGACCACGCGCAGGATGTAAAAAAAGTCGTCGAAAATCTGAAAAAACAGAATGGTGTGGCCCACCTTGTCCACCGAACAGTTTATCGTCACTGGGGGAGTTATACGGTTTTAGAAGAGGGGGAAGGGTATAAAGTAAAAAAACTGATGGTTCACCCGAGGTCGAGGTTATCGCTCCAAATGCACCATCAAAGAAGTGAACACTGGGTTGTGGTTGAAGGAGAGGCCACGGTGACGGTCGGGGAGAGCGTCTATAAAATTCCCGTCAACCAGAGTACCTTTGTTCCCATGGGGGTGAAACACCGGCTTGAAAATGCGACTGATGTGCCGCTTCGTCTTGTAGAAGTACAAAATGGTCATTACCTGGGAGAAGACGATATTGTTCGTTTTGAAGATGATTATGATCGTCTTCCCAAAAAGGTATCATAAGATCAGTCTTAATAACCCATGCGCCACACACTGTTTTCTAAAACAAGTCACTATTTTATCCTTGTCCTGATATTGGCGGCGGCGGTCCGTTTTGCGGGTCTGCATCATGGATACCCCTACTCGTATTACCCGGATGAGGCCCATTTCGTGAAACGGGCCTTGTCCTTTGGTTCGTTTGATTTTAATCCCCATTGGTTCCACAAGCCCGCATTTTACATGTACCTCCTTTTTTTTGAATATGGCATTTATTTTATTGTTGGGAAGGTCATCGGACTGTGGCATTCGACCGCGGATTTTGCCGTCAGTTTTATTCGAAACCCTGGTCCTTTTTATATGATTGGCCGTGTGACGACCGTTTTGTTTAGTTTAGGCAGTATTATTACCGTCTATCTCCTTGGAGAACGTCATTTAAAAAAAGGGGTTGGTTTGATAGCGGGGCTGTTGCTGGCCTTAAGTTACGGGCATGTGGCGGCGAGTCAGGATATCAAGGCGGATACGCCCACCATGTTTTTTACCATTGCATCCATGCTGTTTCTTTTAAATTATTATGAACAGAAAAATCTGAAGATGCTCATGATTGCCGCCGTGCTTGCAGGCGTGGGCACTGCAACAAAAGAATATTCCATTGTGATGCTGCCTTCAATGTTTCTGGGAATCCTTCTGGTCAATGGTCAGAAATACACCCAAAAAAACAAGGGAGTTCGAAAGGTGGTTTCTGAGGGATTTCTCGTCTTGTTGTTATTTTATCTGGCCCACTTTATTTGTTCTCCCTACAATTTTCTCGACCCGCTGGGGCGCAGGTCCACTAAAATGGTTGAAGTTTTTATGCGCTTTTTTAGGGAGAATACCGATTCGCTGGAAGCGGCCTCTACCGTTGTCGAAGACCGCCCTGGTTTTTTCCAGGCGGCGCTTCACTATACGGGATTTTTATTTTCCCCACGAGGACTGGGTGTGTTTATTTGCAGCCTGGGGTTTTTGGGTTTAATGACCTTGGCATTCAAGTTTAAACATAAAAAAGGGCTGCTTTTAATCAGTTATCCCGTGTTGTTTGCCGTGATTTCAATTTATGCCGCACCGTTTCGGGCCGGGACGCGTCATCAGCTGCCGCTTTACCCTTTTTTTGCCCTCTCTGCGGCGTACTTTTTTGTCTTAACTGCCGGTGAGCAAAAACGGCGGCAACAGGTGATGGGGTGTTTACTGGCGATTAGTTTGCTTTACCCTGTTTTTCTGCTTGTGGAACGGGTGAAAGAGAATTTAGCGCCGGACACGAGAAATCTGGCGAAGACATGGATTGAGTCCAACTTGCCTTCCGGATCAAAAATTCTTATTGATGAAAATGGCCCACAGTTACTCGTTAGCGCCGAGCGCCTTAAGCTTGATTTGAAATTGGCCTCTTCCGCTGAATCTGATGGTCAGTTTACGGCGCATTATGATACCTATCTACAATATCAATTGCTGGCTTCTGAAAATCAGGTTACATATGACCTGACTTATATCCGGTTTCCTTGGTGGCGTGAATCCTTTGTCGAGGAAGGAGTGACTGTGCTGGATTCGGAAGTTGACCGGGATATGGGCAATCCGCTCAGAGTGGTGGGTGTTGATGATTTAGAAACATACCGGGAAAAAGGGGTCGCATATGTTATTGTACAGAGTGATAAATACGGCGGATTTTTCAAGCCCGATTCTAAAAAAAGCAAACGATTTCCGGCCTTTTCCCGGTTTTATCACGCACTTTTTGAAAAAGGGGTGTTGATCAAGGAATTTTCCCCCGCTCAAAATAAAGCGGTGGGCCCAGTCGTTAAAATATTCAAGATTGAAGGCGAAAATCTTTAAAATGAGAACCGAATTATTTCATCCTGAAATAGAACTCAGTGTTGTGGTTCCTTTTTACAATGAAGAAGAGAGCGTGACGCCCTTAATCGAAAAACTTTATCCTGTGCTTGAGCAAACAGGAAGCCGTTTTGAAATTATCGCAGTGGATGACGGAAGCCAGGATGAAACGGTGCCTCGGCTCTGTTTGGCCAAACAACGCTTTCCGGAAGTCCGGGTGATTAAATTCAGAAAAAATTTTGGACAAACACAGGCGATGCAGGCGGGGATTGACCATGCCAAGGGAAAAATCATTATTACGATGGATGGCGATTTGCAAAACGACCCAACGGATATCCCTTTATTCATTGAAAAAATTCAGGCAGGGTACGACATTGTGTGCGGCTGGCGGCACAAAAGAAAAGATAAGCTCATTTCCAGAAAAATTCCGTCCAGAATTGCGAACTGGTTGATTGGGAAAATTACCGGAGTGTCGATAAAAGATAATGGATGTTCACTGAAAGCCTATAGCGCAAAAGTCATTCAGTCGGTAAGCTTGTATTCAGATATGCACCGCTTTATTCCCGCCATGGCCTCTCTGGCAGGAACGGACGTCACAGAAATCAAGGTCAAACATCATGCAAGACAATTCGGGGTCTCAAAATATGGTATTTCCAGAACCTACAAGGTGTTGGTTGATTTAATGACGATCAAAATGATTCTTTCTTTTTCCAGTCATCCGCTGTTGTTTTTTGGTTTTTCCACCCTGTTTTTTATGGTGCTTGGGGGGATGTTTTTTATTGCTGCGTTTTCTTCCTATTTTTCCCAGCAAGGTTTTGATTTTATGATGGCCTCAAGCGGTGTGCTTTTTTATGTCCTGGGGCTGTTTTTGCTGTCTATTGGCATATTAAGCGAGCTGGTCATAAAAACGGGAAGTTTTCGAAGCCTGTCGTCTGTCAAAATGCGTGTGGAGTAATCCTTATGATTTCAGTTGTGATCCCCATTTCCGAGCGTCACGATGAGATTGCCGGACTATATGAAGGCTATAAACAGGCCCTGACGGATCAACCAGAACCCTTTGAAGTTATATTTGTTGTGGATGGCGCCTTTCGTGAAGCCTATGCCAGTCTTAAAGCCTTGAAAGAAAAGGGGGAGGCGCTGATTATTGTCAAATTATCGAGGACCTTTGGTGAAGCGATCGCATTGAATGCCGGTTTCCAGGCGGCCAAAGGGGATGCGATAATGACGCTGCCGGCCTATCACCAGATTAATCCTGAAGATTTAAAAGCCCTTGTGGCTAAAATGGAGGTCTGTGACTTGGCGATTGGGTATCGATGGCCCAGGGTGGATTCCAAAATAAATCAATTGCAAACACGGATGTTTCGTTCTGTGGTGAAGTTGATGACCGGCTGGTCTTTTCAGGACTTGGGGTGTAGTGCCCGGATTATGAAACGAAAGGTTGCAGAAGAAATCAATCTGTATGGGGATCTTCACCGTTTTATCCCTTTGTTAGCCTACAAGCAGGGATTTAAGGTGAGTGAAGTTCCTTTAAGTCAGTCCAGTAAGGAGAAGCAATTAAGAACCTATGCCTTCGGTGTCTACATTCGTCGGCTGCTAGATTTGTTAACCGTCTTTTTTCTGGTCAAGTTTACCCGGAAACCCCTTCGTTTTTTTGGTTTGACGGGTTCAGCGGTTTTGGCTTCAGGGCTGACCTTGATCTCTTATCTGGCAATCGGTCGTCTTTTTCTGGGCATGGAGTTGCGCGATCGGCCCATGCTTTTGTTTGGCGTCTTACTGGTTGTGCTGGGAATACAGATTTTTGCCATTGGATTAATTGGTGAAATTATTATTTTTACCCATGCCCGTGAGACCAAAGAGTATGCCATTGAAGAAGTGTTGTGAACGCGGTTTCCGGGCATGAAAACAAGGGAATATGAAAGTTATTATTGCAGGAAAAGAGGATCAGTCTCGCTGGGATCAATACATCAAAAACCATGCGGCCGCATCCCCGTATCATTTTTATGCCTGGGGGCAGTCGGTTGAGGAGGCTTACGGTCATAAAAAATATTATTTAATGGTTGAAGACCAGGGTATTGCGGGCGTATTGCCCTTGATTCACATGAAACCTTTTTGGGGTTCGGGAGGTCTCGTGTCCTTGCCTTTTTGTGACCTTGGCGGTGTTTTGGCGGACGGTTCTGCGGCCGCTGATCTATTGTACCGAGAGGCGCTTTCCCTCGCCAGGCACTTAAACGAGGGCTTTGTTGAATTCAGGACTTCCCTCCTTCAAATGGACTCCGGGCAGCAGGAGGTGCAAACAAAATCCCATAAAGTTCGAATGGTGATGGATATCACGCAAGAGGCGGAAGTTATTTGGGGAAACTTTAAATCAAAACTGCGCAGTCAGGTGAGAAAATCAGAAAAAAACGGCTGTATTTTCCAATGGGGAGGCCTCGAATATCTGGATGTTTTTTACGATGTCTTCAGTTTAAATATGCGGGATTTGGGGTCCCCGGTTCATTCCAGGGCCTGGTTTGAAGCCATTATAAAAAACTACGGCAGTGATCTGAAAATGGGGCTTGTTTCTTTTAAAGGAGAGAATATCGGAGTGGGCCTCATACTTTGTCATCCAAACCGGGTCTCTATCCCTTGGGCATCGACCTTAAGAGCTTATAATCACTTGTCCCCGAATATGCTGCTCTACTGGCAGTTTATTCAGTATGCGGCTGAACAGGGGTATTCCCAGTTTGATTTTGGCCGGTCTTCTCCCAACGAAGGGACCTATAAATTTAAGGCCCAATGGGGCGCAAAGCCTATCGGGCTTCATTGGCATTATTGGATGTTTAACGGGAAAAAGATTGATCGTGAAAGCAGCGGGTCGGCGAAACGCCAGTGGTTTGAGAAGGTCTGGCAGAAAATGCCATTAACCTTAACCAATACCCTGGGGCCTCTTATCCGAAAGCAAGTCAGTTTATGATTACTCTTTTTTGGATATCTGTTTTCACTGTGGGGTATGTTTATTTCGGATACCCGTTGGTGCTCTATATCTTGAACAAGGTTTTACCTGAAAGAAAAGTCCAGCAAGGTGAGATATTCCCCGAGGTTACACTGATTATCAGCGTTTACAACGAAGCCGCCACCATCGAAGAAAAATTGAAAAACGCCTTGTCTTTGGATTACCCGAAAGAAAAGCTGGAGATCCTGGTTGTTTCTGATGCCTCCACTGACGGGAGTGATGACATTATTCGCGGGTATCAGGATCAGGGTAAGCACGATTTCCTGGCGGAACGCCGCCTCGTGTTTCCAGGCCTGGGCAAAGCCCTGGGCTGAATAACCCGCGGCACGCAGGATTCTCTGTATGCCGGTACTGCCGGTTTTTCCCACGCGTCACTTCCAGTGTGGACAATTCGAGCAGAGATTCTATATCAGTGCCGTGTATTCACCATTCGCAAATATAAGCGGCTTCCCGTCGCGCGAGGCAAAATGCTGCACCTCGCCAATAATAATGTAGTGATCGCCGCAGTCATGAATTTCGTGAGTGCGACACCGCAAAACGGCGATTGTCCCGTCGAGCAATGGAACGCCATCTTCGGAGTACGAGTACGCAATACCGTTAAAGCGCGTGTGATCCGGGCGCGCGAAATGATCCGAAATCTCCTGCTGATCCTCGCCGAGTATGTTGAACGCGAAATGTTTTGCA
>CALZIJ010000105.1 GCA_945787655.1 Nitrospiria bacterium | reverse complement strand
GTACAGCATCAACAACGTAAAAATTATCAGGGTCGATTTCATAAGATCCAGAATACCCCGATAAAGCCTTTCTTTAAATACTTCCAGTCTTGTCCTTTGTGAAGCTTCGTTATCGTCCCTACTCACTTCATGATCATCCCTGCTGATACGCTCCACAAAATACGTCCCGGAATATTCAAGGCAATAATCCTTCCCCTTCATAACAGTAGCCATCACGTCCTCCTTTTTTCTGGTTGCAGTGGTTATCATCATATGCACCTAAAAGCAAGTCCTTTGCCAGGAGGACAACTAGTTAATTTTTAAAGGATTAGTGTGTTTATGCGTGGTGTAGAGAATAGTGAATTCCGGTATGAGTACGCCTATCCGGTATTCAGGAAAGATCCTGCTGTCCCGGCATTCGGCCGGATATTATCCTCCTTTTTTCTGAAATGGCATTCAGGTCAATTTATGTGTAAAATTACTTCATGAGCACGGGAACATGCGGCAAACAGGACACGCCCCGGTATCTCATCATACCCGCAGCAGGGCTGGGCACCCGAATGCGGACCCTTTCCCCTGATTTACCAAAGGAACTCCTCTCGATCGGGGGGAAACCGGCCATTCAGTATGCCATTGAAGAGGGGATAGCAGCCGGTATAGAAAAAATCGTCATTATTATTAGTGATCAAAAAGAGATAATACGCCAGGTCTTTCAGGATAAACATATGGCAAAAAAGTACCGATGTTTCTGAGGTCCAAACAATTTTGAAATATCTTTTTTATCCCATGTCGTTGATTGAGCGACGAGAAACTCAATTTGTGGCCAAGCCTTTATGTAAATATAAATACCAAGCAGGCATCCGATGCATAAGCCAACTAAAAGCAGGGTGTCATTTTCATTTAGACGGTAATAAGCCCAAACCGATGTTAAAGCTGAAAGTAGGGCTGCTCCCAATAAAATTAAATAGCCTTTGAAAAGCCTAAATTTCATTAAACTCCCAATTTATTAGAGTCGTATTATACAGAAATTGTATTGGATCCAACTTGAAACCCCATATCTAATGAAAAATATGAACCTTCTTTATCTTCTCCTGCTGGCCTCTAAAATTGATCGGATTATTTAAAACGTATAAATAAAGGTGTTTTGCCTTTGCAGGTGTAATCATTGAAATTGTCTTTCGGGAAAAAACCGTTTCAAGCAATGCTGTGCCTGATAGTAATACAGCCCCGTCCCGTCATCATTGGTTAAATCCAGCGTACTGCCCAGGGTATCCGCGTGATAATACTTGTTTGTCGCGGCTTGCCGCACAAAGGATTCGTCGATGCTCAAAGGCCGCAAGTAAATGACCCCAACAGCACCGCTAGCGATCTCCGCCACAATGTCATTACCGTCGGATTGATAATCCGTCTGCACGCCGTTGATGCTTTTATTTTTCATCTCTTCTTTAATCTTTATCTATTGCCCACGAAGTCGGAGCTACATTAATTTAGCCTATATTTACTAGTTACGAATCTTCGTAAAATAATTGCTACAGCCATTCCCGCCAGAGCCCCTATCAATGCAGCGGGAACACCAAAAATTATGCTCACTATATGAAGATCTCGCAGTACTAATTGAATATCATCAACAGAGCGAATAATTCCCGATGAAAATAAAATAATGAAATTCAAGAAACCGGCCACTGCACCAAAGAATGCGCCCCAACGAATCAAGTGTTTGGACTCGAAGCTTCCACCCAGTATTCTCGGAACAAGGAATGACGCAATGATCCCAAGACTGACAAAACCAACTAAAAAATATCGTGTCAATTCACTTAAGGTAATTGGAGGATAATTCTTCCAAAAATCTGCTTCGGAAAAGTTAACGCTCAAATAAAGGACAAAGTGGATAATAAACGTTCCCAAAATGCCTACAATGCCGCCAGAGAACATAAGCAATATAGTTAGTCTTATGCTTTGTTTCATATTAACGTGCACTATAATAAACTCCCACAAGAAGAAGGCTCATCACCAAAACGCCCAGACTGCCTACTTAATGAGTAACATTTATAGTGAGCATATCTACGGCAACTTTTGCGTGCGACTTCGTCTTGGATCTTTGAGCACCTTGAATCAGATTTGATAAGACAGCCTCTGATGTCATCTTTTTTCTTATTCCCCTCTCCAAAATCCCTGCAACATTGACCTGCCTGGCATTCATAGGATTGACTCGCAAATATCGAATCATTTCTGTCTTTTCTCTGTTTGGACGGAAATCTCTTTTCACATTGTTTGTCATAATAATCGCAAGCTTCTGTTCCAGCCAGGCCGGATGGATCGGTAAGGTTTAGTGGGTTATCCTTCACGTAAACATATTGAAGCCGATAAGGATCAGTGATCACTAAAGGTGTGCATGAGCCGCTGCTGACCCATGGTACGCCACCGATGAACATTGCTGGACGAATTGGAGAACCGCTTGGGTCTGGGCTAATGAATCTCTGTAACTCAGAAGAGTAATATCTTCCACGATAATAATACAGCCCCGTCCCGTCATTTTCCCTGCCCGTATACTGAAACGGATTCGTTGAAGTGCCGTTGATGGTGGTCTTCCCAAAGGCTTTGTATTCATAGTTTGTCGTCACCGCTCCGGTATTGTCGGTTAAATCCAGCGTAGTGCCCAAAGCGTCCACATGAAAATATTCGTTTGTCTCGGCCTGCCGCACAAAGGGTTCGTCAACACTTAAACCTCTTAAATAAGTGACTTGAACCGCACCGCCTCCAATTTCCGCCACGATGTCATTACCGTCGTATTGATCATCCGTCTGCACGCCGTTGAGGGTAAAGTTCATTTTTCGCCCCAGCGGATCGTCACTAAAACTCGGACAGGGTATTTTTCTATTGAGCCAATTCGCCAAGTCAGACTCCATTCTATAGTTGTCCTTGTATTTAATTAATCATGATTTGCTTTACCGCCGGAAGCGTAAACAGAATAGCGAGGGCAATTGAGGTACCTATGAGGATGATATGGAAGACTGAAAAGTGATCCAGAGAACCATATACATTCATCCCATCATGAACAGTAGTGACAATCCCTGTTACACATACGACAATTGCCAGATATCGACCCCATTTTTTAAAATTCCATAATCCAAAAGCCATTAAGGAAAAGAATATAAATAAGGGAAACCCAAAGAAAAAAAACACCTTAACCCATAAGTTAAAAAGATAGTAGAGACCCAAAGCGCCGTAAGTGATTGACCGAAAGAAAAGAGGCCTCCCGCTATTCGAATAAACTCTTCTAATATAGTTGTCGTTTTCACTTGGCAGCTCCTGTCCCGGCAAAAAAACCAAAGCCTATCGTGTAAGAAAAAACGGATGTTTATTGTTGGCCCGCTAATGCCAACAAACCGATTCCGCGCATCCCAATGTGTCGCTTGTTGTGCTGCCGGTATCCGTTTAGCTGATGAGATTCCCGCGTTCGCATCGTCGTTTAAATTCGGTGTCGTTCTGTTGAACTGAACCTGTTCATTCGCCGCGTCGAAGGCCGCGTGTACGGATTCAGGCAATACAACCGAAGTCCTGGTCCGATTAAGTCCGACGCGGTCCCCCGCCGCATCATAAGTATAACCGATGAGTTCAAAGGTATGGCCCTGCTTTGGTGTTCGAGATTCAAAAGGCGGTTGGCCGTATCATCGGCTGGACTGGTTTTTTAAGGCCCCTGTTTTGTGGGAGACGGTTAATGTCATTTTATTGGAAAGTCTCTTGTAAAACCCTTTTTCATGCGGGTCTATTGAATTTCACTTGGACTTTTTTCTTCATATCCTGTATCTATCCTCGATGCAAACGCTGTATGCCAAGCTAAAAAGCCGACTGTTTTTTTTAACGGGAAGCCTGTCCCTGGTTCTTTTTTTTCAGGGCGTGGGATGGGCAAAGCCGCCGATTCCTGTGGTGGCGACGCTCCCTGTTTTAGGGGATTTTGTTGAAGCGGTCGGCTTGCCGCATGTTCAGGTTTCTACCCTCATTTCAGGACTGGAAAGCGAACATACCTACACGCCAAAGCCAAGTGACATGATTTTGATTCAAAAAGCCGCAATTTTGTTTAAAATCGGATTGGGTCTGGAAACCTGGGTGGACCCTTTGATTGAAAATGCAAACCGGCGGGATCTTCCGGTCGTGGTCACCTCGAACGATGTGGCGTTGATTGAGGAAGAGGACCCCCACGATCATCATTCGGACAGTGGACACGCGCAAGGGAATCCGCACATTTGGCTTGACCCTCAAAATGTTAAAATAATGATTGGGCACATTACGGAGGCCCTGGTTTCTGTGGATCCGGAGAAAGCGGAAGATTATAAAAAGAATGCTGCGCTTTACCTCCGGAAACTGGATCTTCTGGAGAAAGAGCTGCTTTCTATGACGGCCCGGTTGCGGGATAAAAAAATGATCACCCATCATCCGGCCTGGCCTTATTTTTCCAAACGCTTTGGTTTTGAAGTCAAGGGCCATATTTTGACACAAATTGGAGGAGAGCCCTCGGTTAAAAAAATCGGCCGCTTAATCGGCTTGATTCAGAAACACAAGATTAAAGTCCTGGTCTCGGAGCCCCAGCTCAATCCAAAAATTCCGGCCATTCTTGCCGAAGAGACGGGTATAAAAGTGGTATCACTTTCTCCGTTACCCGGCGCTTTGCCCAACACGCCGCACTATCTTGACTTGATCCGCTATAATGTAGAAACACTGGTCTCTGCCCTGGAAGCATCACCATGACGTCTCATCCGATTATCCGGTTTTCCAATGCCACTTTTTCCTATAATGGACATGATGCCCTAAAAGAGATGACCCTGGATGTTTTTGAAGGAGAATTTGTGGGCGTCATTGGACCCAATGGCTCCGGAAAAACAACCTTGCTCAAAGGGTTGCTGGGTTTAATTCACCCATCATCAGGTTCCCTTCAAATCTTTGATTGCGACTGTGAGGCATTGCGGTGTCATCACCGTGCCCGGATTGGATATCTCCCGCAAAAAGAACGGACCGATCCAAGCTATCCGATCACGGTCTGGGAAGTTGCAATGATGGGGCGCTATGGTGCAATGGGGCTTTTCAAACGTCCTCAAAAAAAGGACCGCGAAATTGTGCTGGAATCACTTGATGCCGTGGGTATGGCCGGTTTAAAGGATCACCCTTTTGGACAGCTTTCAGGCGGTGAGCAGCAACGGGTGCTGATTGCGCGCGCCTTGTCCCAACGTCCCCAGATATTGCTTCTGGATGAACCGACGACGGGCATTGATGCATCGACTCAGCGTCGGTTAAGGGATTTGATTTGTGCTTTACATCAGCAGTACCACTTAACCATTGTTTTTGTGACCCATGATATTAATATGATCAGCGCAATCGTTGAAACCTTGATCGTTCTGAAAAACCGGCTGCACGCCAAAGGTTCGCCGGAAGAAATTTTGAAAAAAGAAGTCCTGGCGCCGGTTTACGGAGATGAGGTGATCATTGCCAGGCGGGATCACCAGCCTTATATTATTGTACGCGATACCCATAACCATGCTTGAGTTGCTTTCATACGGGTTTATTCAGCGGGCCCTGGCGGCCTCTTTGCTCATTGGGCTGGTCTGTGCCGTGATGGGTATTTTTACGGTGCTGAGGGGCATGACATTTATGGGTGCCGGGACGGCGCACGCGGCTTTTGCGGGGGTGACCCTGGCTTTTTTGATCGGTGTATCTCCTTTTCTCATGGCGGTTGTTTTTGGCCTTTCGACGGTTTGGGTCACCACCTTCTTACAGAAAAAAGGCAAAATGAAACCGGACGTGCCAATCGGTGTTTTTTATACCTTTACGATGGCCTTGGCGATCTTATTTATCGGATTGATGAGGGGATACCGCCCCGAAGTCTATGGCTATCTCTTCGGCAGTATTTTGTCTGTCACGGCTGTGGATCTTCAGTTGATTGCGGCGCTTTCCGCAGGGATCTTACTGGTCCTGGCCCTGTTTTTTAAAGAGTTTCACTTTATTTCATTTGACCCGGAAATGGCAGAAGCGAGCGGAATTCCTGCGAAAGGCCTGGCTTTTTTGCTCTTGAATTTAATCTCATTGGCCGTGGTGATTGCATTGAAGGCAGTCGGCGCGATGCTTGTTTTCGCCTTATTGGTGATTCCGGCGGCCACGGCGCAACAATGGGCCACGAATATGCGGACGATGGTGATTTATTCGGCCGTCATTGGCGTGGGATCTTCCTGGGCAGGGGTTTTTTTCTCGTACTGGTTTGATATTCCTTCAGGGGCGACGATTGTGTTATTGGCCTCGGTGATTTTTTTGTGTTCGGTGCTTTTCTCGCGAAAGCGTGATATGACGCGGCCTGCCTGACCGATTCGCTTGCATTATTGTATGGAACGACCCGTCCCTGCTTTTTTATCGCGACGTGCCACTCCGGTTTGAATGGCAGCCTCCGCGACATGAAGGGCGACTTCCTTGACCACCCGGCGATTGAAGACCCCGGGGATGATATAATCTTCCGACAATTCGCTTTCTCTGATAATGGAAGCGATCGCATGGGCCGCAGCCAGATCCATTGGCGTATTAATTTGGGATGCCCTGACATCGAGCACGCCCCGAAAAATGCCGGGGAAAGCCAGCACATTGTTGATTTGGTTGGGATAATCGGAACGCCCGGTGGCCATGACCCGGACGATACCCGTGGTTTCTTCCGGCATAATTTCAGGCGTCGGGTTGGACAAGGCAAACACAATGGGGTCAGGAGCCATTTTTTCTATGTCTTTTCGTTTGAGTAAATCCGGTCCGGATACGCCGATAAAGACATCTGCATTGATAAGCGCCTCTTTCAATAATCCCTTCTGTTTTTTGAGATTGGTCATTTTGGCATATTGCTCTTTAATCGGGTTCATTCCTTTTTCGCGGCCGCTGTAAATAATACCTTCACGGTCGCAGCCGATGATCTCGCGGATGCCGGATTCATTCAGAATTTGGCTGATGGCGACTCCTGCGGCGCCGATGCCGTTGACCACCACCTTGAGTTCGGATAATTTTTTATTGACGACTTTTGATGCGTTGATCAAGGCTGCAAGCACGACAACGGCAGTCCCATGCTGGTCA
>CALZIJ010000104.1 GCA_945787655.1 Nitrospiria bacterium | reverse complement strand
GCCGAGAAGACGTGGATCCAGACCGCTGTGACCTCCGGACCGAAGAGCCTGGAATACGGCGGCAGCTTGATTCGTAAAGAAGCGACGGGTTATGGCTGTGCGTATTTTATGGAGGAATTGCTGAAAGAAGCCGGGGATAAAATCGAAGGTAAAACCTGTCTTGTTTCAGGGTCTGGAAATGTCGCGCAATACTGTGCTGAAAAAATCATGCAGTTAGGCGGAAAGGTCGTTACCCTCTCTGACTCTTCAGGATTTATACACGACCCGGAGGGCTTAACCGAAGAAAAGCTCGCCTATGTCATCAAGCTTAAAACACGCATTCGAGGCCGAATATCTGAATATACTGAAAAATATGACTGTGAATTTTACAAAGGCGAAAAACCCTGGAAAATTCCCTGCGATCTGGCCTTTCCCTGCGCCACCCAAAATGAACTCGATCAAACAGACGCCGAAATGCTGATTTCACAAGGATGTAAAGCCATCACTGAAGGGGCCAACATGCCGCTGACAATCGACGCTATACAAGCCGTCCACAAAGCAAAGCTCTTGTATGGACCCGGTAAAGCGGCGAACGCGGGCGGTGTGGCCGTCTCGGGCCTGGAAATGACCCAAAACAGTATCCGGCTTGCCTGGACCTCGGAAGAGTTGGATGAACGTCTGCAGAACATCATGAAAAATATCCATCAACAGTGCGTCACCCACGGACGGGAAAATGATGGATATATTAACTATGTCAAAGGGGCAAATTTGGCGGGTTTTATCAAGGTCGCCAACGCCATGCTGGCTTACGGGGTCATGTAGCCGGCCGTTCAATCCTGCTTAGACGAAGATGAATCTTCGTCCAACTTAAAACCACTGATTGCATTTTTAAGATTTTCTGCCAATTGGCTCAATCCATCCGCATGGTTTGCGGTTTGCTGGGTCGTTGAGGCAAAGGTGGTGGTCACATCCTCAATTTCCATGATGGCCTGAACAACCTGCTCCGCACCAGACCTTTGCTGCTGTGTGGAAATGGAAATCTCTTTAATCACCTGGACAGCCTCGCTCAACATCTGAAGTCCCTGATCCGTCCGCTTGGTGGTTTCTTCGACTTCCATAATCGTAGAGTGTATCTCTGATTGAATCTCACTAATAATGGCGCGAATATCATTGGTCGACTGGGAAGATTGTTCCGCCAGCTTTCCCACTTCCACGGCGACGACCGAGAAACCGTGTCCTGCCTCTCCCGCACGGGCCGCTTCAATGGATGCGTTCAAGGCCAGCAGGTTTGTTCTATCCGCGAGATCTTCGATCAGATTGGTGATATTTCCCACGGCTTCGGACTTTTCCCCCAAGGCCATCACTTTTTGAGCCACCGCATCTACCTTTGCCTTTGTGTCTTCCATTCCGGTTAAAGTCTCTTCTGAGGATCTGGCCAGATTCAAGGCATTTTCCGCGATACTGGTTGCGGTTTCCGAGAGCGCTTCTACCGTATTCGTCACCGTGGTCACTGCGGACGATTGCTGTGCGGCCCCGGTCGCCTGTTGACCGACGCCGGCGCTGATTTGGGACGCTTGTGCCGTCATTTGAAGACCGGCATCCCGGATTCCAAAAATAAGATCCCTGAAGCTCTTGATCATGACATTGAAGGAGCTTGCAAGTTGTCCGACTTCATCCCTGGATTGAACAGGGAGTTTAAGTGTGAGATCACCTTCCCGCTCGGCCACTTTAAGTACCTCGTCAGTAACCCTTAAAATGGGTCTGCTAAAAGACCCTGCGACAAAATAGGTGACCAAGGCCACAATCAAGGTACTTGCTATAAACAAAATGACAAAAAAGACAGTGAATTCCCGCTTTTCCACCCGATAAAGGTCAAGTGACTGAAAAAGGCCAATCCCCCCTTCACGAGTGTTTCCTGCATTGGACAAGGGCAAGAGTGTATAAAACGAATTTCCGATTTCGGAAATGATCTGGCCATCAGCTTGTAATAACCGTTCTTCGACGCCAGAAGGAACGTCTTGCTCTGTCCGTGTTGAAACAATAATTTTGCCTTTCTTGCCCAACAAGACGATGTCAAGCCCGGTTTTCTCTTTAAGATGAACGACAAATATCTCACCCAATTCGACGGCTTGATGCAGAATACCAATCTGTTGCCCCGAAAAAGAGACCGTTTTGTACACTGAAATTCGGATTGCATTGTCTTCAGAAGTACGGTGGACATAACTCCCCTGCTCCTGAATACGTTTTACAATAGATTCGGGAATTCGACTGGCGATTTCAGGGATGCTGCCAAAATCGTCTTCTTGATTTTCGTTGCTTTCTGTTGCGCTTGGGACAGACTCTTCAAAAAGAAAATCATCTTCTTCCTGGGCATAGGCCGAAGCAAACCACTCAAAAGACGGCAGCCCTTGCCGGACTTTATTTAAAGGCCTCTTGGGATTGAATATCATGCTGCCTTGGATATTCTTTTTTTTTCGCCGAAGCGTGTATGGCATCCCTTCATTATCGTAAAGACCCATCAATTCTGATTGAGAGAGCGCCAAAATCTGACCAATCAACTCTCCCATGGACTTGGGATCCTTAGATTTGAGTGCCTTTAGCAATACCGGCAGCTCTGCGTTACGGCGGACTTCTTGAATAAGTTGGTCCTCCTGTTCCTGAAGTTCCATCTCAATACCATAGCGATTATCAATCAATCGGTTGGTAATGCCTTTTTTGAGTGCATTGTCAGAATAGGACAAGCCCGCCAACATCATGACAACCATGGGCAGGATCGAAACGGGCAGAAACCACAATACCAGCTTGACCCGGATGCTCTTGAATTGAAGCCCATTCGATATTTTAGATAAGTTCACCATAAGCCGTACTCACAGAAATGACCTTTAAACCATGTATCTGCGTTGGAATATTATTATGCTCTCCTAAATTTACGGGGCGGTTTAAAAAAGAACATTGAGTTGAAGCCCGAATCGATTATTATCCGTTTCAGTGCTGTTTCCATCTTCATTGTTTACCTGATATTCGACCTTGGCCCAGGTTTGTTCATAAAGCCGGTATCGTAATCCATAGGCCATCTCGGAATAGTCCATACCCGCATCATCATCAGCAGTCCAACCAGAGTACCGGATACTGAAGGCCAGACGGTCTTTGATCATGGGAAGCTCCGGCATGAGAGAAGCAATCACATAATACCCGGAAAGATCTGCATCTGTATTCACAGTCCCGACCCCTTCATCAGTTCCGGTCATATATTCCGCTGAGAAATAAACAGGGTTAAGTTGCGCCATGACATGCACGCCCGCCCGCCAGGAGTCCAGTTGATTACTGGCATCATGTTTTCCAGAAACATACGATACTCCGAAATTAAATCCAGGGACAAGTTTCGTAATCTGGATTTCCGCCCCAAACGATTTTCCATGATTTGCGTTAGGACCCTTGGTATCCCTCCCGCGTGTGGACTTGGTTTGAAGTGCACTGCCGTTGATGACATAAAAGTCAAACACACCGAAGTCCGGAATCATGTAGTTCAGCTGAATCCCTACATCCGTCCAGGTATTGTTTAAAACAGGGTTTCCATTTTCTCCGCTTTTTACAACGGGAGGACGGGTAATCAGCGGATTATCCGACGGCGCGTGAAGATAGTTTTCTAGTCCAAAAGGGACTAAAATCGCACCAAAGCCCACAGAAAGACCTTCAAAAGGCACAATGTCAATCTCTGCCTGCTCAATAAATAGCTCCGCATATTGACTGTCATCGACTTTTTCAGGCGCATGCTCAAGTTCAAAGATTAATTTTGCAAAAACCTTGTCGTTCACTTGATATCCAAAAAATGGTTCAAATATATGTTGATCAAAAGAACCATTGCCACCTTCAACATCAAAATACTGAAAAGCGACATAGCCGTGAAAGGTAACTTTTTCAACCCCCTTCTTTTGGACAAAAACATCGCCAAAAGTAAACTCATCGTCCTCTGCAAAAGCCATTTTTGAATTGGCTGTCATCACAGAAAAAAAACTGACCACTAAAACAATGACAAGTACCATTCTTCTCATTCTCTATCCCCCCTTGTACAGAATGTATTGGGCCTCATTTTTCACTATGGATTAGGCTCCCTCACCACCAAGAACCCGGCCCATCATTTTGAAAAATAGGTATATACCCCCTTAATTTCTTGTTCGATCTTTTCTACGGCCAAAGTAAAAGCTTTCAAATCACTCGGAGAACGGGGTTGTAAGGGATTAATCCCCGGATTTCCTAAAGCGATTTTTGCATCCAGAAAGGCCTCCTCCACCCGGACATACGCCTCCGGATTTTTTCTTTTTATATTACCTGAAAGGATTTCTTTATAGCCTTCCTCAGCTTTTTTTAAACGGGTTTCCGTATCCAAATAATCACTAATTTGACTATTAATCATCGTATGAAACTGCATTTGCATGGATAAAAAAACTTCGTGAGCTAATAATTTAAGGAGGTTTTTGGTACGTTTTTCTTTAATGGCAAGATTTAAAGGCCCTTTTAGGTCAATATGAAACAAGGTTTTGTATTGACTTAGTCTCTCGTGTAGTTTTTCAATCTCTTTTTTAATCTCTGCCCAATTATTCTTCCGAATATTGACCAAGGTATTTTTAAACACCAATACCGACAGATCTTGTTTGTCCAGATGATGCCGTCGATGCATAATATCGGCAGACCCTTGAGCAAAGGCTGTCTGTGTAAGAGACGGAAAAAGGAACAGGATGAGAATAAATCCTGTGAGATAGTATTTCATAAAACGAATGACCGCTTTTCTCTGTGAATTATTTCTCCCAATCATCCGCATCTACCCGGCTTGTATATAGAGAGGGTAATTCGAAAAAATAGGTAATTAAAGACGGAAGACCTCTCGACAATCCTGAAAATCTATGACTCAGTTTTTATAACTGATTTCAATGACTTGTATTTTAAGGTAATCGACACCTGCTATTCTGTCAAGAAACCGCACCGCATCCATTCAGCACCCTTCACAGGGTCTAAACGTAGCAGTTCAAAAGCAGAAAAAATGACGGTTTTTGATAAGCAAAAGGGAGGGCGTTATTTTGAAAAATACGCCAAAAAATAGGACATTAAAAAAACCTGAGAAACAAGTCTCAGTTTTATATTAAAAGATGCGGCTTTAGATAAAGAAGGGGACTGACATCATCAATTGGAAACATCATCTGTCATCTGAAAACGAAGGGGTTCACCCTCAAGACTCTATTTCATATCGATAACTTTCAATGACGGTATTGGCCAGAAGTTTTTCACACATGGCCTCCACCGATTTTTCAGCCTGTTCAAGCGGGGCCGGCTCCAGCATCACTTCCATGTATTTACCGACACGGACACCCTTTACCTCGTTAAAACCCAATACGGAAAGCGCATGCTCTACCGTTTTACCCTGGGGATCGAGAATGCTGTCTTTTAGTGAAATATATATTTTTGCTTTCATGACCGGTCATATCCTTTTCCAAAAACGCGCTCATAGCTGGTTTCCAAATGTTTCAAATACTGCCAGGGATCAAAACACGCTTCAATTTCCTCAGCATTTAAATGCTTTAGTACGGCAGGGTTGGACAAGATTGTTGACTGGAAAGATCCTCCTTGTTCAAACACTTCCATCGCAGTCTTTTGAACAACGGCATAGGCATCCTCTCTTTCCATGCCTTTCTGGATCAGCCTTAACAGGATTTTTTGCGAATAAAGTGTACCGCCGGTTAAGGCCATATTCTGACGCATGCGATCGGGATAAACCACCAAACGTCGAATCATATTTGTAAAACGGTTTAACATATAATTCAGCAGCACAGTACTGTCCGGCAGGATCAGACGCTCCACTGATGAATGACTGATATCGCGTTCGTGCCACAGTGGAATATTTTCGAGAGCGGCCGATGCATGGGCGCGGATCACGCGGGAAAGCCCTGAAATATTTTCGGTGCTGACCGGATTGCGTTTATGAGGCATGGCTGATGACCCTTTTTGTCCGGCCTCAAACGGCTCCTCGGCTTCTCCCACTTCCGTTCGTTGCAAGTGACGGATTTCGACAGAAAACCGCTCCAGACTGGACGCAATTAAAGCAAGGGCCTGCATGAACTGCGCATGACGGTCCCGATGAACGATTTGGCTGGAGACCGGTTCCGGTTTTAAACCCAGTTGTTCGCAAACATAGGCTTCAATTTCCGGAGAAATATGGGCATAAGTTCCCATTGCACCGGAAATTTTTCCAACTGAAACAATATTTTTTGCTTCAATCAGCCGGGCATGGTTCCGCCGGGTTTCTTCGTACCAATGGCACAGTTTAAGCCCAAAGGTAATTGGCTCGCCATGAATGCCGTGCGAGCGGCCAATCATTAAGGTCTTTTTATGTTTTATGGCCTGATCCTGAAGGGCATCAAGCAAGTTTTCAAGGTCTGTGATTAAAAGATCGGCTGCTTCTCTCATTAAAAGCGCCAGGGCCGTATCAAGGACATCCGATGAGGTCATGCCCAAATGGATAAAACGCCCGGCCTCTCCGACCTTTTCCGTGACTGAAGTTAAAAAAGCAATCACGTCGTGTTTCACAATTTGTTCGAGTGCGTTAATTCGATCAGGATCAATAGATGCCTTTTTTTTAATTTCCTCCAGAGCCGTCTGCGGCATTTCACCCGCCTTGACCAGAGCTTCGCAGGCGGTGATTTCAACTTTTAACCAGGTTTCATATTTTTTTTGATCCGACCAGAGAGCGGCCATTTCCGGCCGCGAATAACGCTCAATCATAATGCCAATATCCTTATTGATTAAAACATCTAAAAAAGACAGTCGATATATTGGTTAACTTGCAACTCCCTTAAGTAGAATTTCATTTTGAAGACTGTACTGGAGCTCTTTTGCCTTCGACGCATTGCGCAAAACCAAAGTCAAAACACTTCCGGCCTGTCCCTTTTTGCTCTCGGCCCGCGAAAATTGAGTCAGCGCATCAGTGTGTTCCTCCAAAGAGGAAGAGAAAGAAATCAGCTCGTCCATTTCAATGGCACTTTCACGCGCTTTTAAGCCGGAGAGGATTTCCAAAACTCGAGCCGAGGCCGCTTCAAATTGTGGCTGGCCATAACACGTGGATTTCCCCAGTCCGAAAAGAATAATCTTCGGAA